>NZ_CP019428.1:5473966-5810950 GCF_009834565.1 Pseudomonas sp. R76
ATCTACGAGTTCGACGTGAAAGACATGCCGGTCACCGTTGCTGTCGACAGCAAGGGCGAATCCGTGCACATCACCGGTCCTGCCATCTGGCAGAAAAAGATCAGTGAAAGCCTGGCGGTAGAAGTGCAGTAAGCACCTCACTGCAAGGAAAAGGCGACTGCGGCCCCACGGCCCAGTCGCCTTTTTTATGGCGAACTCGCTCATGTGGGAGCTGGCTTGCCTGCGATGCAGACACCTCAGTAAGTCAGGCACACCGGATTGGTGCCATCGCAGGCGAGCCAGCTCCCACCCAAACCCGCTCGCCACAAGTTCCAGGCGGCTCATGCTATGGTGCTCGCCCCTTCCCGTGCCTGTTCATCACCGTATGATCGCGATCCCACGCCCGTTGCGCCTGACCTTCTACTCCCTGCTGATCATCGCTGGTGCGGTGCTGGCCGCGGCCTTGGCCACTCGCCATGCCGAACGCCAAGCCCTGGTCGATGACGCCGCTCGCGCCAATCAACAGCTCACGCTCTATGGCAACTCCCTGCACACGCTGATCGAACGCTACCGCGCCCTGCCCGCCGTGTTGGCGCTGGACTCGGAGATGATCAGCGCGTTGAAAAACCCGGTGGATGCCACGACTCAGAACGTGCTTAACCGCAAGTTGGAGCGCATCAACGGCGCCGCGCAGTCTTCCACGCTCGAACTGATGGACCGCACCGGCCTGGCCGTGGCCGCCAGCAACTGGAACCTGCCGAGCAGTTATGTGGGACACAACTATGCGTTTCGCCCTTATTTCAGCCAGACCTTGAGCCAGGGCACCGGGCGTTTTTATGCCGTCGGCGTAACCACCGGGATTCCAGGTTACTTCCTCTCCAGCGCAGTGGTCGACGAGCACGACCAGTTCCTCGGCGCCATGGTCGTGAAGCTGGAATTCCCTGAACTCGAACGCGAATGGGCCCAGGGCAATGACCTGCTGCTGGTCAGCGACGCGCGCGGCATTGTGTTTATTGCCAACCAGCCGGGTTGGCGTTACCGCAACCTGCGACCGCTGTCGGCCAGTGACCTCGCCGAGCTCAAGGCCACCCGCCAGTACGACAAAAAACAACTGCAGCCGTTGGAAACCAGCACCCTGCAGCGCTTCGGCGAAAACAGCCACCTGATGCGCGTCAATGGTCCCGACGGCAATGCCAATTACATCTGGGAATCGCTGCCGCTGAAGGCCGAAGGCTGGACGCTGCACCTGCTGCGCAAACCCCAATTTGCCTTTGAAGACCAACGCAACGCCGGCCTCGCCGCCGCCGGGTCGTGGTTGGCCCTGGTGTTTCTGGTGCTGTTCCTGACCCAGCGCTGGCGCCTGGCCCGCTTGCGCCAACGCAGCCGTGAAGAGCTGGAGCAGTTGGTCGAGGAACGCACCCAGGCGCTGCGCACGGCTCAGGATGGTCTGGTGCAATCGGCCAAGTTGGCTGCATTGGGCCAGATGTCCGCCGCCCTCGCCCACGAAATCAATCAACCGCTGACCGCGCAACGCATGCAGTTGGCGACCTTGCGCCTGCTGCTGGACCATGGCCGCGTGGACGATGCCTATCAGGCGCTGACGCCGCTGGACGATATGCTCACACGCATGGCCGCACTCACCGGCCACCTCAAGACCTTCGCGCGCAAAAGCCCGAGCGGCCTGCGTGAAAAGCTGGATTTGGCCACGGTGGTCGACCAATCCCTGCACTTGCTCGATGCACGCCTGCGCGACGAAGCCATCGGCGTGGTGCTGGACCTGACGCGCCCCGCCTGGGTACGCGGCGACGCGATCCGCCTGGAACAGGTGCTGATCAACCTGCTGCGCAACGCCCTCGACGCAATGGCCGACAAGCCGCGCAAACGCCTGGAAATCCGCCTGCACGCCGACCAACAACTGTGGCGGCTGACCGTCAGCGACAGCGGCGGCGGGATTGCCGAAGAACACTTGAACAGTGTGTTCGACCCGTTCTTTACCACCAAGCCCGTGGGCGACGGCCTCGGCCTTGGGCTGGCGGTGTCCTACGCTATCGTGCATGAATTGGGCGGGCGCCTGCTCGCCGGCAACCGTGGCGACGGCGCCATATTCACCCTGACCTTGCCCATTGCGCTGGAGACGCCCGACCTATGTTGAATGCAGTGATTGTGGTCGATGACGAAGCCAGTATTCGCACGGCCGTCGAACAATGGTTGAGCCTGTCGGGGTTTGCCGTGCAGTTGTTCAGCCGCGCCGAGGAATGTTTGGCGCAACTGCCCAAGGATTTCCCCGGCGTGATCTTGAGCGACGTGCGCATGCCCGGCCTCAGTGGCCTGGAGTTGTTGGCCGAAGTACGGCGCCGCGATGCCGACCTGCCGGTGATATTGCTCACCGGCCACGGCGATGTGCCGATGGCGGTGGAAGCCATGCGCGACGGGGCCTACGATTTTCTGGAAAAACCCTTCAGCCCCGACGCCCTGCTCAATAGCCTGCGGCGCGCCCTGGACAAACGCGGGCTGATCCTGGAGAACCGGCGCCTGCATCAACAGGCCGACCATCGAGCGCAGCTGGAGTCGAGCCTGCTGGGCGTGTCCCGCGGCTTGCAGAATTTGCGCCGCCAGGTGCTGGACCTGGCGAGCTTGCCGGTCAATGTGTTGATCCGTGGCGAGACGGGCAGCGGCAAGGAATTGGTCGCGCGCTGCCTGCATGATTTCGGCCCGCGCGCGAAAAAGCCGTTTGTAGCGCTCAACTGCGCCGCCATCCCCGAGCAGCTGTTTGAAGCCGAATTGTTCGGCCACGAAAGTGGCGCGTTCACCGGCGCCCAGGGCAAGCGCATCGGCAAGTTGGAATACGCCCACGGCGGCACGTTGTTCCTGGATGAAATCGAAAGCATGCCGCTGGCCCAGCAGGTGAAGCTGCTGCGCGTGTTGCAGGAGCAGAAGCTGGAGCGACTGGGTTCCAACCAAAGTATTCACGTGGATTTACGCATTATCGCCGCGACCAAGCCGGACTTGCTGGAAGAGGCACGCGCCGGGCGTTTTCGCGAAGACCTGGCCTACCGCCTGAACGTCGCGCAATTGCGCCTGCCACCGCTGCGCGAGCGCCGCGAAGATATTCCGCTGCTGTTTGACCACTTTGCCCACAGCGCTGCCGAGCGCCTGGGCCGCAGCGCCGAACCCTTGAGCGGTGCGCAACTGGGACGGTTGCTCAGCCATGATTGGCCAGGGAATGTGCGCGAACTGGCCAACGTCGCCGAACGCCAAGTGCTGGGCCTGGGTGAGCCGGAACCGGAAGGTATCGAGGCCGGGCAATCGTTGGCGGCGCAGCAGGAGGCATTTGAAGCGCATTGCCTGAAAGCGGCGCTGGTTCGGCACAAGGGTGATATCAAGGCGGTGCTGGCGGAGTTGCAACTGCCGCGTCGCACCTTTAATGAAAAGATGCAGCGGCATGGGTTGGTGCGGGATACCTTCCTGTAGGCCGACTTTTGTATTGCCTGGCAGGACGCCTTCGCGAGCAAGCCCGCTCCCACATTCGACCGCATCTCTCCAGTTGAAATGGGATCGAATGTGGGAGCGGGCTTGCTCGCGAAAGGGGCAGTCGCCATAAGCGGATTTCCGCTCACCCCCCTCAAACCATCAGCAACTTTCCGCTCAAAAACATTCTGAAACCCTTCTAAACCGGGCCCTCATCTACTTGGCACAGCTTCTGCTATAGCCGAACCAGGCAGCGTTCGCGCCGCTCCACAAAAACAATTAGATGAAGGATCCTTCAATGGATAACTCCAACACCTTGCCTTTGGGGTCGGCGGCTGTGCCGGCCAAAGAACGCACAACGTCCAGCCGGATCAAATCGATCTTCAGCGGCTCCGTCGGCAACATGGTCGAGTGGTATGACTGGTACGTCTACGCCGCCTTCTCGCTGTACTTCGCCAAAGCCTTCTTCCCCGCCGGCTCCTCCACCGCCCAGTTGATGAACACCGCCGCGATCTTCGCCGTGGGCTTCATCATGCGCCCGATCGGTGGCTGGCTGATGGGCCTCTACGCCGACTACAAGGGCCGCAAGGCCGCGCTGATGGCCTCAGTCTTGCTGATGTGCTTCGGCTCGCTGCTGATCGCGCTGACCCCGGGTTACGACACCATCGGCATCGGCGCGCCGATCCTGCTGGTGTTCGCGCGTTTGCTGCAAGGCCTGTCGGTGGGTGGCGAGTACGGCACCTCGGCGACCTACCTGAGTGAGATGGCGACCAAGGAACGTCGCGGTTTCTTCTCCAGCTTCCAATATGTGACCCTGATCTCCGGCCAGCTCATCGCCCTGGCGGTGTTGATCGTGCTGCAGCAAGTGCTGACCACCGAGCAGTTGTACGCCTGGGGCTGGCGCATCCCGTTCGCCATCGGCGCCTTGTGCGCAGTGGTCGCGCTGTTCCTGCGTCGCGGCATGGAAGAAACCGAGTCGTTCACCAAAAAGGAAAAAGCCAAGGAAAGCGCCATGCGCACCTTGATGCGCCACCCCAAGGAAGTGTTGACCGTGGTCGGCCTGACCATGGGCGGCACCCTGGCGTTCTACACCTACACCACCTACATGCAGAAATACCTGGTGAACACCGTCGGCATGAGCATCTCCGACTCCACCACCATCTCGGCCGCCACGCTGTTTCTGTTCATGTGCCTGCAACCCTTGGTCGGCGGGCTGTCCGATAAAGTCGGCCGGCGCCCAATCCTGATCGCCTTCGGCATCCTTGGCACGCTGTTCACCGTGCCGATCCTCACCACCCTGCACACCATCCAAAGCTGGTGGGGCGCGTTCTTCCTGATCATGGCGGCGCTGATCATCGTCAGCGGCTACACCTCGATCAACGCAGTAGTGAAAGCTGAACTGTTCCCGACCGAAATTCGCGCCCTCGGCGTGGGCCTGCCGTATGCGCTGACCGTGTCGATCTTCGGCGGCACTGCTGAATACATCGCGCTGTGGTTCAAGAGCATCGGTATGGAAACCGGTTACTACTGGTATGTGACGGCGTGCATTGCCGTGTCGCTGGTGGTCTACGTGACCATGAAGGACACCCGCAAGCACTCTCGTATCACCACAGACTAAAGGTTTAACGCGGTAAAAAATGTGGGAGCGGGCTTGCTCGCGAAAGCGCAGTGTCAGTCAATACATCAGTGACTGATAGACCGCATTCGCGAGCAAGCCCGCTCCCACATTTAGTTCTTTAGCGCTTCCAAAAAAGCGTCATGTCAGCTCTACGGACTGCGGACGACCATACCGGCGCTGCGCATACGACGCCCCCGCAATCATCACCACCAGCACCGCCGCCAACACCGCCGATGAGCCGATGGTGCCGAAATCCAGCCCGCCCTTTTCGTAGGGTTTGGTGAGGAAGTCGCCCAGGGTCGCGCCAAACGGCCGGGTCAGTACAAATGCCACCCAGAACAACAGCACCGACGACAGTTGGGTGAAGTATTTGAGTGCTACCACTGCCACAATGGCCGCGCCGATCAGCAACGCGCCCCCGGCAAAGCCGAGCCCCGAGTCGTCCGCCAGGAAGTCGCCCAGCGCGGTGCCCAAGGTGTTGGAGAACAGAATCGCCATCCAGTAAAACAGCTCACCGCGAAACGTCTGGACCTTGTTCACGTTCAGCGAGTCGCCGCTCAAACGCCACAGCGCAAAGATGATCATCAGGATCACGATCAGGATCATCGACCCTGCGGCATATCCCAGGCCGAGCGTACGGTCCATGAAGTCAGACATAGTGGTGCCGGCCGTGCTGGTGGACAGGATCACCAGCCAGTAGAGCACCGGGTTGTAGGTTTTCGACCAGAGTTGCGTCACCAGGGTGACGAAAAACACGCTGATCAGGATCATCGAGCTGATGGCGTAACCGACGTTCAAGGTCATCGACAGCAAATCCCCGGCCGTTTCGCCCAGGGTGGTTGCGCAGATTTTCATGACCCAGAACGCCAGGGTGATCTGAGGAAGTTTGTTCATGGTGCAGAAGGCTCCGAAGCTCAGTCTTTCATTGGGCCGACTTATAGGGGTGTCGACCTGGGGCGCAGACTGAACGCAGGGCCGTGAAAAATAGGTGGGCAATCAATGAAAATTCCATACGGCCAATGGAAATTCGCCGTTATGGCTTGCACTATGGCTACCTCCCAGAACCCCGCAGCAGGAACCCCGGCCCATGTCTGACGATATCCACTTCTACGAACCCGCCAACGGCCACGGCCTGCCCCACGATCCGTTCAATGCCATCGTCGGCCCACGGCCGATTGGCTGGATTTCTTCCCATGACCGCGAAGGCCAGCTGAACCTGGCGCCTTACAGCTTCTTCAATGCGTTCAACTACATTCCGCCAATCATTGGGTTTTCCAGTGTCGGGCGCAAAGACAGCCTGAACAACATCGAACAGACCGGCGAGTTTGTATGGAACCTGGCCACTCGCCCGTTGGCCGAGCAGATGAACCAGAGCTGCGCGGCGGTCTCGCCGCAGGTGAATGAGTTCGAGTTGTCGGGCCTGACGCCGGTCGCCTCGAAAATCGTCGGTGTGCCGCGCGTGGGCGAAAGCCCGGTGTCGTTCGAATGCAAGGTGACGCAGATCATTCAGCTACAGCGTGCGGACAAAGAGTTGGTGCCAAGCTGGCTGGTGTTAGGCGAGGTGGTCGCGGTGCACATTGCCAAATGGCTGCTCAAGGATGGGATCTACGACACCGCCGCTGCCGAGCCGATCTTGCGCGGTGGTGGGCCGGCGGATTACTTCCAGCTGGGGCCGGAGGCGTTGTTCAAGATGTATCGCCCTCGCTGATTGAAATACCTGCGAACAAACACCACAGACCCATGTGGGAGTCGGGCGTGCCCGCGATGAGGGCCTGACAGCCGACTTATTGGCTGGCTGACACTCCGCTATCGCGGGCAAGCCCGCTCCCACATTGGATCGGTGGTGGTGTTTAGTTAGCGGCAGGCGACCAAGTCAGTTGACCTTCTTCGTCCACATCGACCAACCGCTGCAATTGCGCGGCAGCCGCATCGTCGGCGTCGTCGGCGGTCTTGAACGTCTGTCCTTCAAGGATCTTGTGAAACTTGGGTGCGCCCATGCCATCCAGTGCCTTGACGGCGATGGCAGCGCTGTAGCCACCTTCTTCTTCACGCACCAAGGCGGAAACGGCTTCGTGATGGGCAAACTCTTTACGTGCCATGTTGCAGGTCCTGGCCAATGGAAAGTCGGCCATTCTAACCGTTAACCGGCCAGTTGCAGGTACTCGCCGTAGGCATGCGCGGCGGATGCATCGGTGAAGGTCTGGAAGTCCATGCTGCGCACGACCATGTCGTTCAACAGCTCGCTAAAGATCATCAGCGCCGGAGAGTTGAAGTAGGCGCTCATCGCCTGCTCGCTGCTCCAGAAGCCCGAGACCAGCCATACATCGGGATCGACCTGGGAATGCTGCAACGAGAATTGCAGGCAACCCTGCGCCTGACGGCCGGGTTCGATCAAACTGCTCAAGCGTGCACCGAGTTCGGTGCTGCACCCGGTACGGGCACGGATAAAGGCCATATGGCTCGCGGGAATGGGGGTGGACATGTTCGACTCTCCCGTTGAGAAGTGATGCTCGGCAAGCACTGTGAGGGCGTGTTGCCACAGGATCAAAGATAACGGCGCGGGTGTGGGCGCGGTTAGTCAATTCCTGCAGGCTTATTGCACAATCCTGCGAGAAGCGTAGATAAGACGTTTGGCCCCCAGGGTTTATTCCAGGCCCATGCTCAGTATTTCAGGCACATGACAGCCCAGGTACTTGCCTGATTCGCGACCTCTCGCAGGATCAGGCAAGGATTGTGCAGAATCGACGTAACACCTTTTCAAAAGCCGCCGCTAAGCTGGGCCCATCAAACAAGCGTGTAGAGGACACCCCATGTCGTCGCCGGACCCCAAGCCCATTCCCCTCGATGCCGAGATGGAAAAACAGCGCGCCGAACTCGCCGGTATCGTGCATCGGCATACCTGGGAAGACGGTTCCTACGGCACGGCGATCACCTCGCTGTTTCTCAACCGCCACAACACGCCGCGCGACTTTATGCCGGTGCTGGTGGAGCCGGCGTTGTGCATCCTCGCCAGCGGCAGCAAGGAAGTGCGCCTGGCCGACGAGATATTTGCCTACGACCCACTCAACTATCTGGTGTTCTCGGTTGCGATGCCGGTGGCCGGGCGGATCATCGACGCCACGCCGGAAGACCCGAACCTGTCAGTGCGCATCAACATCGACCCGGCGCAGCTGACCGCACTGATCGCCGAGGCCGGCCCGATGGGCGTGCCCTCCCGCCCGACATCGCGCGGCATGTATGTCGACCGCATCGACACCCAACTGCTGGATGCCGTGCTGCGCCTGGCGCGCCTGCTGGACAGCCCCAAAGACATCGCGATGCTGGCGCCGTTGATCAACCGCGAGATTCTGTATCGCCTGCTGCGTGGGCCGCAGGGTTATCGGCTGTATGAAATCGCCGTGGCCAACAGTCAGAGCCATCGCGTGAGCCAGGCGATCAAGTGGTTGAACGGCAACTATGAACAGCCGCTGCGTATTGATGACCTGGCCAAGGAAGTGAACCTCAGCGTCTCGACCTTGCACCACCGTTTCAAGGCGATCACCGCGATGAGCCCGCTGCAATACCAGAAGCAACTGCGCTTGCAGGAAGCGCGGCGGTTGATGATTGCCGAAGGGCTGGAAGCCTCGGCGGCGGGGTATCGGGTGGGGTATGAAAGCCCGTCGCAGTTCAGCCGGGAGTACAGCCGGTTGTTTGGAGCGCCGCCCTTAAGAGACTTGGCCAGATTGCGCCAAAGCATCTGACTCACCGCAAGTATCATTGTGGGAGCTGGCTTGCCTGCGATAGCGGTGGGTCAGGCAGCGAATGTTCGACTGATACACCGCCATCGCAGGCAAGCCAGCTCCCACATTTGATCCTCGGTGTGCGTTAGTCCAGGGTTCGCGGAAGCTGCAAAGTCACGCGCAAACCACCCTCACGCAAATTCTGCAAACTCACCTCGCCGCCATGGCTGTGAGCGATGTTGCGCGCAATGCCCAAGCCCAAGCCATAACCCTGTTGCTGGCCGGCCAACCGAAAGTGCGGTTCAAACACTTGCTCCAGGCGCTGTTCCGGAACGCCCGGCCCTTCATCATCAACGTGCAAGATGAACAACACACCATCATCTTCGATATGCAAATGCGCGTTCTGCCCATACTTCAAGGCGTTGTCGATCAGGTTGCCGATGCAGCGCTTGAGCGCCAGCGGCTTGCCCGCGTACGGCGCCAGGGCTCGCCCGTCCTGGGTGATGCGGCCGTTGCCGTTGGGCGCCAGGTAAGGCTCCACCAGGCAATCGAGCACGTGATTGAGGTCGACCGGCTCGATGTTTTCGTGAATGTCAGTGTCTTTTACGCACTGCAGCGCGCCTTTGACCAACAACTCCAACTCGTCCAGGTCGCGGCCGAATTTGGTTTGCAGGTTTTCGTCTTCGAGCAGTTCCACGCGCAGGCGCAGGCGCGTGATCGGCGTGCGCAAATCGTGGGAAATGGCACTGAACAATTGGCTGCGTTCGGTCAGGTAACGGCTGATGCGTTCGCGCATGGCGTTGAACGCACGGCCCACTTCCACCACTTCACTGCCGCCGCCTTCGGCCACCGGCTCCACGTCCGCGCCCAGCGACATGTCCCGCGCCGCCCGTGCCAGGCGCTTGAGTGGCCGGCTCTGCCAGTGCACCAACAGGCCGATAAACAGCAGCAGGAAGCCACTGGTCAGCACGATAAACCACACCTGCTGCGACGGCAGGCCTTGTTCTTCAAGGCTGGTGTAGGGCTCGGGCAGCAGCGAGGCGATGTACAGCCATTCGCCGGGCGCCAGCTGAATCTGCGTGACCAGCACCGGCGGGTTTACCGGCTCCAGGGTCAACGCGTAATGCGCCCAGGAACGCGGCAGTTCATCGAGCTTCAAGCCGGCGTTGAAAATACGCAGGTCTTCGGCACTGACGAACTCCACCGAGATATGCACGTCGCCGCCCAGGGTCTGGCGCAACACTTCATCCACGGCTTGCAGCACCGCCTGCTTGCGCGGGGTCTGCGGCAATATCTGCATGTCCAGGGGGCGGTCGTTGAGGGTCACCACAAACCGCGTGCCGCCCATGCTGCGCAGCTGGTCCAGCACCAGCGGGCGGTAGGCCACCGGCAGCGAACGGAAATAACTCACGCTGGCCGTCATCGAGTGCGCAAGGCTGCGGGCGCTGGTGACCAGGCCTTCGAGCTGGGTGGCACGCAATTGCGAAACCCAGATCACGCTGGAGAGTGTTTGGGCGAACAGCACCGCGAGCAAGGTCAACAGCAGCATGCGCCCCAGCAGTGAACGCGGCACCGGGAAGCGGCGGCGGCGTTCGGTTACATGCTCAGTGGGCATTGCCGGCAACCACGCTGGCTGCCAGTTGATAACCGCTGCCGCGCACGGTGCGGATCAGCCGTGGGGGTTTTTCGGTGTCGCGCAGGCGTTGGCGCAGGCGGCTGACGGCCATGTCGACGATACGGTCCAGCGGCATCAGGTCGCGGCCACGGGTGGCGTTGCCGATGGTGTCGCGGTCGAGAATCTGTTGGGGGTGGTCGAGAAACAATTTGAGCAAGGCGAAGTCGGCGCCGGAGAGGATCACCTCTTCGCCGTCGATGTGAAACAGGCGGTGACTGATCATGTCCAGGCGCCATTCATCGAACACCCACACATCGCCACCGCTGCTGCGCTCCTGGCCAAACTGGGCACGGCGCAACAAGGCCTTGATCCGCGCTTGCAGCTCGCGGGGGCTGAACGGCTTGCCGATGTAGTCGTCGGCGCCCAGCTCCAGGCCGATCACGCGGTCGGTTTCGTCGGAGCTGGCAGTGAGCATGATGATCGGCACCTGCGCCTGGCGCGGGTGCTGGCGAATCCAGCGGCAGAGGCTGAAACCGTCTTCGTCGGGCAACATCACATCAAGAATGACCAAGTCACACGGCGCCTCGTTCATCGCCTGGCGGAACCCCGCACCATCCGACACGCCACGCACCTGGAAGCCGGCGCGACTGAGGTAGGTTTGCAGCAATTCGCGGATTTCCTGGTCGTCGTCGACGAGGAGAATCGATTTACTGATTACGCTCACGGGGTCCTCCTTGTTGTTATGGCCAAGCTTAAGTCATTTTTTGCCCTTCAGGCCTCTATCGCGGGCAAGCCCGCTCCCACATTTGGAATGCATTTCAAAGTGTGGGAGCTGGCTTGCCTGCGATGAGGCCATCAGCCCCTACGCAAAAGCCTGTTCAAGCGCCACACCCGCCCCGGTCAACCCGGAATACGGCGCCGTCACCAACCACACCGGAATGCCTTTGAAGTAGTCGCTCATGCAGCCTTTGTCGCTAAAACTCTTGGCAAAATCGCTGTTGATAAAGAAGTCGGCAAACCGTGGAATCACCCCACCCACGATATACACCCCACCGCGCCCACCGGTGGTCAGTACGTTGTTACCCGCCACACGGCCCAGCCAGATACTGAACTGGTTCAAGACTTCCATTGCCACCGGGTCGCCGGCCAACCCCGCCGCCGTAATGGCTTCGGGCGTGTCCAGCACCGGGGTGTGCCCGTCGACCGCGCAAATCGCGCGGTACACACGGGGCAGGCCGCCACCGCTTAACGCGGTTTCGGCACTGACGTGGCCGATTTCAGTGTAGATGTGCTGCCACAGCTGGGTTTCACGCGGGCTGCTCAGCGGCAGGTCGACATGCCCGCCCTCGCCCGGCAGCGCCGCGTAACGGCCTTCGCCCAGGTCCAGCAAGGTGCCGACGCCCAGGCCGGTGCCCGGGCCGATCACCACGGCTGGGCGCCACGGCTCCGGGGTGCCTTCGCAGACCACGCGGAATTCGTCGGGTTTGAGGCGCGTCATGCCCAGGGCCATGGCGGTGAAGTCGTTGACCAGCAGCAGTTCATCCACTTGCAGGGTTTTGCAGAATGCACTTTTGCTCAGGCGCCAGTGATTGTTGGTGAATTTAAATTCATCGCCACTCACCGGCCCGGCGACCGACAGGCACACCGCGCCGATGTCGCCGATGTGCAGGCCTTCTTCCTTGAGGTAGACCTTGATGGCCTCCTCAGGGCTGGTGTGATCCGCCGTGGCGTGCACGCGAATCGAGTGCAGCGCCTGATCCCGCCACAACGCAAAACGGGCGTTTGTACCGCCAATATCACCGACCAGCGCAAGCTTCACTTAAGCGTCTCCAAGGCAGAGGTAAAGGCGCTGGCGCCCTGCTCTGCGGAGCTTGCGGCCAAGCGCATAAATGCAAACAGCTCGCGACCGGCCCCCACGTTATTGCCCAACAGGCCCGTGGCAGGCGTGCGCGCTGCAAATTCTTCGGCGTCCACCTTAAGCTCCAAGGTGCCTTTGACGCCATCGACGCGAATGATATCGCCATCTTTGACCCGCGCCAGCGGCCCGCCGCTTTGAGCTTCGGGGTTGACGTGGATCGCGGCGGGAATCTTACCCGACGCGCCGGACATACGCCCGTCTGTCACCAACGCCACTTTAAAGCCACGGTCCTGCAACACACCGAGGAACGGCGTCATTTTGTGCAGTTCAGGCATGCCATTGGAGCGCGGGCCCTGGAAGCGCATCACGGCGACAAAGTCTTTTTCCAGCTGGCCTGCCTTGAACGCGTCCGCCAGGTCCTGTTGATCCTGGAATACTACGGCCGGTGCTTCGACAATCTGGTGTTCCAGGGCCACGGCCGAGACTTTCATCACGCCACGGCCGAGGTTGCCTTCCATCACACGCAAACCACCTTCCGGCGAGAACGCGCGGGCCACCGGGCGCAGGATGGTTTCGTCGAGGCTTTCGATCGGGCCTTCGCGCCACACCAGTTCACCGTCGACCAGGAAGGGTTCCTGGGTGTAGCGGCTCAGGCCGTGACCGGCCACGGTGTTGACGTCGTTGTGGAGCAGCCCGGCTTCGAGCAGTTCGCGGATCAGGAACGACATGCCGCCCGCGGCCTGGAAGTGGTTGATGTCGGCTTTGCCGTTCGGGTACACGTGGGACAGGGTCGGCACCACCTCGGAGAGGTCGGCCATGTCCTGCCAGGTCAGGATGATGCCCGCCGACATGGCGATGGCCGGCATGTGCAGGGTGTGGTTGGTGGAACCGCCGGTGGCGTTGAGCGCGACGATGGAGTTGACGATGGATTTTTCGTCAACGATCTCGCCGATCGGCGTGAAGTTGGTATTGGCCTTGGTCAGGCGTGTGACCTGGTGCGCGGCCTCGCGGGTCAGCGCGTCACGCAGCGGCGTGTACGGGTTGACGAACGAGGCGCCCGGCAAGTGCAGGCCCATCACTTCCATCAACAGCTGGTTGGTGTTGGCGGTGCCGTAGAAGGTGCAGGTGCCGGGGCTGTGGTAGGACTTCATCTCCGATTCCAGCAGCTCTTCGCGAGTGGCCTTGCCTTCGGCGTAGCGCTGGCGCACGTCAGCCTTCTGCTTGTTGGAAATGCCCGAGGGCATCGGGCCGCCCGGTACGAAGATCATCGGCAGGTGGCCGTAGCGCAGCGCGCCCATCATCAGGCCAGGGACGATCTTGTCGCAGATGCCCAACATCAGCGCCGCGTCGAACATGTTGTGGGACAGCGCTACCGCCGTGGACATCGCGATGACTTCACGGCTGAGCAGGCTCAGCTCCATGCCGGGCTCGCCTTGGGTCACGCCGTCGCACATGGCGGGCGTACCGCCGGCGAACTGGCCGACCGAGCCGACTTCACGCAGGGCTTTTTTGATCTGTTCAGGAAAATGTTCGTACGGCTGGTGCGCCGAGAGCATGTCGTTATATGACGAAACAATTGCCACGTTGGCGGCATTCATCATGCGCAGGCTATTTTTATCTTCAGTGCCACAACCGGCTACGCCGTGGGCGAAGTTGGCGCATTGCAGCTTACCGCGCATCGGGCCGTCGCTGGCGGCGCCGCGAATGAGCGCAAGGTAAGCCTCGCGGGTTGCACGACTGCGGGCGATAAGCCGTTCGGTGACCTCAATAACGCGGGGATGCATGTGTAGAACTCCAGGCTAACGGATGTGGCGACCTGAGTGTCTATGCTGATCAAACGCCCGCAGCGCATGGGATGGCAGGGTGTCGTTTGGATCATCGGACCAGTTGATTCAGGTCACTCGTTGTAGATTGAACAAAATATTGCCACTAAAAAGGCTTGTTTTCTATTTTTATGCGAATAATCTTGTAATTCTTACAACAAATCGACGACAGGCACTTTCCAATGACTCTTCGTATCGCAATCAATGGTTTTGGCCGTATCGGCCGTAATGTCCTGCGCGCACTGTATACCCAAGGCTACCGCCAGGATTTGCAGATCGTCGCCATCAATGATCTGGGCGACAGTTCGATCAATGCCCACCTGCTCAAATACGACACCGTACACGGTACTTTCGAAGCAGAGGTTGCCCACGATCAGGAAAGCCTGACCGTCAATGGTGACCGGATCGCCGTAAGCGCCATCCGCAACCCGGCCGACCTGCCGTGGGCTGCGCACAAGATCGACGTGGTATTCGAATGCACCGGTCTGTTCACCGACCGTGACAAGGCTGCCGCGCATATTACCGCCGGCGCGCGCAAGGTGATCATCTCGGCCCCGGCCAAGGGCGCCGACGCCACCGTGGTCTATGGCGTAAACCATGACATTTTGCGTCAATCCCACCAGATCATCTCCAACGCCTCTTGCACCACTAACTGCCTGGCGCCGGTCGCCCAGGTGCTGCACCGCGAGCTGGGTATCGAAAACGGCCTGATGACCACCATTCACGCCTACACCAACGACCAGAACCTGACCGACGTCTACCACACCGACCCGTACCGCGCGCGCTCGGCCACCCAGAACATGATCCCAAGCAAGACCGGCGCCGCTGAAGCGGTCGGCCTGGTGCTGCCGGAACTGGCGGGCAAGCTGACCGGCATGGCGGTGCGCGTGCCGGTGATCAACGTGTCGCTGGTCGACCTCACCGTGACACTGAAGAAAGAAGCCACGGCCGAGCAAGTCAACGCCCTGCTCAAAGAAGCCAGCCAGCACTCGAAAATCCTCGGCTACAACACCCTGCCGCTGGTTTCCAGTGACTTCAACCATAACCCGCTGTCGTCGATCTTCGATGCCAACCACACCAAAGTCAGTGGCAAATTGCTGAAAGTGCTGGCCTGGTACGACAACGAGTGGGGCTTCTCCAACCGTATGCTGGATAACTGCCTGGCGCTCTGCAACGCCGAATAAACAGGCAACGCAGCGAGATCGTTCCCACGCTCTGCGTGGGAATGCCGCTTCGGACGCTCCGCGTCCCGCTGTTAAGTGGCGACGCGGAGCGTCACAGGAATGCATTCCCACGCTGAGCGTGGGAACGAGCAGCAGGGATCTTCGCACCCTCTCAAAGTGCCACTTGCCATTTGAGTTGATGATAAGCATTATCATTAACTGCATATCAGTCTGGTATCACTGTGAGCCAATCTCGCTTCAACCAAGTCTTTCTCACCCAACGGGTGATTCTGCTACGCACCTTGCAGCGGATGGTGAATAACCACAGCACCGCCGAGGACCTGTTGCAGGAAACCTACCTGCGCGTCACCCGGGCCCTCAGCGAGCGGCCGATTGATCACCTCGAACCCTTCGTCTACCAGACAGCGCGCAACCTGGCGCTCGACCACCTGCGTTCGCGCCGGATTCAAGCCCGCACGCTGCAGGAAGATGTCCCGCTGGACGTACTGCAAAGCGTCGCCGCCCCCATCAGTACGCCCGAAGACGCGACACAGGCCGAGCAATTGCTCGAACACCTGAGCGTCAGCCTCGGTCAGTTGAGCGCCCGACAGCAGCAGATCTTCATCCTCAGCCGCCTGCATGGCTGCAGCTATCAGGAGATTGCCGACCAGTTGCAAGTGTCCTTGAGCACCGTGCAAAAGGAACTGAAATTGATCATGGCCATCTGTGTAGGTGTGGCCGAGCGGCTGGATCAGCCTTAAGATTCACCCGACAGATGTGTCGATCCAGGCTGCAGGAAACGAATAAAACGTGGCGAAGACCCGAGGAACACCGTGACGGACCCGAATAAACTGCGCGCCCATGAGCTGGCTCATGAGGTGTTGCAAGACACGGCCATGGACCAAGCCCTCGATTGGCTGATCGCCTTGCAGTGCCCGCAACCCGGGCAGCAGGCGGAGTTCGACGCCTGGCTGGCCGCTGACCCGACGCATGCCCACGCTTTCAACAAAGCCCAGGCCGCCTGGGGTGGCGCGCCCGTGCACAGTGCCGCCGTGGCCCTGGCTGCGCCGCGCAAGCCGAGCGCCTGGCGCCGGGTCAAGCCGCATTGGAAACCATTGGCCACCGCCGCCGTGCTGCTGATCGGCCTGTTCAGCTTCAGCAACCTGCCCGTACGCCTGCAAGCCGACCACCTCACCGTGGTCGGCGAACGCCAGCGCCTGCAATTGGACGATGGCGCCAAAGTGCTGCTGAACACCAACTCGGCGTTTTCCAGCAGCATCAAGGACCACCAGCGCGTCGCCCGCCTGTATCAGGGCGAGGCGTTTTTCGAGATAGCCCCCAACCGTGGCCTGCCGCTGGAGATCGACGCCGGCCCGGTGCGTGCCAGCGTGCGTGACACCGACTTCGCCGTGCGTTACCTCAACGGTGAAGCGCAAGTGCAGGTGCAGCGTGGTGATGTCGACCTGAGCAACACTTTCGACGATGCCCGCGTGCGCCTGCGCGCTGGCGAGAGTATCCGCATCGGCCCCAAGGGCTTCGGCCAACCCGCCAAGCTGGATGTGAGCAAGGATCTGGCCTGGGTCCAGGGCCGCCTGGTGTTTGAAAATTGCCCGATGAGCGAAGTGCTGGCCGAGCTGCGCCGTTATTACCCCGGCTGGATCGTCAACACCAACGACAAGCTGGCCAGCGTGGCCGTCACCGGCAACTACCGCCTCGACCAGCCGCTGGACGTGGTGCGCTCACTGGCACACATCACCTCGGCCAAGCTCTCGGAATACCCGGCGCTGGTCATCCTGAACTAAATGAGAATTATTTTTACTCGATGTTAACCGGCGGTACGTCTCGTTATAGCCAATGCAACTGATTCCTATTTGATTCGGTTCGCAACTATAAGATTCGTACCTCCGGAGCGCTCTCGATGTCCTCTCGTTTCAACCGCCGGTCTTCTTCGCCCGTCCTGTCCTTGCTGACCGCCGCCATCCTGCTGGCCAGCGCGCCGGCCATGGCCGCCACGGCCGCCGAGCCGGTCGCCCGCAGCCACGGCAACTACAACTTCAGCATCGAGCAGCAGCCACTGGTCTCGGCACTCAACGCCTTTACCCGCGTGACCGGCTGGCAAGTCGGCCTGCCGGCAGAGCTGGGCCAGGGTGTGTCATCCCCTGGCGTGCGCGGCCCGCTGTCGCCGGAAAAAGCCCTGGACCGGCTGTTGGTGGGGACCAACCTGAGCTACCGCAAACTGGGCAATAACAACATCGTGCTGGAAAAACGCGCCGCAGGCAGCGTGCTCAACCTGCAACAGGTGACCATCAGCGCCACGCGCAACGAGCAGGCCGTCGACAGCGTGCCGAGCACCGTCACCGTGCATGATCGCCAGGAACTGGACCGCCAGAACGTCAACACCATCCGTGAACTGGTGCGCTACGAGCCCAACGTATCAGTCGGCGGCGCCGGCACGCGCGCCAGCAACGCGGGCTACAACATTCGCGGCATCGACGGCGACCGCATCCTCACGCAGGTGGACGGCGTCGAAGTGCCGGATAACTTCTTCAACGGCCCCTACGCCAAGACGCGCCGCAACTACGTCGACCCGGAAATCGTCAAGCGCGTGGAAATCCTGCGTGGCCCGGCCTCGGCCTTGTACGGCAGCAGCGCGATTGGCGGCGCGGTGAGTTACTTCACCCTCGACCCGGACGACATCATCAAGCCCGGCCAGGATGTCGGCGCCCGCCTGAAAACCGGCTACAGCTCTGCTGACGACAGCTGGCTGACCTCCGGCACCGTCGCCGGACGCGTGCAGGACTTCGACGGTTTGCTGCACCTGAGCCAGCGCAATGGCCACGAAATGGAGTCCTACGACGGCAACAACGCCACCGGCCTGGCCCGCACCGGCGCCAACCCGGAAGACGCGCGCACCACCAATATCCTCGCCAAGCTGGGCTGGAATTATGGCGATGACAACCGCCTGGGCCTGACCTACGAGAAGTTCAAGGATGATCGCGACGTCGACTTGAAAAACGCCGTGGGCGGGCCGTTCGTTGGTGGTCGAGGCTTCAACTTCTATCGCGGCCGTTCGGGTAACGACACCATCACCCGTGAGCGCTTCGGAATCGAAAACCGCTTCGCGCTCGATTCGCCGATTGCCGATCAGATCAAAACCAGCCTCAATTACCAGATCGCCAAGACCGACCAGACGACTGCCGAGATCTACCAACCGTCGCGTCGCGTATTGCGCACTCGCGAAACCCTGTACGAAGAAAAGCAGTGGGTCTTCGACGCCCAATTGGACAAAGCCTTCAGCCTCGGTGAAACCGATCACCAAGTGACCTACGGCACCACACTCAAGCAGCAGAAAGTCACCGGCTCCCGGGAAGGTGCCGCGACGTGCCTGGCGGTCGGCGGGGGTTGCACGGCTATCGGCGCGCCCAGCCCTTCTGCCAGCGACAGCGTGAAAAAATCCAGCGATTTCCCGGACCCGACCATCAACACCTACTCGCTGTTCGCCCAGGACCAGATCACCTGGAACAAATGGACCTTCCTGCCCGCCGTGCGCTACGACTACACCCAACTCAAGCCCAAGCTGACCCAGGAGTTCCTCAACACCGTAAACCCGACCGGCGCCTACCCGGTCAGCGACAAGGAAAAAACCT
This sequence comes from Pseudomonas sp. R76, assembly GCF_009834565.1. Classification (GTDB taxonomy): domain Bacteria; phylum Pseudomonadota; class Gammaproteobacteria; order Pseudomonadales; family Pseudomonadaceae; genus Aquipseudomonas. Next base: position 5,492,857 of record NZ_CP019428.1, read on the forward strand.
GGCACCGTGTGACGCCCAAGTTCGGCCTGACCTATGCCCTGACCGACCAATACACCTGGTTCGGTCAATACGCCGAGGGCTTCCGCACCCCGTCGGCCAAGGCGCTGTATGGTCGCTTTGAAAACCTCAACCTGGGCTACACCGTCGAGCCGAACCCGAACCTCAAGCCGGAAACCAGCAAGGGCATCGAAACCGGGATTCGCGGCAATTTCGACGAAGGTTCCTTCGACATCGCGGTGTTCTACAACAAGTACCGTGACTTTATCGACGAAGACGCCTCGGTCGCCGGCGGCGATATCCAAACCTTCGAAGCCAACAACATCAAGCACGCCACCATCAAGGGGATTGAAGCCAAGGGCCGCCTGAACCTCGACGCCTTCGGCGCACCGCAAGGCCTCTACACCCAGGGTTCGGTCGGCTACACCTACGGCCGCAACGACGACAACGGCGAGCCACTCAACAGAGTCAACCCGCTTAAAGGCGTGTTCGGCCTGGGCTACGAGCAAGAGCAATACGGCGCACTGGTCAGCTGGACGCTGGTGAAGAAACAGAAACGCGTCGACAGCACCACCTTCCACGCACCGGATGGCAGCACCAGCGCCCCGTTCAAAACCCCAGGCTTCGGCATCGTCGACCTGACCGGCTACTACAAGGTCACCAACGACGTGACCATCAACGGCGGCCTCTACAACCTCACCGACAAGAAGTACTGGAACTGGGATGACGTGCGCAGCTACGACGGCGTCGGCGAAGCGGGTGTGACCGCGCCGGCCAACCTCGACCGCCTGACCCAGCCGGGCCGCAACTTTGCGATCAACCTGATCTGGGACATCTGATCGCGCTTGCCCCAAATGCCGCCCTCCTCACCTCGCCGGAATTTCAGCGGCGAGGTGAGGATTTTTTACTGTGCCGCGTCTTCTTGTTCGTCTAGTTGATAACAGCTCTCTTTAGGGCACCCAGGCGCTACTCTTCTCAAGGACTTTTTCGATGACCGCTTCTCCTACCGCAGAACGCCCAAGCCTGCGCTCCCAGCGCCTGAACCAAATCACCAACGCGCCCCACACCAAGCTCGATGCGCTGGTCAAAGCCCACGCCCCGTTCGAAACCCAAGCCAACTTCGCCCGCTTCGTGGTCGCGCAATACCTGTTCCAGTCGGAACTGGTGGCGCTGTACAACGACCCTGAGTTGATCAAGATCGTCCCGGACCTGGCCGAGCGCTGCCGCGCCGAAGCCGCCAAGCTGGACCTGGGCGACCTGGACACCGAAGTGCCTGCACCGGTTGCTGGCGCCGTGAAGAACCCGAGCAAGGCCGAAGCCCTGGGTTGGCTGTTCGTGTCTGAAGGCTCCAAGCTGGGCGCTGCCTTCCTGATCAAGCGCGCCGTGGGCCTGGGCCTGAGCGAAACCTTCGGCGCCCGCCACCTCGGCGAGCCGGCCGGTGGCCGTGCTGAAGGCTGGAAAAGCTTTACCCGCACCCTCGACGGCCTTGAGTTCAGCGCCGAAGAAGAAGCGGCGGTAGAAAAAGGTGCAATCGACGCGTTTGTGCGCTTCACCGTGCTGCTGGAACAGGCGTACGCTAGCGCGCCTGAATTGGCGTAAATGTTCCGATAAACACTGGCTCAATGTGGGAGCTGGCTTGCCTGCGATGGCGGACTGCCTGTCTACACATAGGTGCCTGGCCCACCGCTATCGCAGGCAAGCCAGCTCCCACAGTTGAGCGCATTTCAGTTCGGATAATGTGTAAACCCTCCCAGCAGATAAGCGTCAGCATGCCCGGCAAAACCCAATCCACCTCAAAAATCGCCCAGCTCCTCTTCGGCCTGCTGGCCTACGTCAGCCTGGGCATTGGGTTGGTGGCGATTGTGATACCGGGTTTGCCCACCACTGAATTCATCCTGCTCGCCGCCTGGGCCGCGACCAAAAGCTCGCCGCGCCTGAGTGCCTGGCTGGAAAACCACCGCCTGTTCGGCCCGATCCTGTTCAATTGGCGCAACGGCAAGATCATCGCGCGCCGTGCCAAAGTCAGCGCCACCCTGAGCATGCTGCTGTGCGCCGGCTTGATGCTGGTGATGCTCGATCACGGCTGGCCGATCTACCTGGCGATTGCCGGAATGAGCCTGGGCAACCTGTGGATCTGGTCACGCCCGGAACGGCTCGCAACGCCCGTATAACGCGGCGTGTAGTCTTTTACCTACCGCTCATCGCCTGCCCCTCATGAAACATCTAGTTACGCCGATGTTCCGGACATAAGCGCCGAATGGACTTGGCTCGCCCTGCTTGCAGGTCAACAAGTCCAATCGCGAGTGAACCTATGTTCGACACCCTCTCTATCCGCTTGAAAATCGTGCTGCTGTCGGGCCTCTGCCTGGTTGGGGTGATCGCGCTGATCGTCGGCGTCAACCTCTACGAGGCCGACCAGAACAACCGCATGGTCAGCGAATCCAGCTCGCGCATGCTCACCACCAGTGTGCAGAACCTGTTGCAGGCCAAGGCCGGCGAACAGGCCGTACAGCTGCAGAAAACCTTTGGCGAAAGCCTGGTGGCGATCACAGCATTGGCCGACCAGATCAAAGGCCTGCGCACCACAGCTGCCAAACGCGGGCTGGAAGCCGGCGCACTGCGTGAAGAACTCAACCAGAGCCTCAAGACCGCGTTCGAGCGCAACAGCAAGGTGCTGGGCATCTGGCTGTCGTTCGAACCCAATGGCCTGGATGGCAAGGACAGCGAGTTTGTCGACGACAAAGCCCGCGTCTCCAACGAAAAAGGGCGCTTCTCCAGCTACTGGAGCCGCGCCGCCGGTGAAGGCCTGAACACGGTGATGGTCGAGGAAGACCTGACCAAGACCACGCTGAACCTCAGCGGTACGCCCTACAACATTTGGTACACCTGCCCACGGGACACGCGCAACGTTTGCCTGCTGGACCCGTATTCCGATGAAGTGGCCGGCAAGCAGGTGCTGATGACCACGATCTCGCTGCCGTTGATCGTCGACGGCAAGGTCATCGGCGTGGTCGGTATCGACCTGGCCCTGAATACCTTGCAAGCGGTGACGGACGCGGCACAAAAAGAACTGTTCGACGGTGCGGCGCATCTGGAGATTCTGTCCAGCACCGGGCTGATCGCGGCCTACAGCGGTGAGCCCGCGCGCGTCGGTAAAAACCTGATCGACACCCTGGGCGCCGAGGGCAAGGAGATCGTGCAACTGTTGGCCAACGACACGCGCACAATCCGCGAGCAAGATGACACGATCCGCGCCGTGTACCCGGTCAAGCCAATTGCCGACGCCAAGTCCTGGGGCATCGTGATCAAACTGCCGAAAACCGTGATGCTGGCCGACACCTTGAAACTGCAAGGCGTACTCGACAAAGCCCAGGCGGCCGGCATGCTCAAGGCGTTGCTGGTCGGCGCCACGGCCGCCTTGCTGGGCTTATTGCTGATCTGGCTGACCGCCACCGGCGTGACCCGCCCGATCAATACCGTGGCGGCGATGCTGAAGAATATCGCCAGCGGCGAAGGCGACCTCACCCAGCGCCTGACCTACTCGAAGAAAGACGAACTGGGCGAGCTGGCCAACTGGTTCAACCGTTTCCTCGACAAGCTGCAACCGACCATCGCGCAGATCAAGCAAAGCATCACCGAGGCGCGTGGCACGGCGGATCAGTCTTCGGCCATCGCACGCCAGACCAGTGAAGGCATGCAGGTGCAGTTCCGCGAAATCGACCAGGTCGCCACCGCGTCCAACGAAATGAGCGCCACCGCCCACGACGTCGCCAACAGCGCCTCCAATGCCGCCAGCGCGGCGCGCGGTGCGGACCAGTCGGCGCGTGACGGCATGGCGATCATTGAACAGAGCACCCGCGACATCACCACCCTCGCCGAAGAAGTCAGCAAAGCCGTAGGCGAAGTTGAAGCCCTGGCGGTGAACAGCGAGCAGATTGGCTCGGTGCTGGAAGTGATCCGCAGCATTGCCGAGCAGACCAACCTGTTGGCGCTCAACGCCGCCATCGAAGCAGCGCGCGCCGGGGAAAGCGGGCGTGGTTTTGCGGTGGTGGCCGACGAAGTGCGCAACCTGGCCAAACGCACCCAGGATTCGGTGGAAGAAATTCGCCTGGTGATCGAGCGCATCCAAAGCGGCACCCGCGGGGTGGTGGCGACCATGCATTCCAGCCAACACCAGGCCCAGAGCAACGCCGGGCAGATCCATCAAGCCGTGCAAGCGCTGGGCAAGATCAGCGATGCAGTGACGGTGATCAGCGACATGAACCTGCAAATCGCCAGCGCCGCCGAGCAGCAAAGCGCCGTGGCTGAAGAGGTCAATCGCAATGTGTCGGCGATCCGCACCGTGACCGAAACCCTCACCGGCCAGGCCACCGAGTCGGCGGCCATCAGCAGCCAGTTGAATGCCCTGGCCAGCCAGCAGATGAAGCTGATGGATCAGTTCAAGGTGTAACACCACGCCTGAAACCCATAGAGGTCAGTGTGGGAGCCGGGCTTGCCCGCGATGGCGGTGGGTCAGTCCATACCTTTATGGCTGACACACCGCCATCGCGGGCAAGCCAGCTCCCACATAGAGCAGATGGGTGGTGGCTTAGCGGCCAGGCCACGCCTGAACAAACGCCGCCACATCCTCTTTCTGCGCAACACGCGGCGGGTTCTGCGGCGTACCCAGGTAAAGGAAGCCAATCACTTCCTCATCCGCCGTCAGCCCCAGGCCTTTCGCCACGTGGGCCGAGTAAGACAACTCCCCCGTACGCCACACCGCGCCAATCCCCTGTGCATACGCCGCCAACAGAATACCGTGGGCCGCACACGCGGCCGCCAGCAGTTGCTCGGATTTCGGCACCTTGAAATGTTCTTGCAGGCGGGCAATCACCACCACCACCAACGGTGCGCGCAGCGGGCCGTTCTGGGCTTTGTCGATGGCGGCTTGCGGGGCGTCGGCGTCCTGCAGGCGCGCCGCTTCGGCCAACAGCGTGCCCATGTGTTCGCGGGCGGCGCCTTCCACGGTGAGGAAACGCCAAGGGCGCAACTGGCCGTGGTCCGGCGCGCGCATGGCGGCGGCGAACAGCACGTCGCGCTGCTCCTGGGTCGGTGCCGGTTCCAGCAAACGCGGCACGGAAACACGGTTGAGCAAAGCGTCGAGAGCCTGCATTGGCCACCTCCAGAGAAAAATGTGCGGCCATTCTAGCGGGAATGACTCGGATTCGACCAAACGATAATTGCTCTTATTCAAACCGCCCTGCCCTGTTAGACTTTGCGACCTAATTTTCGGCCTCCGTTCAGGAATTTCGATGTTCCGTTCGCTATTTCGCCTGTGCGCAGCATTGATGGCCTTGAGCCTGACGGCCTGCGATGACGCCCCACGCTTCACCAAGGCAGAGCCCGGTGAAGCGCGAGCCGGCGGCGCGACGACGGTGAACAAGCGTGACCAGAACGCGTTTTCCCTGCCCTCGGCCAACCTGGCGCCGACCCGCCGCCTGGACTTCAGTGTCGGCAACAGCTTCTTTCGCAGCCCGTGGGTGATCGCGCCGTCCACCACCACCGCGCGCGACGGCCTTGGCCCACTGTTCAACACCAACGCCTGCCAGAACTGCCATATCAAGGATGGCCGTGGCCATCCGCCGTTGCCGGACGCGCCGAATGCAGTGTCGATGCTGGTGCGACTGTCGATTCCAAATGCTGAGCCCTACGCCAAGCTCATCGAACAGCTCGGCGTAGTGCCCGAGCCGGTCTACGGCGGGCAATTGCAAGACATGGCGGTGCCGGGCGTGGCGCCGGAAGGCAAGGTGCGGGTCGACTACACGCCGGTCAACGTGACGTTCAAGGACGGCACGGTGGTCGAGTTGCGCAAGCCGGACCTGCAAATCACCCAGCTCGGCTATGGCCCGATGCATCCGGATACACTCTTCTCGGCGCGCATCGCCCCGCCAATGATTGGCCTGGGCTTGCTCGAAGCCATCAGCGACGCCGATGTGCTGCGCAACACCGACCCGAAAACCGCCGACAAAGAAGCCCTCGTCGGCCGCGCCAATTGGGTCTGGGATGACGCCCAGCACAAAACCGTGCTCGGCCGCTTCGGCTGGAAAGCCGGGCAACCCAACCTCAATCAACAAAATGTTCACGCGTTTTCTGGTGATATGGGCCTCACCACGTCCCTGAGACCCTTTGATGACTGCACCGACGCCCAAGTCGCCTGCAAACAGGCGCCTAACGGTAACGGCCCCGATGGCGAGCCGGAAGTCAGCGATAACATCTTGCGCCTGGTGCTGTTCTACACCCGCAACCTGGCCGTGCCGGTGCGCCGTGGCGTCGACACGCCGCAGGTGCTGGCCGGTAAAAACCTGTTCTACCAGGCCGGTTGCCAGGGCTGTCACAAACCGACGTTCACCACGGCCGCCAACGCTGCCGAACCCGAACTGGCCAACCAAGTGATTCGCCCTTACAGCGACCTGCTGTTGCACGACATGGGCGAAGGCCTTGCCGACCACCGCAGCGAATTCAAGGCCGGTGGCCGCGACTGGCGCACGCCGCCGTTGTGGGGCATTGGTCTGACGCAGACCGTCAGTGGCCACACCCAGTTTTTGCATGATGGCCGCGCCCGCAACCTGCTCGAAGCCGTGCTCTGGCATGGCGGTGAAGCACAGGCGGCGCAGCAGCATGTGTTGTCCTTTAATGCCGAGCAGCGTGCCGCGTTGCTGGCGTTCCTGAATTCTCTATAAGATTTGCCCCAATTACCGAAGGGAGCTCGACATGTTTCGTCCCAAGTTGTTGTTCACCAGCCTGGCCGCCTTAGCCCTCGGCGCCTGCTCGCCGCAGGACCCGCAAGCGGTGACCTCGGCGGCCATCGCCAAGCAAGTGATTCTGCCGACCTACAGCCGCTGGGTTGAAGCCGACCGCCAATTGGCCGTCAGCGCGCTGGCCTACTGCCAGGGCAAGGAAAGCCTGGACACCGCGCGCGCCGACTTCCTCCACGCGCAAAAAGCCTGGGCCGAACTGCAACCGCTGCTGATCGGCCCACTGGCCGAGGGCAACCGCTCGTGGCAAGTGCAGTTCTGGCCGGACAAGAAAAACCTGGTCGGCCGACAAGTCGAGCAGCTGGTCACCGCCCAGCCGCAGATCGACGGCGCCGCATTGGCCAAATCCAGCGTGGTGGTACAGGGCCTGTCGGCCTACGAATACATCCTCTACGACGCCAAGACCGACGTCGCCGACGAAGCGCAGAAGGCCCGCTACTGCCCGCTGCTGGTGGCCATCGGCGAACGCCAGAAAGCCCTGGCTGAAGAGATCCTGGCGAGCTGGAACAGCACCGACGGCATGCTCGCGCAAATGACCAAGTTTCCGAACCAGCGTTACGCCGATTCCCACGAAGCCATCGCCGATCTGCTGCGCGTGCAAGTGACCGCGCTGGATACGCTGAAGAAAAAACTCGGCACGCCGATGGGCCGCCAGACCAAGGGCATCCCGCAGCCGTTCCAGGCCGATGCGTGGCGCAGCCAGTCTTCCCTGCAAAGCCTGCAAGCCAGCCTGGCCGCCGCCCAGACCGTATGGGCCGGCGTCGACAACAAAGGCCTGCGTGGCTTGTTGCCGTCGGACCAAAAACCATTGGCCGACAAGATCGACGCTGCCTATGCCGCTTCACTGAAACTGTTCGCCAGCAACCAGCGCACGCTGAATGAACTGCTGGCCGACGACGCTGGCCGTCAGCAGCTCAACGACATTTACGACAGCCTCAACGTAGTCCACCGCCTGCACGAAGGCGAGTTGGCCAAGGCGCTGGGCATTCAACTGGGCTTTAACGCCAACGACGGTGACTGATGATGCTCAGGCGACAGGCTTTGGCGGTGGGTAGCGTGCTGCTCAGTGCAATCACGCTGGGTGGCTGGACGCTGTTCAAGCAAAAGGGCTCAAAGAGCCCGTTGCTGCTGTCGGCGCGCGATGATGTGGATGGCAAACACTATGCCGTGGGTTATCACCTGGACGGCAAGCAAGTGTTTGCCACCCAGGTTGGCCAGCGGTGCCACGACATCATCAACCACCCGACGCTGCCGATTGCGCTGTTCGTCGCCCGGCGTCCGGGCACTGAAAGTTACCTGATCAACCTGCGTGACGGCGCGCTGCTGCAGACCATTACCTCGAATGCCAATCGCCACTTCTATGGCCATGCGGTGATTCACAAGAGCGGTGACTGGTTGTACGCGACCGAGAACGACACGACCGACCCGGGCCGTGGGTTGCTGGGTGTCTATAAGTTCGAGGGTGAGCGGCTGGTGCACACTGGGGAAATTTCCACCCACGGTATCGGCCCGCACCAGGTGTCATGGATGCCTGACGGTGAGACCTTGGTGGTCGCCAACGGCGGCATTCGCACCGAGGCTGAAAGCCGGGTGGAGATGAACCTCAACGCCATGGAGCCGAGCCTGGTGCTGATGCACCGCGACGGCAGCCTGATCAGCAAGGAAACCCTGGGCCAGCAAATGAACAGCGTGCGCCATATGGGGATTGCCGGCGACGGCACCATCCTCACGGGGCAGCAGTTTATGGGCGCGTCTCAGGAGCGCTCCGAGTTGCTGGCAATCAAGCGGCCAGGGCAGCCGTTTGTGGCGTTTCCGGTGGCCGATGAGCAGTTGCAGGCCATGGGGCATTACACCGCCAGCGTTGCGGTACACAGTGAGTTACGGCTGGTGGCGTTGACTGCGCCACGGGGCAATCGCTTTTTTATCTGGGACATGGACAGCGGCGAGCTGCGCCTGGATGGGCCGTTGCCCGACTGCGCCGGGGTTGGCGCGGTAGCGGACGGTTTTGTGGTGACGTCAGGCCAGGGGCGCTGCCGCTTTTATGACTGCCGCCAGCAGCCGTTGGTGGCTAAACCGTTGGAGTTGCCGTCGGGGTTTTGGGATAACCACTTGCACTTGGTTTGACATCAGCACGCTCGTTCTCCCGCGCGGGAACGAGCCTTCCTGCGGTTGTAGATGCTTTCAGCGAACACCGCTGGCGAAGAGCGGTTCATGTTCAGCGTTATTCCGGAATAACGCGTATTCCCATATCGAATTAAAAACTGTCATTTCTCACAGTACACCGCTATTTATTTCCTCGTTATGGTGTCGGAGCAGTCACTATTGGCTACTGTTCGCAGTAGTTCAGATTGGATACTTAAAAGGAATTACAGTATGAAACAACTAATCCTCGCGGCCTGTTTACTGATGTCAACTCAGGTATTTGCCGCAACTCCCGAATATTTCCCTTCACCCAATGACGACGTGAGAACTGGTGGTTCTACATCGATAGGCGTTATGCCGAAGGTGCCAGATAATGGCCCATTGGTGTATCGGTTAGATAATTCAACTATGGGGTTTACAGAAAAACTAACTTTACCCAAAAAGTCGAATGATTATGGCAGCGCTGTAATGGTATTAAACAAATCGGATAAATCTACCTTTATTAACACGGACAATAGTTCTCTTTCGAAGCCTCTGGAAATCGAACCGAATCACGGAGTCTATGTGTACTTTGACAAAGTTAAAGGCATCTGGAACCCGGATGTGCCTTATGTCATCACTGCTGGCCCCCCATCCGGCCAAGTCAACGTTGCCCCATCCCAGATGCCTTGAACGCCGCGCCCGATGCTGAACATTGGGCGTTTCGGCTCGACGTTACTTGTAAACGTTCAGGTCAAGTACAAAAAAAGGGCCTCGCATCGCAAGGCCCTTTCTCGGGGGTTTGAATCGTTTCAACTCTGCGGCCTCATGCCCTGAGACATCCCGAACATGAACAGCAATAACTCATGGTCAGGCTTGACCGCCACACTCGTCTTGGCGACGCGCGGCAACAGGCACTGCCCGCTACCTTGCACCGCACTGAGCACTTGTGTGCGAGGTTGTTCCCACGCAGCCAATGCGAGGGCTGCAATGCCCAACGCACCGACCAGGAACAAACCTCGTGCTATTTCTAGCTTCATCTGGTTAAACCCTTGATAGCGCTGCCAAACGCCGTCTCGTAAAAGTAGCTGAGTTTTTTCCAGTCTGTATCACTCCACGACGAATGGCGCCGCAGTTGCTGCATGTCATGGGAGGCGGCCCGATAAGCGGTCAAACGCTGGCGGCATTTCTCAAAATCCAGCAACGCCACTTCCACATTGGCCGAGTCGCCCTCACCCGTCACCCGTAAAAAGATGTGCTTGATGTACAGGCAACCATGTTGCCAGCGGCCCTTGTGCATACGCGCCAGGGTGCCCGCCACTTCCTTGAGCACACGCTCATGCACCAACTCGCCATACTGCTCGCGGCCACCGGCGGCGTACCAGTTTTCGATCTCGTCGAAACCGTCGAGCGACGCGGTTACCAGTAGCGCTTTCCACTGGTGCTCGGGGTCGCGGCGCGCCTCGCAGAACACCAGTTCAGGCACTCGTACATCCAATGAACGCAAGCCCTTGAGGGCATCACGTTCACGCAACACAGTCGGGCGCCCGAATGGGTGGAGCAAACTGCGGTAGATATGCCCGGTCTGGCGCTTGCTGTAGAGCAAACGACCATTGGGGCTGATCACGCGTTGCACACCACTTTCACCACCGCGTCGACGATTGGGTTCCTCGACCCATTCGCCCTTCAGGCGCCAAAAATAATCAAACCGTTCTTCGGGAGCTACATGACTGCCTACTACGCACTCAACTGCCATCCTGTTACCTCTTACGCAATACATACACACGCCACATGGCGTAGAGCGGTATGAAGTCCAGGGATTCCTGAACACGGAAACCGGCCTGCTCGAACTCTGCCTCAACAGTAGCAGCCGGTAACACGAACCGGTTTTGGTAACCTTCCTGCTCACCTTTACTACGACGTTTCACTTCGGCGCGCTTGCGTTTCCAGGCCTTGAAATTGCCGTCCACACACAGCGAAATAATCACGCTGTCGCGGGTAACCCGCTGAAATTCCCGCAGTATCGTCATACGGTGCGCCGGGTCACCAATGTGGTGCATCAAGCGCATGCAGAAGATGCTGTCGACCGAATTGTCAGGCAAATCGATATCAAAGGCAGATGTCTGCAAAGGTCGTACCCGTTTCACCACGTCCGCCGGCTGAGCGACAGTCGCGACCTTCAACATCGACGCCGAATTGTCGGCCCCGATAATCACTCGGTTGGGTTTCTCCGCCAGCAACGGCCAAAAACGCCCGGCCCCGCAGGGCAGGTCCAACACTAGGCCAGGTTCGCCAGCCATGGCCAGCGCACCCCGCGCCAATTGCTCGTCGCGTTTGTGGGACAACCGGCGAGCCAGATTGTCCTGATGCTTGAGCAAATAATTTTGCGCGTGCTGATCGTCGTACTTTTCGGAAAAATCGAGCTTGATCGGGGTAGACATCAACGGATCTCCAGTAGCTGATGCCTACAACCTTAAGCACCGCCCTGTGATCAACTGGTCAACCCGTTGTGAAAAACTTGTCCTGTCCAATCTCATACATTTCAAGACTTTACAGACACAAGCAATATCATGGGGCCATCTTCGCCGAATTACGGCGATGTCTGGCAGGATAACGGCAGGGACATGCGTCAGGGCTTGACCTGACTCAACTGGACGTGAAAACGGCAGCCGTGGGGGTCCATCGGGTTGAGGCTGACCGTCCAGCCCTGGTTCTCGCAGATGCGCTGCACCAGCGATAAACCCAGGCCAAGGCCTTCGCCACGCTTCTCGCTGCCACGCACAAACGGCTCGAACATCGCCTCACGCTTGTCTTCGGGAATCCCTACGCCGGTGTCTTCCACCACAAAACCGCTGGGTTCAAGGGTCAGGCGGATGAAGCCGTGTTCGGTGTAATGCAGGGCATTGCGCAACAGGTTGCCCATGACCGCATGCAGAAAGGTGGTGTTGTAGCGCGCATCCGAAGGATTGCCGGGCTGGTAAATCAATTCCAGCCCCTTGCGCTCGATTTGCTCGCGCCAGATGCCGAGCAAATCGTCAGCGACCTGCGCCAGCGTCACCTGCGGTGACATCGCCGCTTCATCATGTTCGGCGCGCGCCAGCATCAGGAAGGTCTGCACCAGTTCACGCATTTCTTCGCAGGCACGGGCGATGCGTTCCACTTGATTACGCCCGCGTTGGTCGATGGCCGGGTTTTCCAGCAGCAGCTCGCAGGAGCTGGCCAGCACCATCAATGGCGTGCGCAATTCATGGCTGACATCACTGGTAAACAGCTGTTCGCGCGACAACGCCTGGCGCAAGCGGCCCAAGGTGGCATCGAAGGCCACGGCCAGTTCGCCGACTTCATCGGCCGCGTAATCCGGCGCCAGCGGCGGCGCCAGGCCCAGCAGTTGGTCGCGATGTCGCACCTGGCGGGCCAGCCGCACCACCGGCGCCATCACTTTGCGCGCCAACACCCAACCGAGAAACACCGCCAGCGCCAGGCTGAGCACGAAGCCCACCAGCACCACGGCGAACAGAACACGCTCGCGCTCTTCAAAATCGCTTTGGTCTTGCAGCAGCACATAGCGCCGGCCATCCACCACTTCGACCATGGCGTGATACGACAGCGACTCGCGGAACACCTCATGAAAGCCCGGTTCCAGATGGCGTAAATCCTTGGGCAGCTCGAAATCCCCGCGCCCACCGCTGAAATAGAACAGCTGGTCGGGCTCGGGCCGGTGGCTCCAGTCCTCGACGCTGTCCATCAGCAACAAGCGTTGCAAGTCGCCGCCCAGGCCTGCCGAGATGAGTTTTTCTTCCACCAGGTGCACGGTCGCGACGATGCCCATGGCGAACGCCCCCGCCACCAATGCACTCATCAACGCAAACGCGATGATGATCCGTTGGGCAAGGCTTTGCTTAAACTCCATCACGACCCTCGGCCAGGCGATAACCCACACCGTGCACCGTTTGCAGCAGCGGCTTGGCGAACGGTTTATCGATCACTTGGCGCAATTGGTGAACATGGCTGCGCAGGCTGTCGCTGTCCGGGCAGTCATCGCCCCACAGGGCTTCTTCGAGAATTTCACGGCGCAAAACATGCGGGCTCTTTTGCATCAACACCGCGAGCAATTTCAGGCCCACGGGGTTGAGTTTGAGCAGGCGCCCTTCGCGGGTCACTTCCAGGGTGTCGAGGTCATAGTTCAAGTCGCCAACCTGCAGGGCACGGCGGCCGCCACCTTGGGCGCGGCGCAATACGGCTTCGATGCGGGCGGCCAATTCCGACAAGGCAAACGGCTTGAGCAGGTAATCATCGGCGCCGGACTTGAAGCCCTGCAGCCGGTCGTCCAACTGGTCACGGGCGGTGAGCATGATCACCGGCGTGTCACGGCGCGCGTCTTCACGCAGGCGTTTGCACAAGGTGTAGCCATCGATGCCCGGCAGCATGATGTCGAGCACGATCAAGTCGTAATGCTCGGTGGCAGCCAGGTGCAGGCCTGACAAACCGTCCTGCGCACAGTCCACGGTGTAGCCCTTCAGCCCCAGGTAATCGGCCAGGTTGGCCAGAATATCGCGGTTGTCTTCAACCAATAAAATTCGCATGGGCAGTGTCTCCGTACGCGGTAACGGCCTTGTTGGCTCGCGCAGCTTAAGGCCAAGTGCGGCTCAGGGATAGACCTTGAGGGCCTGTCGATAAAGGTTTTCAACCAATTGCACGAACCAACAAGTTTTTCACTATAGCTTCACAAACTGACTACAGTGTCAGGCTGAAGATCACCGCCCATTGATATAAGGAATGTAGACATGGGGTTTCTCAAAACGGCGCCTATGCGCTTTTTGCTGCTCGTCACCGGCGCCTGGCTGGTTGTTTTCTTGCTGACGCGCAGCGTGCTGCTGCTTACCCATCTGGATGAAGTCGGCGGCAACCTGCTGCCGGTGTTTGGCGTGGGCCTGTTATACGACCTCGGCTTCCTGACCTATGCCGCCTTGCCGCTGGGCTTGTACCTGCTGCTCTGCCCGCCTGCGCTGTGGCGCCGCCGTGGCCACCGCTGGTTTCTGCAGGCAGTGCTCACCGTCAGCCTGTTCGCCATGCTGTTTACGTCGGTCGCCGAGTGGCTGTTCTGGGATGAGTTCGGCGTGCGCTTCAACTTTATCGCCGTCGATTACCTGGTGTACTCCGACGAGGTGTTGAACAACCTGCTGGAGTCTTACCCGATCGGCAAGCTGCTCAGCCTGCTGGCAATGCTCGCGGTTGTGTTGAGTGTGGTTCTGCGCAAGCCGTTCAATGCCGCCATGAACGCACCCTTGCCGCCGCTGCGAGGTCGCCTGCTTAACGCCCTGGGCCTGTTGATTGTCGCCGGCCTCAGCCTGCAACTGATCAGCCAGGACAGCCCGCGCGCCCAAGGTGGCAACGCCTACAAGAACGAGCTGGCGAGCAACGGCCCGTATCAATTCTTTGCGGCCTTTCGTAACAACGAGCTGGATTACCCACAGTTCTACCAAAGCCTGCCCACTGAGGTGGTCGCCAAGCAGTTGCGTGCCGAACTCAGCGAACCCAATGCGCGCTTTATTGGCAAAGACCCTTTGGACATCCGCCGCGCAATCAACAACCCCGGCACGTTGCGCAAACCCAATATCGTGCTGGTGACCATCGAAAGTTTCAGCGCCAAATACATGGGCAGCAATGGCGACGGGCGTAACCTCACGCCGAACCTGGATGCCCTGCGCAAACAAAGCCTGTACTTCAATAATTTCTATGCCACCGGCACCCGCACCGACCGTGGCCTGGAAGCGATTACCCTGGCGATTCCACCCACGCCAGGGCGTTCAATCGTCAAGCGCATCGGCCGTGAAAGCGGCTTCGCCAGCCTCGGCCAGCAACTCAGCGCCATCGGCTACGACAGCGTGTTTGTTTACGGCGGGCGCGGTTACTTCGACAACATGAACGCGTTTTTCAGCGGCAACGGTTATCGCGTCGTTGACCAGAGCAGCGTTCCGGAAACCGACATCTCGTTCAAAAACGCCTGGGGCATGGCTGACGAAGACCTCTACCGGCAAACCCTGAAACTGGCCGACGCCGATTACGCCAAGCAGCAGCCCTTTTTGCTGCAACTGATGACCACCTCCAACCATCGCCCCTACACCTACCCGGACGGGCGCATCGATATCAAATCCGGCAATGGCCGTGACGGTGCGGTGAAATACACCGACCACGCGATCGGCGAGTTCCTTGAGGCGGCACGCCAGAAGCCGTGGTTCGATAACACGATTTTCGTGTTCGTCGCCGACCACACCGCAGGCAGCGCGGGCAAGGAAGACTTGCCCATCACCAACTACCAGATCCCGCTGTTTATCTATGCACCCAAGCTGATCGACGCCCGGGAAACCGCGCAACTGGCCAGCCAGATCGACCTGGCGCCGACCTTGCTGGGCCTGATCAACCTGAGCTACGAGTCGACGTTTTTCGGCCGCAACCTGTTGCAGGACAACCCGCTGCCGCCGCGCGTGGTGGTCGGCAACTACCAGCACCTGGGGTTGTTTGACGGCAAGGACCTGGCAATCCTCAGCCCCCGCCTGGGCCTGCGTCGCCATGACCAAGCCTTGGCCGAGAGCCAGGAGTTGCGCGTGGGCAGTGATGACCCATTGATCCTGCGCGCAATCACCTACTACCAGGCCGCCAGCTATGGCTTCAAACAGCAATTGCTGAGCTGGAAAGCGCCGAAGGATGAGGCTGCGGCCATCAGCATCCGCTGACAGCCCCACTCAAGCCCTTGCCTGCCACAGGGCAAGGGCGTAACACTTGCGCCCATTCCCTGGCGACGACGCCCGATCATGTCCGAGACCCTGCTGCTGATTGAAGATGACCGCCCACTGGCCGCGCTGACTGCCGAGTTTCTGCGCGCCGAAGGTTTCACCGTGGCCATTGAGCACCGGGGCGACCGCGCCGCCCAGCGCATTCGCGACGAGCAGCCGGCGCTGTTGATCCTGGACGTGATGCTGCCGGGTATCGACGGCTTCACCCTGTGCCGACAGATTCGCGACCAATACCCTGGGCTGATCCTGATGATGACCGCGCTGGACGAAAACGCCGAACAGCTCACCGGGTTCAACGTCGGGGCAGACGATTACGTGGTCAAGCCTGTCGATCCACAGTTGTTGCTGGCCAGGATTCGCTCGTTGCTGCGCCGCCACCCGCAAGCCCCTCGCGCGTATTACCAGTGGGGCGCGTTTCGCTTGGACCTCAACAGCCATTTCGCCTGGCTGAATGACGCGCCCTTGCAGTTCTCGGTTGCGGAGTTCGAATTGCTGGCGATTTTTGCCCGCCATTGCGGCGTCTTGCTGACGCGGGAAAAACTCCTGCAAAGCCTGCGCGGCCTGGAATACGACGGGCTCAACCGCTCCATCGATATGCGCGTATCGCGCTTGCGCAAAAAGCTGATGAGCCTGGAATGCCCGGTGACCATCCAGACCATTACGGCCCAAGGCTATCTGTTCGTCGAAATCCCGCAGGAAGCCGCGCGTGTTCTCTAAACTGCGGCCCTGGATGGTGGCGACGGCCGGCGCGGGCTGGACCGGCTTGACGCTTTATATGCTCTGGCTGTGCACCAACGCCTCAGTATTTGTGGGTGACGACAGCTTCTTGCGCCTGATGGCCGGGCCGGGCTACCTGGTGGCCGAACAGCTCAAAGGCGTGCCCGCCGACCAGCGCGAAGCGCGGATGGATACCCTGCGTGCGCACTTTCAGTACCCGGTGAACCTGATCGCGCTGGACGATGTGGAGCTGCCGCCGGAAGCCATGGTCATGCTGGAACATGGGCAACCGGCGCTGAACAGCGACGAAGACATCAGCTACTTCCCGCTCGACGACGAAACCGTGATCCGATTCGGCCCCATGTGGGGCAGCGCCGAGGTCAAGGACCTGCTGAAATTCCCGGTGTTCTGGATCACCGCCTGCGTCGCAGGCTTGCCGGTGCTGCTACTGCTCGGGATTGGTTTACGCCTGCACCGGCAGCGCCACACCGACCTGCACACACTCAATACCTGCCTGGCGACACTGGCGCGCAGCCCGAACGTGATGTTGCCCGCCATGGGCAAGGAATGGACACCGTTGCTGCTGACGCTGCAACAGCATGCACGGGACATCAGCGCCATGAGTGAACGCCACCGCGAAGTCTCCCAGGCGGTGTCCCACGAACTGCGCACGCCCCTGGCGCGCATGCGCTTTGCCTTATCGCTGCTGGGTAAAAGCGAAGACCCGAGCACCCGAACGCGCCTTCAAGAACGTTTGCTCATCGATGTCGAAGAGCTCGAAGCCTTGGTTCGCGCCAGTTTGGCGTTTGCTCGCCTTGCGGGCGCGCCGACCGACTTGCAGCACGAACCGATCAACCTGCGTGACTGGTTGCATCAAGAGTTCGCCTTGCTCGACGGGCACCATCGGCGGTTGAGCCTGGAAACCGAGCCGGCCGGGCTGGAACTGGTCGGCGACCGCGCCTTGTTGCACCTGATCGTACGTAACCTGTTGAGCAACGCCATCACCTATGCCCGCGAGCAAGTGTGTGTCAGCGCGGCGTATCAGGGGCAACATCACTTGGTGCTGCACGTGGATGACGATGGGCCCGGCATCCTCGCGGAAAACCGCGAAAAGGTCTTCGAGCCCTTTGTGCGGCTTGCCATGGGCGGCGACGCACCCGGCGGCTTCGGCCTCGGCCTGGCGCTGGCCAAACGTGCGACCCAGTGGCACCACGGTGAATTGACGGTGGCCCGCAGCCCGCTGGGCGGTGCACGCCTGACCCTGGTGTTGCCGCTGCGCCCACTCTAGATAGCGTGTTACAGCCGGTGACAGCGAGACGCTGCCATTACCCCTACTCTCTGCCGCCTGAATCCCAGGTTGGAGAGCCCGTACATGCGTCCCCCCAAGAAGCATTTGTTCACGCTGCTGCTGTCGTTGTGCATCGTCACCGGCACAGCGTCGGCCTTGCCACTGGCGGTCACACACTCGCCAGCGCAGCGCATAGACCAATACGTCGCCGACTACACACGCAAAGCCGTGTGCTACCCAAGCGTGACAGGCAGGGTCGTTGTAGCCGAACACCGGAGGCGGCCCAGAGCCACCCGCGCTGAAAAACTCGCGCACCTGCCTGTCACTCACCCACTCAACGAAGCTGCTGCACCGCAACCCCTGGCACTTATGCCGCATGCCGAACTGATGCTGGCCCGGGGCATGACCTTCAAAAAGCTGTTGCGGCGCCGCTCCATCGGTTGATGTATTGAATAAAGCCCATAAAAAAACCCCGCCTGCATCGCTGCAGGCGGGGTTTTTCAGTAGCCGGGTGAGGCTGGCTTACATCATGCCGCCCATGCCACCCATGCCGCCCATGTCTGGCATACCGCCGCCAGCCGAGCCTTCTTTCTTCGGTGCATCAGCAATTGCCGCTTCGGTGGTCAGGATCAGACCGCCGATGGAAGCTGCAGCTTGCAGTGCCGAACGAGTCACCTTGGTAGGGTCCAGGATGCCCATTTCGATCATGTCGCCGTAGACGCCAGTCGCAGCGTTGTAACCGTAGTTACCTTTGCCGTTCTTGACTTCGTTGACCACAACGCTTGGCTCGTCGCCGGAGTTGGCAGCGATCTGACGCAGCGGTGCTTCAACGGCACGACGCAGTACAGCGATACCGACGTTCTGGTCAGCGTTGTCGCCTTTGAGGTCAACCAGCGCTTCCAGAGCACGGATCAGCGCAACGCCACCGCCAGGTACCACGCCTTCTTCAACGGCTGCACGGGTTGCGTGCAGGGCGTCTTCAACGCGGGCTTTCTTCTCTTTCATTTCAACTTCGGAACCCGCGCCAACCTTGATCACTGCAACGCCGCCGGACAGCTTGGCCAGACGCTCTTGCAGTTTTTCACGGTCGTAGTCGGACGAAGTTTCGGCAACCTGGGCACGGATCTGAGTGATGCGCGCCTGGATGTCCTGCTCTACGCCAGCACCGTCAACGATGATGGTGTTTTCTTTGGAGATGGTCACGCGCTTGGCGCTGCCCAGGTTTTCCAGGGTGGCGCTTTCCAGGCTCAGGCCGATCTCTTCAGAGATAACGGTACCGCCGGTCAGAACAGCGATGTCCTGCAGCATGGCCTTGCGACGGTCGCCGAAGCCTGGCGCCTTGACGGCCGCGACTTTAACGATGCCACGCATGTTGTTCACAACCAGCGTCGCCAGGGCTTCGCCTTCAACGTCTTCGGAAACGATCAGCAGTGGGCGGCCGGCTTTGGCAACGGCTTCCAGTACTGGCAGCATTTCACGGATGTTGGAGATTTTTTTGTCGACCAGCAGGATCAGCGGGCTGTCCAGCTCGGCAACCATGGTCTCTGGCTTGTTGACGAAGTACGGGGACAGGTAGCCACGGTCGAACTGCATGCCTTCTACAACCGACAGTTCGTTTTCCAGGCCAGTGCCTTCTTCAACGGTGATCACGCCTTCTTTACCGACTTTTTCCATGGCTTCGGCAATGATGTCGCCGATGGAGCTGTCGGAGTTGGCGGAGATGGTGCCTACCTGAGCGATAGCCTTGGTGTCGGCGCATGGCTTGGACAGGTTTTTCAGCTCAGCAACAACGGCGATGGTCGCCTTGTCGATGCCGCGCTTGAGGTCCATCGGGTTCATGCCGGCAGCGACGGCTTTGTAGCCTTCGTTGACGATAGCCTGAGCCAGAACGGTGGCGGTGGTGGTGCCGTCGCCTGCGTCATCGTTGGCACGGGAGGCAACGTCTTTGACCAGCTGCGCGCCCATGTTCTCGAAACGGTCTTCCAGTTCGATTTCTTTGGCGACGGAAACGCCGTCCTTGGTGATGGTCGGAGCGCCGAAGCTCTTCTCGATGATCACGTTACGGCCTTTAGGGCCCAGGGTCGCTTTTACTGCGTCAGCCAGGACGTTAACACCGGTGAGCATTTTTTTGCGGGCGGAATCGCCGAATTTAACTTCTTTAGCAGCCATGATCGATATTCCTTAAATACTTTGTAGTAACGGGAAAATGAGCGGGGAATCAGTCTTCCAGAACGGCGAGAATTTCGTTCTCGCTCATTACCAGCAGGTCTTCGCCGTCGACTTTCACAGTGTTGCTGCCGGAGTAAGGGCCGAAAACAACCTTGTCACCCACTTTCACAGCCAGCGCACGTACTTCACCGTTTTCCAGAGCCTTGCCTGGGCCTGCAGCGATGATCACACCGTGGTTGGCTTTTTCAGCAGCCGAACCTGGCAGAACGATACCGCCAGCGGTTTTCTTTTCTTCTTCGCTGCGACGGATTACGACGCGGTCGTGCAGAGGACGAAGCTTGCTCATTGTCGATCTCTCCTAATTGTGTTTTTCATCGGCCGGTATCGGTACCGGCGGGTTGTATTCCGGTGGTGCCGGTCGCGCCTCGCCAAGCAAGACGCGGAAGTCTGTCTGGTGTCGCCACCAGAAACCTTGCGGTGACCGTTACATAAGGGCGCATAAGCTTATTACAAGGGGTCGCAGCGGAAATTTTTTGTGTCTGCCGGCAACCAAATGCAACACGGCACCCGAAGGTGCCGTGCTCATAAAGCGGTTATTTACTGTCGCGGTGTTCGAACTCGCCTTCGATCACATCACCTTCACGCCCCAGCGGCTGGCGCGGGGCCGGGCCGCCACGGGGTTGCAGGTCGTCGGCGAACGCACGCTGGCGAATCGCAGCCTCTTCAGCGCGCTGGCGCATCTTGCCGGCCAGCAGCTTGCGGGTGACCGGCAGCAGCATGACCAGGCCGACCACGTCACTGATGAAACCCGGCAGGATCAACAGGCCGCCGGCCAAAGCCATCATCAGGCCTTCAAGCATGGTCTGGGCTGGCAGCTCGCCGCGGTTCAAGCTTTCACGGGCACGCAACGCCGTGGCCAGGCCGGCGACGCGCAGCACCAGAACGCCGAGCATCGAGCCGAGAATGATCAGCAACAGGGCCGGGAAAAACCCGATCGCACCGCTGACTTGAACGAATACGAACAGCTCCAACACCGGAAATAGCAGAAAGAGCAATAAAAAAGGGCGCATCAAATGGTTCCTCAACGCAAGAATGCCTTGCCAGTCCACCTTAGATGACGTCGCCATTTCGTGAATTCAAGCGCTGGCAGGCTCTTTTTTCGGCCAGACCTCGGCGTGAGCCAATGAAACCAGGGCTTCGCGTACTTGTGTCGGAGTGTTGCAAGACGCTGCGAAGGGCAGCCAGTGCAACGACTGACCAATGCGCAAGTGCATGCCTTCGCTGTCGATGCCGGCCAATTGCGCCGGCTCAAAGGTCGGCAAGCCGGTCAACGCGACGTAATGCGCGATGGCCTTGGTGTGATCGCTGTTCATGTGCTCGATCATGCTGCGCTCGGCCTTGCCCGCGAACGGATTGGCCAGGGTCAATTGATCGACCCAGTGAATGGCGCCAAACCCGCCGATATAACGATGACGCACAGGCTTGAGCACCCAGAAGTCGAAATCATGGGCCTTGTGGTAGTTGGCGGAATCGGGGAAGTAGCGGTAATAACGCTCGGCGGCCGCGTCAATGGCGTCGGCGTCTTCGAGTTTCTCGGCTTCGGCCAGGTAAGTCAGGCGGCCGACGGCCTGTACATCATCGGCCTCGCGCTCGCCTACCAGCAGCGAGCACTTGGGGTCTTTCAGCAGGTTATGAGTGTGCTGGGCGATACGGCTGATCAGGATCAGCGGTCGGCCCTGCTCGTCGAGGCAATACGGCACGACCGAGCCAAAGGGAAACCCGGGCATGGCTTTGGACAATGTGGAGAGAGCCCCACGGTATTCCTTGAGCAACAGCTCTCGGGCGTTCTTGGCAACGTGCGCGCTCAACGTATGACTCCTCGGGTAATCAGCCGCCCATAGCCTATGGCGTCTATGGGAATGAATCTCAACACAAGGTAATCAATAACCGCGCAGGTTGCCAGAGCGCTCCGTGCTGCTTTTACCAGGCCACGCCAAAGCCTGCGGTATAACGGGTCTTGCTCAAGCTGCCTTTCGAATCGCCATCAATGATGTCGCGTTCGGCCTTGAGGTTCAGAGACGCCCACTCGGTGACTTTGTAACGCAGGCCCATTTCCGAATCCAGAGAGTACTTGGCCGGCCCGGAGAGCGGCTTGCCCACCTCACCGTTAGTGAAGAACTCAACGGTTTTACCCACCAGGTAGCGGTTGTAGTTCCACTTCATGGCCAGGGAATAGAAGTTGGTCTTGAGATCATTGGAATATTCATAATCGGTGCGGTTAACCAGCGAGCCGAGGGAGAACGCCCCCAATTCGTCGTCCCAGAACTGGTAGCCCGGGCCTGTACCGACGGTGCGCTGGCGGGACAAGTCTTCAACCTTGTCGCGCTTGTAGGTCAGGCGGCCTTGCCAGAACCAATGCTCGGTGAGGAAGCGGTCCAAGTCATATTCCAGGGCCCAGTTGTCGGTGGTGGTGACGTCGTCCTGGAACTCGCGGTTGTATTCGCCCTGGCCGGTATGACGCCACTGGCCGTGACGGGCGGTGGTCTTGAAGTCGACGTCGTAGTCGTTGGTGTCTTTGTCGGCACGCTTGTAGTCGAGCGCCAGGTCGACGTTGCCCTTCCACACCAGGTCTTCAATCACAGGCTTGGGCTTGATGATTTGCTGGATGCTCGCCAGCTCCACGGTTTTGGGGGCTTCGCCATTGGCCAAGACCACCTTGCCATCCTCCGCTGCCTTCAAGGACTTGGCCTTCTCGCCGCTGTAGGCATCCTGTTTGACCAGCAACTCCTGATCGCTTTCCAGGGTTTTCACCTGTTTCCAGTCCACCGGGATTGCCCCTGCGTAGTCGGTCTGAATCAGCAGTTTGCCACCGTCGAAGACCTTGATCTTGCCCGTCAGGCGGTCACCGTTCTTCAACCAGACGGTGTCGGCAAGCAAGGGCGTGGAGGCGCTGAAAACAGCGAGGCACAGCAGGGTTCTGGACAACATAAGCGTATTGGGGGCTCGGAGTTGGCGAAAAAGAGGCGTTATCGTGTTAGATAGCTAGGACTGACTCAAGTATTTATATTGAGTTCAATTCTCACCTGCATGATTACAGACGTTTCTTACAAAGACCCTGACGATGCCCACAGAGAATCTACCCGACGATACCCATCAAGGCCCCGCCGAAATGCGCCGCACCGCGCTGTACCTGACCTTGGCGCAAGTGCCCGAGGGCTGCGTGGTGAGTTACGGCGAACTGGCCCATCTGGCCGGGTTGGGCCGCGCGGCCCGCTGGGTCGGGCGCACGCTGAGCCAACTGCCGCAGGACACTCGCCTGCCCTGGCACCGAGTGCTGGGTGCCGGTGGTCGGATAAGTCTGCCGGTGGGCAGTGCCTCAGGCGACGAACAACGTGCGCGTTTACGCAGCGAAGGTGTCAGTATCCTGAACAATCGCGTTGATATTCAGCGTCATGGCTGGCGCCCGGTAGAGCACAGCGGTTAGAGTGCGCGCTTTGTTTCCGCAAATCTGAGGCAGACTCCAGCCCATGCCCCGTAAAACCTGGCGCGCCGCGCTCGCTGCCTATGCCAGCCCCTCGACGTTAGTACTGTTGTTGCTCGGCTTCGCCGCCGGCTTGCCTTACATGTTGGTGTTCTCGACGCTTTCAGTGTGGTTGCGCGAGGCCGGTGTGGCCCGCGAGACCATCGGTTATGCGAGTCTGATCGGTTTGGCCTACGCCTTTAAATGGGTCTGGTCGCCGCTGCTCGACCAATGGCGCCTGCCACTGCTGGGTAAACTCGGACGTCGTCGTTCCTGGCTGGTGCTGGCCCAAACGCTGGTGATCCTCGGGTTGATCGGCATGGGTTTTTGCGACCCGCAAAAACACCTTTCCTGGCTGATCGCCATTGCCGTCATCGTTGCCTTCGCTTCGGCTACCCAAGACATTGCGGTGGACGCCTATCGCCTGGAAATCGCCGACGACAGCCGCCAGGCTGCCCTGGCTGCCAGCTATATGTCCGGCTATCGCATCGCGGCCCTGCTGGCCACGGCCGGCGCACTGTTCTTTGCCGAAGGCTTCGGCTCGACCGGGTTCAACTATAAACACTCGGCCTGGACCGGCACCTACGTGCTGTTCGGTGTGCTGATGATCCCCGCCTTGCTCACCACCCTGTTCATGCGCGAACCCAACGTGCCACTGCGCACCCAGTTGCAGGCCGGCCGTTACAGCTTCGTGCACCAGCTTGTTTCTGTATTTGTGCTGATCGTGCTGCTGGTGTCGGTCCCGGCGATGTTCACCCAGCTGTACAACACCGATTTTGCCAGCGTGCTGTTCCATGGCGTAAGCCTGTGGGAGCTGTTGATGGAAGACCGCGCGTTCCTGCGCGCGATTCTGTACATCATCCTTACCACCCTGTGCCTGTCGGCCATGGGCCGTCGCGGCCTGGCGCCGGTGCTGACGCCGGTCAACGACTTTATCCTGCGCTATCGCTGGCAGGCGTTGCTGCTGCTCGGGCTGATTGCCACTTACCGCATGTCCGACACCGTGATGGGCGTGATGGCCAACGTGTTCTACATCGACCAGGGCTTTACCAAGGACCAGATCGCCGGGGTGAGCAAGATCTTCGGCCTGATCATGACCCTGCTCGGCGCCGGTATGGGCGGCCTGCTGATCGTGCGCTTCGGGATCCTGCCGATCCTGTTTATCGGCGGCGTCGCCTCGGCGGCCACCAACCTGCTGTTCGTGATGCTCGCCGACATGGGCCCCGACCTGCAGATGCTGATCTTCACCATTTCCCTGGATAACTTCAGCTCGGGCCTGGCCACGTCGGCGTTTGTCGCCTACTTGTCGAGCCTGACCAACCTGAAGTTCTCGGCCACCCAATATGCACTGCTCAGCTCGATCATGCTGTTGCTGCCGCGCCTGATTGGCGGCTATTCAGGCGTGATGGTGGAGAAGTTCGGTTATCACAACTTCTTCCTGATCACCTGCCTGCTGGGCGTGCCGACGTTGTTCCTGATTGCCTTGCATTGGTTTCAGGAAAATCGACGGATTCGGTTGAGCCCGCCCCAGGAAGACTGACACGCCTCAATCAATGTGGGAGCTGGCTTGCCTGCGATGCAGACGACGTGGTGTATCTGATACACCACGGTGATCCCATCGCAGGCAAGCCAGCTCCCACACAAGCCCGGTTCCTTCAGAAACACCCCGCGACCTCATGCCTGTACTCCGGCAGCAACCGCCCGTACAATCCAAAGTCATTTCAAGTCCAAGCAACCGACAACGGCCTACCATGCGTACCAGTCAATATTTGCTCGCCACACAGAAAGAAACGCCTTCCGACGCGGTTGTGATCAGCCACCAGCTGATGCTGCGCGCCGGCATGATCCGCAAGCTGGCCTCCGGCCTGTACACCTGGCTGCCCATGGGCTTGAAGGTGATGCGCAAGGTCGAAGCCATCGTTCGCGAAGAAATGAACGCCGCCGGCTCTCTGGAAGTGTTGATGCCGAGCACCCAACCGGCTGAGTTGTGGCAGGAATCCGGGCGCTGGGAAGAGTACGGCCCTGAATTGCTGCGCTTCAAGGACCGTCATGGCCGCGATTTCTGCGCCGGCCCGACCCACGAAGAAGTGATCACCGACCTGATGCGCAACGAGCTGAGCAGCTACAAACAGCTGCCGCTGAACCTGTATCAGATCCAGACCAAATTCCGTGACGAAATCCGCCCACGCTTCGGTTTGATGCGCGGCCGCGAATTCATCATGAAGGACGCCTATTCGTTCCACGCCGACCAAGCCTCCCTGCAGGTCACCTACGACCGCATGCACCAGGCCTACTGCAACGTGTTTACGCGCCTGGGCCTGAAATTCCGCCCGGTTGAAGCGGACAACGGTTCCATCGGCGGCGCCGGTTCCCACGAATTCCACGTGCTGGCCGAGTCCGGCGAAGACGATATCGTCTTCAGCAACGGTTCCGACTACGCGGCGAACATCGAGAAAGCCGAAGCTGTGCCACGCGAGACCTCCCGCCCGGCACCGACTGAAGAGCTGCGCCTGGTGGACACACCAGAGACCAAGACCATCGCGGCCCTGGTGGAAAAATTCAATCTGCCGATTGAAAAGACCATCAAGACCCTGATCGTGCGCGCCGAGGAAGAAGGCAAGCTGATCGCCCTGGTCATCCGTGGCGACCATGAGCTCAACGAAATCAAGGCCGCCCAGCAACCTGGCGTGGCCAGCCCGCTGGTCATGGCCACCGATGCCGAACTGCGCGACGCGATTGGCGCCGGTGCCGGTTCGCTCGGCCCGCTGAACCTGCCGCTGCCAATTATCATCGACCGTTCGGTCGAGCTGATGAGCGACTTCGCTATCGGCGCGAACATCGACGACAAGCACTACTTCGGCGTGAACTGGGAACGTGACCTGCCGGTGCCAACCGTGGCCGACCTGCGTAACGTGGTTGCAGGCGACCAAAGCCCGGACGGCAAGGGCACCCTGGAAATCAAGCGCGGCATCGAGGTCGGGCACATCTTCCAGCTGGGCAACAAGTACAGCAAGGCGATGAAGTGCGAAGTGCTGGGCGAGAACGGCAAGCCGATCACCCTGGACATGGGCTGCTACGGCATTGGCGTATCCCGCGTGGTTGCCGCTGCCATCGAGCAGAACAACGACGAGAAAGGCATCATCTGGAGTGACGCCCTGGCGCCGTTCCAGGTGGCGTTGGTGCCGCTGCGTTATGAAACCGAGCAAGTTCGCGAAGCCACCGACAAACTGTATGCCGAACTGACGGCCGCCGGTTTTGAAGTGCTGCTGGATGACCGGGACAAGAAAACCAGCCCGGGCATCAAGTTCGCCGACATGGAACTGATTGGCATCCCGCACCGGATCGTGGTCAGTGACCGCGG
Source organism: Pseudomonas sp. R76 (assembly GCF_009834565.1). Classification (GTDB taxonomy): domain Bacteria; phylum Pseudomonadota; class Gammaproteobacteria; order Pseudomonadales; family Pseudomonadaceae; genus Aquipseudomonas. The sequence goes on from NZ_CP019428.1 coordinate 5,519,618, forward strand.
CCTGGCCGATGGCAATCTGGAATACAAAAGCCGGACCGAAGCCGAAGCCCAACCGTTGCCGGTGGCTGACGTGCTGTCTTTCCTTCAGGCGCGTATTCGTCGCTGAAAACCAGATCAAGAGAAGTCATGTTCAAGCGAAACACCAGAGCCCTGGGGGGCGCCGCCTTGTGCGGCGCCCTGCTGGTCAGCGGCTGCGCCAACCAGATGTCGCAACGCAGTGAGCACGAGGAGCGGGTCGAGCGCAAATTGCTCGACCACAGCCTGCAGATCGATGTAGGTGAACCCAAAGTGCTCGAACTGCCGCAACGCCGGGTTCGCATTCACGAGCAGAAGACCTTTGAGGTCACCGAATACGAAGTCACCCGCCGTTACGATCGCTACACACCCTACCAACCCTGGCGCAAAATCTACGAAATGCCCCTGGGCGCGGTCGCTTTAGTGGCGGGCGCGGGTGCCAACGTGGCGAATATCTTCGCCCTCGGCAACCTGCCCACCAGCATGACCCGCGACTGGCTGAGCTACGGCGTGGACGGCATCAACCCGTTCATGAACGTGCAATCCCACGGCCGTGCGCAACAGAACCTGGCGGGTATCGATGAAGTCCAGCGCGACAAACGCACGGAGTATTCGAGCCTGCCGTGGAGCGAACGCCCGGTACAGGTCACCGCCGGCAAGCAAACCCATGAGCTGACCACCGACCGTAATGGCGTCCTGCGCCTGAACCTGTTGGACAGCCCATTCGCCGAACAGGACCTGAACCGCATCAGCACCTTGAAGATCAGCGTGGAAGATGGCCAGGACGACGTCCATTCGGACTCGACCCTGGCGATCAGCAACACCCTGCGCGGCAAGTTGCTGGAAGCCCATGGCCTGATTTACGACGACCTGGAAGACGATGAAGTCAACCAGTGGGTGCACCGGGTCAAGCGCCTGTCGGAGCTGGGCCTGGAGGAGGAAGCCAGTGAACTGGAGCAGAGCCTGATCGAACTGACCCGCAATGATCCGGAGTTACAGCAGGAATTCCTGCAGGCACTGACCAAGGATGCGGGGCGGCTCGTCGCAGACCCGGGCGCTCACTGAGATTCCAGGCTGGATGAAAATCCAAATGTGGGAGCTGGCTTGCCTGCGATAGCGGTGTATCAGTTAAAGCATCAATAACTGACCCTCTGCTATCGCAGGCAAGCCAGCTCCCACAGTTTTTTCCGGTTTCTACCAGGGAAACTGAAGCTGCTCATTACCACTGCTCAAATCCAGCAACCGCACCCCAATCCCCAGCAACCGCACCGGCTTGCCGCCCCGATTGAACGCCTGGGTCAACAGCTGTTGATAACTTTCCAGGTCCCGCCCTGCCCCGGCCTGCTCCAAGGTGGTCTGGGTAAAGTCATGAAACTTCACTTTGACGAACGGCTTGCCCGCGCGATAGCTGCTGTCGATGCGCGCCATGCGCCCGGCCAGGGTTTCCATCAGCTCGGGGAGCTTTGCCAGGCAACTTGAGAGATCAGGCAGGTCCACATCGTAGGTGTTTTCCACACTGATGGATTGCCGACGGCTGTCGTTCTGCACCACACGGTCATCAATCCCACGCGCCAGGCTCCACAGGCGCTCGCCAAAACTGCCGAATTCACGCACCAGCGCCAGTTTGTTCCAGTCACGCAACTGCAGGCAGTCTTCAATGCCCAGGCGCGCCAGCTTGTCGGCGGTGACCTTGCCGACGCCGTGCAGCTTTTTCACCGGCAACTGGGAGACAAAGTCTTCGATCTGATCCGGGGTAATCACAAACAGGCCGTTGGGTTTTTTCCAGTCGCTGGCGATCTTGGCCAGGAACTTGTTCGGCGCAACGCCTGCGGACACGGTGATGTGCAACTGGTTGGAAACCCGACGGCGAATGTCCTGGGCAATACGCGTGGCGCTACCGCCGAAATGCGGGCTGTCGGAAACATCCAGGTAGGCTTCATCCAGCGACAGCGGTTCGATCAGGTCGGTGTAGTCACGAAAGATCGTCTGGATTTCCTTCGACGCTTCCTTATAAGCATCCATGCGCGGCTTGACGATGGTCAGGTCCGGGCACAGCTTCAAGGCGTGGCGTGACGACATGGCCGAACGCACCCCGTACGCCCGCGCCTCATAGTTGCAGGTGGCGATCACCCCTCGCCTGTCCGCCGAACCGCCAACGGCCAGAGGCTTTTGTGCCAGGCTCGGGTCGTCGCGCATCTCGATGGCGGCGTAGAAGCAATCACAGTCGACGTGGATGATTTTGCGCTGCGTCATATAAACAGAGGGTGTAATCCAACGGGTGGCCAGTATCGCACTCACCCCTGTATATAGCACCAGTAGTTTGATTCTTCCGCTTGAGTGGTAGGAAATTTCACAGATGAATTTATTTTCTCAATCGAAATCAGCCTTCCGATAGAGCCGAAACCCACGGCCAGACTGGCCCCGAGCCGTTCCAAACCCCGTCTTGGAGAGCTAAACGATTGAACCACAAGCGCTTTTCTTCAATTCACAGGTTGACACATCTGCGTTCCTCTGTAGAATGCCGACACACAGGCGCGGGATGGAGCAGTCTGGTAGCTCGTCGGGCTCATAACCCGAAGGTCGTCGGTTCAAATCCGGCTCCCGCAACCAAACATCAAAAAAGGCTACTCGAAAGGGTGGCCTTTTTTGTGCGTGCCTGTTTTTGCTATGTATGAAAATTGTAAGACAAAAAAGTCTTTGCCCTTCGCGCACTTACCGTGCGTAGCCGGTTCAAAACAGCTATTTCACACTAATTTGACCCATCAGCCCATTAACGGTTGACACCCCGCCGCTGGGCTGTAGAATGCCGCCCACAGACGCGGGATGGAGCAGTCTGGTAGCTCGTCGGGCTCATAACCCGAAGGTCGTCGGTTCAAATCCGGCTCCCGCAACCAAACATCAAAAAAGGCTACTCGAAAGAGTGGCCTTTTTTGTATCCGGTGAAAAAGTTCTTCTGAAACAATGGCATGGCATCTTTCATGAAACCCTGCGCGGTTTGTTGAGTCCATGTCTTTGCAAGCTATGCTCAATGCTCAAGCGCTATCCTCTACGACCAATGGCCGCAGTCGCCGCACCCGGCGATACGCGTTAATATTTGTAATTATTTTGTCCATAGGGATTGGTAACTTGGCTGGATACCTCCATCCTGTCGCGCACAATCCACGAGGTGATTGATGCGCGCCAACTCGTCTGAACCACAAGACACCGTCACAGCGACACAACCGATTCCACCCACCCGTTTGCGCTGGCTGGATCTGTTGAGTAAATACCGTCAGCCCATTGGGTTGGCCGTTACTCTGTTGCTGTTCGCAATCGCCCTGATCGCCTGCCGACACCTGTTGCTGGAGCTGGACCTGTACGCCCTCCACGACTCGATCCTGGAAGTGCCCAAGCCTGCCCTGCTCGGCGCGTTTGCGGCGGCGGTCGCCGGTTTCATCATTCTGCTCGGTTATGAATTCTCCGGCGCACGCTATGCCGGGGTGAAACTGCCGGCCAAGACCCTGGCGATGGGCGGCTTCACAGCCTTCGCCATCGGCAACGCAATTGGTCTGTCGATGCTCTCGGGCGGGTCGGTGCGTTACCGTCTCTATGCACGCCATGGCATCGGCGCTGCCGAAGTCGCCCACATGACCGTGTTCGCCAGCCTGGCCCTGGGCACCGCCCTGCCGCCACTGGCCGCGTTGGCCACCCTGAGTAATTTGCCAGCCGCCTCTACTTACCTGCATTTGTCCCAAGGATTGCTCGGCGGCATCGCCGCTGCAGTACTCGTGCTGTCCGCCGCGCTATGCATCGGCATTTATCGCCGTCGCCTGCCGGAGCAGCCCTACCCCGACAACCTGCTGGTCAAGGCCGGGCGCCGTACCCTGCGCCTGCCCGGTCGGCGCCTGACGTTCCTGCAACTGATCATCACCGCGCTGGACGTCGCCGCTGCCGCCACCGTCCTTTATATGTTGCTGCCGGAAGCACCGCCGTTCGGCCCGTTCCTGCTGGTGTACCTGCTGGCCCTGGCCGCCGGTGTGCTCAGCCATGTACCGGGTGGCGTGGGTGTATTCGAGGCGATTCTGCTCGCCGCCTTCGCCGACAAGCTCGGCGCCGCGCCATTGGCCGCCGCCCTGCTCTTGTACCGCATGATCTACGTGGTGCTGCCGCTGCTGATCGCCTGCGTGTTCCTGCTGGTCAACGAGGCCCAGCGCCTGTTCCAGACCCAGCAAAGCCTGCGGGTTGCCTCAGGCCTGGCCGCACCGGTGCTGGCCGTGCTGGTTTTTTTGTCCGGCGTGGTCTTGCTGTTTTCCGGCGCAACGCCGGAAATCGACTCACGCCTGGAAAACATCGGCTTCCTGATTCCCCACCGCCTGATTGACGCCTCGCACTTTGGCGCCAGCTTGATCGGCGTGTTGTGCCTGTTGCTCGCCCAGGGTTTGCGTCGGCGGTTGTCGGCCGCCTGGATGCTGACCATGGTGCTGCTGCTGACCGGTGCCCTGCTCTCGCTGCTCAAAGGCTTCGACTGGGAAGAAGCCAGCCTGATGATCATGACGGCAGTGCTGCTGGCGATCTTCCGGCGTTCGTTCTACCGCGCCAGCCGCCTGACCGAACTGCCGTTCTCGCCGCTGTACCTGGTGGCCAGCGTCTGCGTGCTGGGCGCCTCCATCTGGCTGCTGCTGTTTGCCTATCAAGACGTGCCGTACAGCCATCAACTGTGGTGGCAGTTCACCCTGGACGCCAACGCCCCACGCGGCCTGCGCTCGCTGCTGGGCGCGGCGGTGCTGTTGGTGATCGTGTCGCTGACCTGGCTGCTGCGCACCGCGCGCCCGGTGATCCACCTGCCGACGCCGGACGAACTGGAGCGCGCCACCAAGATCCTGATGGCCTCGTCCCAGCCCGACGGCGGCCTGGCGCTGACCGGCGACAAAGCATTGCTGTTCCACCCTAACGACGAAGCCTTCCTGATGTACGCGCGTCGCGGGCGCAGCCTGGTGGCCTTGTATGACCCGATCGGCCCGACTCAACCACGCGCCGAAATGATCTGGCAGTTCCGTGACCTGTGTGACATCCACCACGCACGCCCGGTTTTCTACCAGGTCCGCGCCGAGAACCTGCCGTACTACATGGACATCGGCCTCACCGCGATCAAGCTGGGCGAAGAAGCCCGCGTCGACCTGAAACGCTTTGACCTGGAAGCCAAGGGCAAAGAGATGAAGGATTTGCGCTACACCTGGAACCGTGGCACCCGGGACGGCTTGTCCCTGGAGATCTTCGACCCGGGCCAGGCGCCGATGGATGAACTCAAGGTCATCTCCGATGCCTGGTTGACCGGCAAGAACGTACGGGAAAAGGGCTTTTCCCTGGGCCGTTTCAGCGACGACTACCTCAAGCACTTTCGCATTGCGATCATTCGCTTCGAAGGGCGCCCGGTGGCCTTCGCCAACCTGCTCGAGACCTACAACCACGACCTGGCCAGTCTCGACCTGATGCGTGCGCACCCGGACGCGCCGAAGCTGACCATGGAATTCATGATGGTTGGCCTGATTCAACATTATAAGAACCACGACTACGCCCGCTTCAGCCTCGGCATGGTGCCGTTGTCGGGCCTGCAACCACGCCGTGGCGCGCCGTTGACCCAACGCTTGGGCTCGATGGTGTTCCGCCGGGGCGAGCAGCTGTATAACTTCCAAGGTTTGCGCCGCTTCAAAGATAAGTTCCAGCCTGACTGGGAACCCCGTTATATGGCCGTGCCCGCAGGACTTGATCCGCTGGTGGCACTGGCCGATACCGCCGCCCTGATTGCGGGCGGCTTGACTGGATTGGTGAAACGCTGATGATTCGACGCTCCTGGCGGTATGTATTGGCCTTTGTAGTGCTGCTCGCGCTGATCGCGGCGGGTGGCTTTTGGTACTGGAACCGCCCTGCCCCGCAACCGACCCTGGAACAACTGCCCCAGGCCGACGGTTCGGTGATGACCCGTGTCACCCCTGCCGGTTCGGCAAAAGCCCGTGTGGCTGTGGCCGTATTGGCCGATGCAACCTTGACCGACAGCCAGCTGATTGCCCTGAGCCAGGGCGGCTCTGCGCAAATCGTTCAAGTGATCCTGCCCAAAGACGACTGCAAGTTGCAGGAACAAGCGCTGCAAAGCGCCCTGGGCCAGCTTAAAGGCCCGGCGACGCTGGTCAGCGGCATCGGCCCTGGCGCAAGCCTGGCATGGCGCTGGTTGGCCGCACAGAGCGACGACAAGGCCAACGCCATCTCGGTCGGCTTCGCCATGACCCAGGAAGGCTGCAAGGACCCACTGCCGAAAACCGCCGCCCACGGCAATTGGCTGGTGGCATGGAACGACAACCCTGACGACGATGCCGCCAGTTTCGTGCGCGACACCCCGCGCGCCACCACCAGCATCAGCGACTACGACATTCATTACCCGCAAGTGCTGAACAACGAACTGCGCAAGCAGCTGGTGGGTTCGGACAACGGCGGCCTGGCGATTCCTGTGGTTGAAGTACCGGCGGGCCAAGCCAAGGACACCGTCACCCTGTTCCTCTCCGGTGATGGCGGCTGGCGCGACCTGGACCGCGACGTGGCCGGTGAAATGGCCAAGATCGGCTACCCGGTGGTGGGCATCGACACCCTGCGCTACTACTGGCAGCACAAGACCCCGGAACAGAGCGCCAAAGACCTCACCGAGTTGATGCAGCACTACCGGCAGAAATGGGGCACCAAGCGCTTCGTGCTGACCGGCTACTCGTTCGGCGCCGACGTACTGCCCGCGATCTACAACCGCATGCCGGAAAACGAACAACAGCGTGTGGACGCGATCATCCTGCTGGCCTTCGCGCGTACCGGCAGCTTTGAGATCGAAGTGGAAGGCTGGCTGGGCAACGCCGGCAAAGAAGCCGCGACCGGCCCGGAAATGGCCAAGCTGCCGGCTGACAAAGTGGTGTGCATCTATGGCGCCGAAGAAGTCGACGATAGTGGCTGCACCGACAAGACGGCGGTTGGCGAGGCGGTGAAACTGCCGGGCGGGCATCACTTTGATGAGAACTACCCGGCGCTGGCACAGCGCTTGGTGGACATCATCGTGAAGCATCAGGCCAAGGATAAGGCCGAGTAACTCCGGCCGCCCACAAAACTAAAGGTGGGCACTTCTGTGGGAGCTGGCTTGCCTGCGATAGCATCACCTCGGTGCAACTGAAAAACCGAGGTGCCTGTATCGCAGGCAAGCCAGCTCCCACATTTGTTTTGTGGTGGGGGCTGAGTTTTAGCGCGGTTCGATATGCGCAATCATCAACTGCACAGTTTCATTCCCACGAAACTCGTTCACGTCCAGCTTGTAGGCCAACTCCACCCAACGCACCGTCGGGTTCGGCCAGACTTCACGGTCTACACCAAACGCAATGCCATCGAGCTTCACTGACCCGCATTCGCTCTTGAGCACTACCTTCAGGTGCCGCTCCCCCACGACGCGCTGCTCGACCAACTGAAACACGCCGTGAAACAACGGCTCTGGAAAGTGCTGCCCCCACGGCCCGGCATCCCGCAAGGCGCGCGCCAGTTCCAGGTGAAACTCTTCCACCGCCAACGTACCGTCAGACAGCAGTCGGCCAGTCAGGTCTTCTTCACGCAGTTGCCGACGCACTTCAGCGTCGAAGGCTTCGGCAAACAGTGGGAAGTTTTCTTCGGGCAAGGTCAAGCCAGCCGCCATCGCGTGGCCGCCGTATTTGGCGATCAGGTTGGGATGCTGGCTCGCCACGACCGCCAGGGCGTCACGGATATGAAAACCCTGCACAGAGCGCCCTGAGCCCTTGAGCAGGCCATCACCGGCGTCGGCAAAGGCGATGGTCGGGCGGAAATAGCGCTCTTTCATCCGCGACGCCAGAATGCCGATCACACCCTGGTGCCATTCCGGGTCGAACAGGCACAAGCCGTAAGGCATCGACTCCACCGGCAAGTCCTTGAGCTGGGCGAGCGCCTCGCGCTGCATGCCCTGTTCGATGGATTTGCGGTCCTGGTTCATGCCGTCCAGTTGCGCCGCCATTTCCCGCGCGGCAGCGACGTCGGTAGTGAGCAGGCATTCGATGCCCAGGCTCATATCGTCCAGGCGCCCGGCGGCGTTCAGGCGTGGCCCGAGGATAAAGCCGAGGTCGGTGGAGGTGATGCGCGCGTGATCGCGCTTGGCGACTTCAAGGATCGCCTTGATCCCCGGCCGCGCACGGCCGGCGCGAATACGTTCCAGGCCTTGATGGACGAGGATGCGGTTGTTGGCGTCCAGGGGCACCACGTCGGCGACGCTGCCCAAGGCCACCAGGTCAAGCAATTCGCCGATGTTCGGCTGAGGCTTGCTGTCATACCAACCCAGGCTGCGCAACCGCGCGCGCAAGGCCATCAGCACGTAAAAGATCACGCCTACACCGGCCAGCGCCTTGCTGGGGAACTCACAGCCGGGCTGGTTCGGGTTGACGATGGCATCTGCCGCCGGCAACTCATCACCCGGCAAGTGGTGGTCGGTGACCAACACCTTCAACCCCGCCGCTTTGGCCGCCGCTACGCCTTCGACGCTGGAGATGCCGTTGTCCACGGTGATCAGCAACTGCGGCTCGCGCTGCAGCGCCACCGCGACGATTTCCGGGGTCAGGCCGTAGCCGTACTCAAAGCGGTTAGGCACCAGGTAGTCGACATGGGCCGCGCCGAGCAACCGCAGGCCCAGGGTGCCCACGGTGCTGGCTGTGGCGCCGTCGGCGTCGAAGTCACCGACGATCAGGATGCGCTGGCGCTGCTCCAAGGCCACCACCAGCAGGTCCACCGCTGCATCAATCCCCTTGAGCTGCTGGTAAGGAATCAACCGCGCAAGGCTCTTGTCCAGCTCGGCCTCCGACTGCACACCGCGTGCAGCGTAGAGACGGGTCAACAGCGGTGGCAATTCACCGAGAAACGGCAGGACAGCAGGCAACGGGCGAGGATCGATACGCATGGGGTGACGGAAACTTCTCTTCTAGTACAACGGTTAAACAACAATGCTGAAAACAACATGGATCAACTGTGGGATCTGGCTTGTGGAGAGCTGGCTTGTGTGGGAGCTGGCTTGCCTGCGATGCAGGCACCTCGGACTATCAGTCACACCGAGGCGATGCTTTCGCGAGCAAGCCCGCTCCCACACAAGCCCGGCTCCCACATCAAGCCCGCTCCCACACAAGCCGGCACCTACAGGGTCAACCGCGCTCGCCGGCCAGCCATTCCAGCTGGACTTCGTGCTGGCCACGGTCGTCAGTCACAAAAACCGTGCCTTCGCTGATCATCACGTCCCACTTGATCACCCGTGGCATGTCCTTGGCCAGGGTTTCCAGGATTTCCTGCGGCACGGCGGCGATGTGCACATTTTTCAGGTTTTTCGCCACCGGCACTACTTTGCCTTCCCAGACGCGCAGGCTGCCATAGGCCAGCAACGTGGTGCGTTCGGTGCGACGGGAACACCAGGTCAGGCGGTCCGCATCCGGCTGGCCGACTTCGATCCAGTGCAGGACGCGGTCATCCAGGCTTTTTTCCCACAAGGCTGGTTCGTCTACATCTGACAGGCCACGACCAAAAGCCAGCTGCTCGTTGTAGAAAAGGGCGTAGGCCAGCAGGCGCACAGTCATGCGCTCTTCGGTTTCCGAAGGGTGGCGGGCGATGGTCTGTTTGACGCTCTCGTACACCGAACGATCGAGGTCGGTGAGGTTGAGTTCGAATTTGTAGGTCGTGGACGGCTGGGCCATGAACGGGCTTCTAGAGACAGGGAAAGGCGGCCAGTCTAACCGATGGTGGGGCCAATCAACGAATACTGCACTGCATCATCCTTATCCCTGGGCCGCTCGCCTATGTTAAAAGGCATCACACCACCGCCCTGCGCTTGCTAAGGATCCTCATGTCGTTTAATGCCAAACCGCTTGCCGGCCTGAAAGTCATCGAACTGGGCACCTTGATCGCCGGCCCGTTTGCGTCACGTATTTGTGCCGAGTTCGGGGCCGAAGTGATCAAGGTCGAATCCCCGGACGGCGGCGACCCACTGCGCAAATGGCGCAAGCTGTATGAAGGCACGTCACTGTGGTGGTTCGTGCAGGCACGTAACAAAAAGTCGCTGACACTCAATCTCAAGCATCCGGATGGCCTGGCGATCCTCAAACAGTTGCTGGCGGATGCCGACATCCTGATCGAGAACTTTCGCCCCGGCGTGCTGGAAAAACTCGGCCTGAGCTGGGAAACCCTGCATGCCCTGAATCCCAAGCTGGTGATGGTGCGTCTTTCAGGTTTTGGCCAGACCGGGCCGATGAAGGACCAGCCGGGGTTTGGTGCGGTGGGCGAATCGATGGGCGGCTTGCGCTATATCACCGGTTTCGAAGACCGACCGCCGGTGCGCACCGGGATTTCCATCGGCGATTCGATTGCCGCCTTGTGGGCGGTGATCGGCGCGCTGATGGCGCTGCGTCATCGTGAAGTCAACGGCGGCCTGGGCCAGGTGGTGGATGTGGCGCTGTATGAAGCCATTTTCGCCATGATGGAAAGCATGATCCCGGAGTTCGATGTGTTCGGTTTTATCCGCGAGCGCACCGGCAACATCATGCCCGGCATCACGCCGTCGTCGATCCATACCAGCGCCGATGGCAAGCATGTGCAGATCGGTGCCAACGGTGATGCGATCTTCAAGCGTTTCATGAGCGCGATCGGCCGTGAGGACTTGGCCAATGACGCGCAACTGGCCAGCAATGATGGGCGCGATAGCCGCCGCGATGAGCTGTACGGCGTGATCGACCGCTGGGTCAATTCGCTGCCGCTGGACCAGGTCGTCGAGCAGCTCAACACGGCAGACGTGCCCGCCAGCCGCATCTACAGCGCTGAAGACATGCTTGGCGACCCTCAGTTTCTGGCGCGGGAAATGTTTCTCAAGGCCCAGTTACCGGGCGGCAAGGACTTCAAGATGCCGGGGATTGTGCCCAAGCTCTCGGACACCCCCGGCAGTTGTGAATGGGTCGGCCCGCAGTTGGGCGAGCACAACAGCGTGGTGCTCAACGCGTTGGGCTATGACGCGCCAGCCATTACCCGCTTGCGTGAGGATGGCGCGATCTGATGGCTCGTCCGCGCAAGCGCCGGCTCATCCATCTGTACCTCGCCGGCGCGATGTTCGGCGTATGGCCATTCTTTGCGCACGCCGAGGAAACCTTGATTTGGCTGCTGCGTGACTTGCCGCCCATCACCATTTTCGAGGGCCCTCAGAAAGGCCAAGGGGCGCTGGACCAGTTGCTGCCGATACTCAGCGAGCGCCTGCCGGAATACCGCCACACGGTCATGCACGTCAACCGTGCGCGCGGCATTCAAATGTTGCGCTCGCCCTCCCTCACCTGCGACCCGTCGCTGTTGTGGACCGCGGAACGCGCCAAGTACGTGGTGTTTTCCAAACAGGCATTTGTGGCGGTGGCCAATGGGGTGACCATCCGACGCAGCCAGCAGCAAGCACTGGCGCCGTTTATCGTCGAGGGCCAATTCGACCTGCAAGCCTTTCTCGACTCCCATAAGGCACGGATCGGCGCAACCGCCGAGCGCAGCTATGGCCCTGTGATCGATGAACAGCTCAAAGGCGTTGACTCACACACCTTGGCACTCCATTACGGCAATGACGCCCTTGGGAGCCTGCTGCAAATGCAGCGCTTGGGGCGATTGGAAGCGGTGTTGGGCTATTGGCCAGAAATTCGCTATCACGCCAAGCAACAGGGCATCGCCGCACAAGACCTGATGTTCTACACCATCAAAGGCTCAGCGCCTTACCAGCGCACGCATATCGGTTGCTCGGACACGCCGCAAGGCCGCCGGGCCATGACGCGCATTGACCAGGTACTACGCGAGATCCCACAGGCGCAACTGCAGCAATCCTACGCCTCATGGTTGGACCCGGGCATGCGTGAACAGTATTTGCGCGACAACCCGAGGTTTTTCCAGGATTCCCCCGAGCCCTGAGCAGCCACAGGGTAAATCGCAGGCAAAAAGAAACCCCGAAGAGTGGGGAGACACTTCGGGGTTAAACGTGGCCTACAAAGACCAGTACAACAAGCCACAAACACCGGAGCACAATGTTTGCTCTTGCTGTTACAAAATCTGACCGGCCATGCTGTAGGAAGTTTCGCCGATTAAATTTTTCTTCATGCGACGGCAGCGCCACGCGTCTGTGCAGCGTTACGCAGGGCCGCGATGACCGAGGGTTCCAGGCGACCTTCGGCGATTTTCAGGTCGCGCAACAGGCAATCCACCACATCCACCAAAACGCGCTTGTCGGTCAATTGTGCGCGGTCGACTTCACGCTCGACAACGATGGCACCGGCCGGATTCTTCACGGTCACCAGGCACTCGTCCTGCACACCCGAGGTGGTCAACGTAACCTGATAAGGGCTCAGTGCTTCTTCGAGCAATAGGCTGATATTTTCCATCTCGATCACCACTCAATAGTTCGGGAACAATCGTTTCAACGGCAGCTGCCTCTATCCTAAGTGACTGGTTATGTCGTAGGAAAGTTCGCTTTATCGTCTTTACGCGGTCGTCAGGGAGTGACGTGAACCAGCATGCGCTTGCAACATGACAGACAAAAAACGCCGCTGACCCAAGGAAGGGAAAGCGGCGTTTTTGTCTACGCGGTTCGCCTTACAACGGCTTGCCCCGATTCCCGTGCTGGCTGACAAACGCCTGCACTGTCTTCAGGTCATTGGCCAGCACCGTGCAACGCTCTTCACGTTCGAACAGGTCAGCCAAGTGCTCCGGCAATTCCAGCGCCTTGCCCACACCAGCCTTCTCCACCGCTTCCGGGAACTTGACCGGGTGAGCGGTGCCGAGGATCACCATCGGAATGTCCAGGCTACGACGGCATTCGCGCGCAGCCTTCACGCCGATAGCGGTGTGCGGGTCGAGCAGCTCGCCGGTCTGGGCGTAGACTTCGGCGATGGTTTCGCAGGTCTGTGCATCGTCCACGGCCAGGGAATCGAACAGCTTACGGGTTTCGGTCCAGCGCTCTTGCTCGACACTGAAACCGCCACCGCTCTTGAAGCTGTTCATCAGCTCGGCCAAGGCAGCACCGTTGCGACCATGCATGTCGAACAGCAGGCGTTCGAAGTTCGACGAGACCATGATGTCCATCGACGGCGACAGCGTCGCGTGCAGGGTTTCCTTGACGTACTGGTTGCCGCTCATGAAGCGGTGCAGGATGTCGTTGCGGTTGGTGGCGACGATCAACTGGTTGATCGGCAGGCCCATGTTGCGCGCCAGGTAACCGGCGAAGATGTCGCCGAAGTTGCCGGTCGGCACCGAGAACGACACCGAACGCGCCGGGCCGCCCAGCTGCAGCGCTGCATGGAAGTAGTAAACGATCTGGGCCATGATCCGCGCCCAGTTGATCGAGTTCACCGCCACCAGGCGCATGCCTTTCAGGAAGCTCTGGTCGGCGAAGCTGTTCTTGACCATTTCCTGGCAGTCATCGAAGTTGCCTTCGATGGCGATGTTGTGGATGTTCTCACCAAAAATGGTGGTCATCTGGCGACGCTGTACTTCCGACACGCGCTTGTGCGGGTGCAGGATAAAGATGTCGACGTTTTCGCAGTGCTTGCAACCTTCGATGGCCGCCGAGCCGGTATCACCCGAGGTGGCACCGATGATCACCACGCGCTCGCCGCGTTTTTCCAGTACGTAATCCAGCAGACGACCGAGCAGTTGCAGAGCGAAGTCCTTGAACGCCAGGGTCGGCCCGTGGAACAGCTCAAGCACCCACTCGTTGCCATTCAGCTGACGCAATGGCGCGATGGCGCTGTGGGAAAACACGCCGTACGTCTCTTCCAGGATCTTTTTGAAGTCTGCATCCGGAATGCTGCCGGTGACGAACGGGCGCATCACGCGGAACGCCAGTTCGTGGTACGGCAGGCCGGCCCAGGAAGCGATTTCTTCCTGGGTGAAGCGTGGCAGGTTTTCCGGCACGTACAGACCGCCGTCAGTGGCAAGGCCTGCCAGCAAAACGTCTTCGAAATTCAGGGCCGGTGCCTGGCCGCGGGTGCTGATGTAACGCATGACTGGCTCCTATAAAACATTCTCGAACAGAGGCCGCCGAATGCGCGGGGCCCCTGGAACAAATCGGTTAGTTCAAGTGCTCGACGCGAATCCGCACCACCGGGCCGACCACACCTTGCAGGGCTTCGAGGGCGGCGATGGCATCGTTCATGTGCTGCTCGAGCACGCGGTGGGTCAGCAGGATCATCGGCACCTGGCCGTTTTGTTCCTCGACTTCCTTCTGCATGATCGACTCGATGTTGATACCGCGCTCCGACAGGATGCTCGCCACCTGGGCCAACACGCCCGGATGATCCTGGGCCTGGATGCGCAGGTAGTAGGCGCTTTCGCATGCTTCAATCGGCAAGATCGGGTGAGCCGACAGCGAATCGGGCTGGAAGGCCAGGTGCGGTACACGGTTTTCCGGGTCGCTGGTCATGGCGCGAACCACGTCCACCAGGTCGGCGATCACCGACGAAGCAGTTGGCTCCATGCCGGCGCCCGCGCCGTAGAACAATGTAGAACCGGCAGCATCGCCGTTGACCATCACCGCGTTCATCACGCCATTGACGTTGGCGATCAGGCGGTCGGCCGGGATCAGCGTCGGGTGCACACGCAGCTCGATACCGGCCGGTGTGCTGCGCGCCACGCCCAAGTGCTTGATGCGGTAGCCCAGCGCTTCGGCGTAGTTCACGTCCGCAGTGGTCAGCTTGGTGATGCCTTCGGTGTAGGCCTTGTCGAACTGCAGCGGGATGCCAAAGGCGATGGACGCCAGGATGGTCAATTTGTGCGCAGCGTCGATGCCTTCCACGTCGAAGGTCGGGTCGGCTTCGGCGTAGCCCAGGGCCTGGGCTTCGGCCAGCACGTCTTCGAAGGTACGGCCCTTCTCGCGCATTTCGGTGAGGATGAAGTTACCGGTGCCGTTGATGATGCCGGCCACCCAGTTGATGCGGTTGGCGGACAGGCCTTCACGAATCGCCTTGATCACCGGGATGCCACCAGCCACGGCGGCTTCGAACGCAACGATCACGCCCTTCTCACGGGCCTTGGCGAAGATCTCGTTGCCGTGCACGGCAATCAGCGCCTTGTTGGCGGTGACCACGTGCTTGCCGTTCTCGATGGCCAGCAACACCAGGTCACGGGCCACTGTGTAGCCGCCAACCAGCTCGATGACGATATCGATTTCAGGGTTGGTGGCCACGGCGAAGACATCGTTGGTAATCGCAATACCGGTCGTTTGGAACTGAGGCTTTGGCGAACGCGTGGCAATTTGCGCCACTTCAATCCCGCGCCCTGCACGGCGGGAAATTTCTTCAGCGTTACGCTGAAGTACGTTGAAGGTGCCGCCACCGACGGTCCCTAACCCACAGATGCCTACTTTGACCGGTTTCACTGAAGAACTCCCCATGAAACGGCCGACTCAAGGTCGGCCGTGGAAAACAGCCGCACAACTGCGGCTCTCAATTAATGACCCGCCGACTGTTCGGCGGGCCATGATCGTCAAGGCTCGACGATTACTGCTTACTCGCACCCAGTGCCAGTTTGGCAACTTGTGGCGCCGGCTGGTAGCCCGGAATCACTTGGCCGTCAGCCAAAACGATGGCCGGCGTACCGTTCACACCAATCGACTGGCCCAAGGCGAACTGCTTGGAAACCGGGTTGGCGCATTTGGCGGACTTGATTTCCTTGCCATCGACCATTTTGTCCATGGCGGCTTTCTTGTCGGCCGAGCACCAGACTGCCTGCAATTGCTCGTCACCCGGTGAACCCAGGCCCTGGCGCGGGAACGCTACGTAGCGCACTTCCACGCCCAGCTTGTTCAGCGCAGGCACTTCGGCGTGCAGCTTGTGGCAGTACGGGCAGGTGGTGTCGGTGAACACGGTGATGTGGGTCTTGGTCTCGCCGATGGCCGGGTAAACCACGGTTTCAGCCACCGGAATACCGTTGATCAGCTTCGACACGCCCAGGCGCTCGGCTTTCTCGGTGAGGTTGACCGGCTTGCCATCTTTCAATTGGAACAGGTAGCCCTGGACGATGTACTGGCCATCGGCACTGGCGTACAGCACGCGGCTGCCGTTGAGCTTGACTTCATACAGGCCGGCCATCGGGCTGGCACTGATGCTTTCGATGGGTGTGTCGAGCTGCAGGTTGGCCAGGCTCTTGCGAATCGTTTGCTCGGCGGCGTCGTCGGCGACAACAAAGGTGGAAACCAACGCAATCGCTGCGGCGGCAATAATCTGGGTCAAGCGCATGGGAACTCCTGAAGGCAGATGCAGGGACGGGAAGGAACACCGGTCTGAAAACACGGGCTGAGGCCGTCCCCTTTGCTAACCGGCAAAGCCTACCACAGTTGGGCCACAGGGCAGACTGCGGCGGGTAAATTGGGCCGTTTCCCACGTAATTTCATCCGCGCGGATGATGCTTGGCGTGCATATCCTGCAAGCGCGCCCGCGCGACATGCGTGTAGATCTGGGTGGTGGATAAGTCGCTGTGCCCGAGCAGCATTTGCACGACGCGCAGATCCGCACCGTGGTTGAGCAAATGGGTGGCAAACGCGTGACGCAATGTGTGCGGCGAGAGCGCCTTGCCGATCCCGGCCACTTTGGCCTGGTGCTTGATACGGTGCCAGAAGGTCTGGCGGGTCATCTGCTCGCCGCGCAGGCTGGGGAACAGCACATCGCTGGGCCGCCCACCGAGCAATTCGCCACGGGCATCACGCATGTAGCGCTCGACCCACACAATCGCCTCCTCCCCCATCGGCACCAACCGTTCCTTGCTGCCCTTGCCCATCACGCGCAGCACGCCCTGGCGCAGGTTGACTTGCTCCAGGGTCAGGCTGATCAGCTCGGTCACGCGCAGGCCGCAGGCGTAGAGCACTTCCAACATGGCACGGTCGCGCTGGCCAATGGCTTCGCTCAAGTCGGGCGCAGCGAGCAAGGCGTCGACGTCGGCTTCCGACAGGGATTTGGGCAATGGCCTGCCGAGTTGCGGCATATCGATTTGCAGGGTCGGGTCGATAGCGATCAACTTTTCGCGCAGCAAATAACGATAAAAGCCACGCACACCCGAGAGGAATCGCGCGGTGGAACGTGGCTTGTAGTTCTGCTCCAGGCGCCAGGCCAGGTGATCGAGGATCAACTCGCGACCGGCATTGATCAATTCGAGGTTTTTCTCCTGCAACCAGCCATTGAACAGGGCCAGGTCGCTGCGATAGGCCTGGCGAGTGTTGTCTGACAGGCCTTTTTCCAGCCAGAGTGCGTCAAGGAAGCGGTCGATCAGAGGGTGGTCAATGGCGGGCATAGAGGCTCGGGCTAATTACTGGAGTGTCTGGTAGATCCTATCGCAGGCAAGCCAGCTCCCACATGGGTTTTGTGTTTTGCCTGATAGCAGGATCAACACCGAACAAATCTGTGGGAGCTGGCTTGCCTGCGATAGCCGCGACTCGGTACCGGATCAGTCTACAAACCCGGGCAATACCGGCACCGGGCGCTTGTCGGCATCGATCGCGACAAAGCTGAACACACCCTGGATGGCTTTTTCGCGGCCATCGGCACTCATGCTTTCGACGAACACTTCCACTTCAACCTTGAGGCTGGTATTGCCCACTTTGATCACGCGGCCGATCAGTTCGACGATGGAGCCGGCCGGGATTGCATGGTTGAAGTCGATGCGGTCGGTAGACACCGTCACCAGCGGCAACCGGCAAAACCGCGTGGCGGTGATGAACGACACTTCGTCCATCCAGGCCAACGCAGTGCCGCCGAACAGGGTGTTGTGGTGGTTGGTGGTCGGCGGGAACACGGCCTTGGTCACGTGGGTCACGGACAGGTCGGTACGACGCTGGATTTCTTCGAGGCGGGTGGTCATGGGGAATTACCGGCAAATTGACAAATTTCAGGCACAAAAAAGCAGCCCGTAGGCTGCTTTTTTCTGCATCGGGAAGCTGGACTTAAGCCAGTTTTTCCTTGATGCGAGCTGCTTTACCGGACAGGTCACGCAGGTAGTACAGCTTGGCTTTACGTACGTCACCGCGACGCTTAACGGCCATGCTGTCGATTTGCGGGCTGTAGGTCTGGAAAGTACGCTCTACGCCAACACCGTTGGAGATTTTACGAACAGTGAAAGCACTGTTCACACCACGGTTACGCTTGGCGATTACCACGCCTTCGAACGCTTGCAGACGCGAACGGTCGCCTTCCTTCACTTTCACCTGAACGACAATAGTGTCGCCTGGGGCAAAGGTAGGGATCTCTTTGGTCATCTGCTCTGCTTCGAGTGCAAGGATGATTTTGTTAGTCATGCTGTGCTCCTAAGGTAAGTCGTCGGACCTACCATCGATACGTTGTTAACTATCGTCCCGCGCGAGGATGTATTCCTCGAGCAGCTTCTTCTCTTCTCCAGAAAGCGAGCGGCTTTCCAGAAGATCGGCGCGTCGTTCATAGGTCCGACCAAGGGACTGCTGTAAACGCCAACGCCGGATGTGTGCGTGATTGCCACTTAGCAATACGTCGGGAACACGCTGATCCGCATACACCTCCGGTCGGGTGTAGTGCGGGCAATCCAGCAAACCATCCGTGAAGGAATCTTCCTCCGCGGAGTCCGCATGCCCTAAAGCTCCAGGCAGCAGTCGTGTAACCGCATCTATCAGGACCATCGCCGGCAGCTCGCCGCCAGACAGGACATAGTCCCCAATCGACCACTCTTCATCGACATGAGCTTCAATAAACCGCTCGTCAATGCCTTCATAGCGACCGGCAATCAGGATCAGTGCTTCCTCATTCGCCAGTTCGCGTACCGCAGCCTGTTTCAGCTGACGGCCTTGAGGGGACAGGTAAATCACCTTCGCCTTCTCCCCGGCGGCGGCCTTGGCCTGAACCAACGCGTCTTCCAGGGGCTTGATCTTCATCACCATGCCCGGGCCACCGCCAAATGGGCGATCGTCCACAGTGTGATGTCGATCCGTCGTGTAGTCTCGCGGGTTCCAACAGGTAAGCTGCAACAGCCCCTGTTTCACCGCCCGACTGGTGATGCCGTACTCGCTGATGGCGGAGAACATCTCGGGAAACAAACTGATCACTTCAATGCGCAAATTAGCCACGCTTAGAAGTCCGCGTCCCATTCCACCTTCATCTCGCCCGCTGCCAGGTCGACGGCCAACACACATTGCTCGGTATACGGCAACAGGCGTTCGCGATCATCCAGGCTGCCAGCGCAAGGCTTGACCACCATTACATCATTGGCGCCGGTTTCCAGAAGATGATCGATTTTCCCGAGCAATTGCCCGAGTTGATCAATAACCTTCAGACCTTCCAGCTGGTACCAGTAGTACTCGCCGTCGGTCAATTCAGGGAACAGGTTGCGCGGCACGCAGATCTCATAACCGGCCAGAAGACGCGCTTCTTCACGATCATCAAGACCCTTGAGCTTTGCGACCAGGAACTTATCGCTCCCGCGCCCACTGACCAGCTCAACCTGTTTCACACTCCCTTCGCGCTTGAGCGTCCAGGTTTTGTACTGCAACAGGTTTTCAGTCGGATCAGTAAAGGAATACACCTTCACTTCGCCGCGAACGCCATGAACAGAGTAAATCTTGCCGATAACGATCAAATCATCAGCAACAGCTGGCGTCGCGTTCATATTGCTCAGGCTGCGGCCTTAGCCGAGTCCTTCAACAGTTTTGCTACGCGCTCGGATGGCTGTGCACCCACGCTCAGCCAGTAGGCTACGCGCTCTTGGTTCACGGACAGACGAGTTTCTTGACCACGAGCAACAGGGTTGAAGAAACCAACCTGTTCCTTGTGCGAACCGTCGCGCGGGTTGCGGCTGTCGGTTACGGTCAAGTGGTAAAACGGGCGCTTTTTGGAGCCGCCAAGGGCAAGACGGATTGTTAGCATGTGAACATCGTTCCTGTAGTCGGTGCTGCAAATCTAAATGCACAGCGGGCATAGGTGCCCAAAAGGCCGCATATTCTAAGGAATATCCGGACTTTTGCAAATGTCTTTTTCTGGCGCCTATCAGCGTGCCACTCAGATCTGCTATAGAGCCGTCGGTTAAAACGGCGAGTCAGCGCCCGCCAACGGCGGGTTTGCTGGAGATCCCACTTCCGTGTGGGTCGGAGCGCAAGCGTGCTTGCGCTCGAATACTTTACATTTTAGGCATGCCACCGCCGGGCAACATACCGCCCATGCCGCGCATCATCTTGGCCATTCCGCCTTTTGCGGAGAATTTCTTCATCATCTTCTGCATCTGCTTGTGCTGCTTGATCAAGCGACCGATGTCCTGCACCTGGGTGCCGGAACCCATGGCGATCCGACGTTTGCGCGAACCGCTGATCAGCTCAGGGTCGCGGCGCTCGGCCGGGGTCATGGAGTTGATGATGGCTTCCATCTGCTTGAACTGCTTCTCTGCCGCGCCCTGGGCATTGCCCATTTGCGCCAGGTTCACTCCGCCGATGTTCGGCAGCTTGTCCATAAGGCCGCCGAGGCCGCCCATGTTCTTCATCTGTTGCAGTTGATCACGGAAGTCTTCGAGGTCGAAGCCCTTGCCCTTCTTCAGCTTCTTGGCCAGCTTATCGGCCTTGTCCTTGTCGAGCGTGGCTTCGGCCTGCTCGATCAGGCTGAGCACGTCGCCCATGCCGAGGATACGCGAGGCGATCCGCTCAGGGTGGAACGGCTCGAGCGCTTCGCTCTTCTCGCCCATACCGATGAACTTGATCGGCTTGCCGGTAATCGCACGCACCGACAATGCCGCACCGCCACGGGCGTCGCCGTCGACCTTGGTCAGGATCACGCCGGTCAGCGGCAGTGCGTCGCCGAAGGCCTTGGCGGTGTTGGCCGCATCCTGGCCGGTCATGGCGTCAACCACGAACAGCGTTTCAACCGGGTTGATCGCGGCATGCAGCGCCTTGATCTCGCCCATCATCTCTTCATCGATGTGCAGGCGACCGGCGGTATCGACGATGACCACGTCGATGAACTTCAGCTTGGCTTCTTTAATAGCCGCGTTGGCAATGTCGACCGGCTTCTGGCTCAGGTCGGACGGGAAGAAGGTCACGCCCACTTCGCCCGCGAGCATTTCCAGCTGCTTGATGGCCGCCGGACGGTACACGTCGGCCGACACCACCATCACCGACTTCTTCTTGCGCTCTTTAAGGAAGCGCGCCAGCTTGCCGGCGGTGGTGGTCTTACCCGCACCCTGCAGACCGGCCATCAGCACAACGGCTGGCGGCACGGCGCTGAGGTTCAAGTCTTCGTTGGCCGCGCCCATCAGGCTTTCGAGTTCGGCCTGCACGATCTTCACAAAGGCCTGGCCCGGCGTCAGGCTGCGGGACACTTCAGTGCCCACGGCGCGCTCTTTGACCGAGTTGACGAAGTCCTTGACCACAGGCAAGGCAACGTCGGCTTCCAGCAACGCCATGCGCACTTCACGCAGGGTGTCTTTAATATTGTCCTCGGTCAGCTTGGCCTTGCCGGTTACATGGCGCAGCGTCTGCGAGAGACGGTCAGTCAAGTTTTCAAACATGCGCGATCCTTTCAGGCCCTATTCATCGAAATGCATTAGTAGACCGAGGTAGTGGCGGCCCAGGCTGGGGTAAATCGCTATTAAAAACAGCGCTCGGCGAGCCTGCGGCGTGGGCAGGTCGCGGATTATAGCGAAGACTGCGCCTGTGCACACCCGCTGTCTGGCCCGGGAGTCTTTCGTGCAGCGCAGGTGTGTGCCAAACTCAGCGCCTTTCGGGCTTGTCTATCAGGATTTATGGTCCCCTTGTCACCCAGTTTGCTACCCAGCCTCGCCGCCGCCATTTTGTACGCCGCTGCGACTCTCTATCAGGGCACTCGTCTGGCCCAAGGCACAAAAGCGGACAAACGTCTGCTGGTCGGCCTGGGCGTCGTCGCCCTGCTGGCTCACGCCGCGAGCCTGTTCACCCACTTGATGACGCCGGTTGGCCTGGGCCTGGACTTTTTCAGCGCCGCCAGCCTGATCGCCGCAGCCGTCATCGCCCTGACCCTGCTGGCCTGCTACCGCATTCCCGTCGAGAACCTGCTGGTGCTGCTATTCCCATTGGGAGTGCTCACGGTGCTGCTGGCGCAATTCACCCCGACCGGCACCGTGCAGGTGATCGACGAGGAGCCGGGCATCCTCGCGCACATTCTGTTGTCGATTCTCGCCTACGGCATGTTCACCATCGCCGTGTTCCAGGCCCTGCTCGTGCTGCTGCAGGACCATCAGCTTAAAAACAAGCACCCTTCCGGGCTGATCAAGAACTTCCCGCCGCTGCAAACCATGGAAAGCCTGCTGTTCGGCTTCCTCTGGGCCGGCTGGACGCTGCTGTCGTTGTCGCTGATTTCCGGTTGGCTGTTCGTCGAAAACCTGTTCGCCCAGCACCTGGTGCACAAAACCTTGCTGGCGTGCCTGGCCTGGATCGTTTTCAGCGTGTTGCTGTGGGGGCGTAACCGCCTCGGCTGGCGTGGGCACAAGGCGATCCGCTGGACCCTGGCCGGTTTCTGCCTGCTGATGCTGGCCTATTTCGGCAGCAAGCTGGTTCGCGAATACATCCTGCATATCTGACGGGCAGCGATCATGGACAACTTGCCCCTTGGGCCGATGCTCGCGGTAATCGCCTTGCTGGTGTTATGGGCGGCGCTGTTTACCGCCATCGAGGCCGCGCAACAACACTTACTGGCCCTGCGCCCCGGCACACGCCAGGGTGACAAGGCGGCCGCCCGCCTGAATTTCCCGCGCAACAGCCTGATACTGTGCAACAGCCTGTGCCGCGCCGCCGTGGTGATTCTCTGCACCCTGCTGGCGATTTACGCCTGGGCGCAGAACGGCCCTTGGCTCGGCTGGCTGATCTCCTGCGCGATTTTGCTGGTGCTCGCCGACTACCTGCCTCGCGCCCTCGCAATTCGCCACCCGCAAGCTGTGCTGGGTTTTGGCAACACGCTGCTGGGTGTGCCGCTGAAAATCCTTTATCCGCTGGCCTGGCTGCTCAATGGCATCAGCGTATTACTGCTGCGCCCGTTCGCACGCAAATCCGGCGTGGTAAAAAAGAGCGACGAGCCACTGCCCGATCACGACGATGAACCGGAGCCCGAGGCCGACGAAAACCGCACGCCCGGCATGCCCGGCATCCACGCCCTGGACAACATCACGGTCAATGACATCCTGGTGCCGCGCAGCGAAGTGGACGGCATTAACCTGGATGACTCGGTCGAGGAAATCATCGAGCAACTGCGCACCTCCCAGCGTACGCGCCTGCCGGTGTTTCACAGCGACATCAACCAGGTCGAAGCGGTGCTCAATACGCGGCAGATCCAGCACCTGCTGCCCGATGCCAGCCTGACCAAAGAAGCCCTGCTCGCCGCCTGCCACGAGCCTTACTTCGTCCCGGAAAGCACACCATTGCAGCTGCAACTGCTGAACTTCCACAAGCAGCAGCGCCGTCTTGGCATGGTGGTGGACGAATACGGCGAAGTGCTGGGCATCGTCACCCTGGAAGATATCCTCGAAGAAATCGTCGGCGAATTCGAAAGCGATCAGGCGGGAGACAACCCGCATATCGAAGCGCAACCCGACGGCCGCTACATCATCGACGGCGCCGCTTCGATCCGCGAACTCAACAAAAGCCTCGGCTGGCACCTGCCCAGCGACGGCCCCAAGACCCTCAACGGCCTGGTGACCGAAGCGCTGGAGACCATTCCGGACTGCGCGGTGTGCCTGAAAATAGGCCGCTATCGCCTGGAAATCCTCGAGACCGAGGACAACCGCGTGAGCAAGGTGCTGATCTGGCACACCAGCCGCGTGCCCGTGGCCGCCTAGCCTCCTGGCACAACACAATCCAATGCAGGAATTGGCTTCTGTGGGAGCTGGCTTGCCTGCGATGCAGGCACCTCGGTCATTCAGTTGAACTGAGGCGATGCAATCGCAGGCAAGCCAGCTCCCACACTTAGACTATCTGCGTGCCAGCGCCCCCTTGTTGGATCCGCAAACCCCTTCCTATAATCGGTGCGGCTTACCCAAGCCCCGCCCGACCGCGTGCTACCCGCACTCAGCGCGTCCAGGCACTGCTTTACCGTGTCTGACCGGTGTTTGCTCCCATCCCGAGCCGCCCCGCGCACACCCCTGACCCATGGGTGTTCGACCAATAATAATCCGCGTCCAAACGCGCAATGACCGTCAGGGATACCTCAATGAGCACCACCTACAACGAGGCCGCGACCGCCGCCCCGCTTAACTCGACCGCACGAGTCGCAACCGCGAGCATCGTCGGCACCGCCATCGAATTCTACGATTTCTATATCTACGCCACGGCTGCTGCGCTGGTGATTGGCCCGGTGTTCTTCCCGCAGACCTCCGGCACTGCGCAGATGCTGGCGTCGTTCCTGACCTTCGGCATCGCCTTTATCGCCCGCCCGCTGGGCTCGGCCCTGTTCGGCCACTTCGGCGACCGTATCGGCCGCAAGTCGACGTTGGTCGCCTCGTTGCTGCTGATGGGCGTGTGCACCACGCTGATCGGTTTGCTGCCGGGTTACGACAGCATTGGCGCCTGGGCACCCATCCTGTTGTGCGTATTGCGTTTCGGCCAGGGCCTGGGGCTTGGCGGCGAATGGGGTGGCGCGGCGTTGCTGGCCACCGAGAACGCGCCCAAGGGCAAGCGCGCGTGGTTCGGCATGTTCCCGCAACTGGGCCCGTCGATCGGCTTTCTGGCCGCCAACGGCCTGTTCCTGATCCTGGCCATGAGCCTCAACGACGAGCAGTTCCGCAGTTGGGGCTGGCGCATCCCATTCATCCTCAGCGCAGCGCTGGTGATGGTCGGCCTGTATGCACGACTCAAATTGCATGAAACCCCAGTGTTCGCCAACGCCGTGGCCAAAGAAGCGCCGGTGAAAGTGCCATTGGTGGAGCTGTTCAGCCAGCATTGGCTGCCGGTGCTGCTGGGCGCCGCGTCGATGGTGGTGTGTTATGCGCTGTTCTATATCACCACCGCGTTTTCCCTGAGCTATGGCGTATCGACACTGGGCTACAGCCGCGAAATGTTCCTCGGTTTGCTGTGCTTTGCAGTGTTGTTCATGGGCCTGGCCACGCCATTGGCAGCCTTGGCCAGCGACCGCTACGGGCGCAAGCCGGTGCTGATCGTCGGCGCGATCCTGGCAATTCTGTCGGGCTTCACCATGGAGCCACTGCTGACCCATGGTTCGACTTGGGCAGTGGCATTGTTCCTGGCGCTGGAGTTGTTCCTGATGGGCGTGACCTTCGCCCCGATGGGCGCGATGTTGCCGGAACTGTTCCCGACCCGCGTGCGTTATACCGGCGCTTCGGCGGCGTATAACCTGGGTGGGATTGTGGGTGCGTCGGCCGCGCCGTTCTTCGCGACCAAGCTGGTGGCGATGGGCGGGCTGAGTTATGTCGGCGGGTATGTATCGGCGGCAGCGTTGCTCAGCTTGATCGCTGTGCTGTGCCTGAAAGAGACGCGGGATAACGACCTGAACAAGGTCGCTTGAGCGAAGATCGTTCCCACGCTCTGCGTGGGAATGCAGCCCGGGGCGCTCTGCGTCCCAAAGCGTGACGCAGAGCGTCACATAAGGCATTCCCACGCAGAGCGTGGGAACGATCACGGTAAAGTTACAGCTCGACTACAACAGCTTTGGAAGCACGAGTAGCCTTGGCCCGCGCCGCCTCAATCGACTCATCCCGCGCCAACGCCACACCCATCCGGCGCTGACCATTCACTTCTGGCTTGCCAAACAGGCGCAACGCCGTGTCCGGCTCGCTCAAGGCCGCGCCGAGGTTGGCGAATGCGGTCTGGGTGGACTGCCCTTCCACCAGGATCACCGCCGAAGCCGAAGGCCCGAACTGGCGAATCAGCGGAATTGGCAGGCCCAAAATGGCGCGAGCGTGCAAGGCAAACTGCGACAGGTCCTGAGAAATCAGGGTCACCAAACCGGTGTCATGTGGGCGCGGCGACACTTCGCTGAACCACACTTGATCGCCCTTGATGAACAATTCCACGCCAAACAGACCACGGCCACCCAGCGCCTCGGTCACGGCTTTGGCAACCCGCTCGGATTCCGCCAGGGCAATCGGGCTCATGGCTTGCGGCTGCCAGGACTCCTGATAGTCGCCTTTCTCCTGACGGTGGCCGACCGGCGCGCAGAAGGTGGTGCCGCCGATGTGGCGCACGGTCAGCAGGGTGATTTCGTAGTCGAAATCGATAAAGCCTTCGATGATCACGCGGCCTTTACCGGCACGCCCGCCTTCCTGAGCGTAATCCCAGGCTTTCTGCACGTCATCGGCGCTGCGCAGCAGGCTCTGGCCTTTGCCCGAGGAACTCATCACCGGCTTGACCACGCACGGGAAGCCCAGGTCTTGCACGGCCTTGCTGTAGTCTTCGAAGGTATCGGCGAAGTGGTACGGCGAGGTCGGCAGGTCCAGCTCTTCGGCAGCCAGGCGGCGAATGCCTTCACGGTTCATGGTCAGCGAGGTGGCCCGCGCGGTCGGGATCACGGTGAAGCCTTCGGCTTCCAGCTCAACCAGCGTGGCAGTGGCGATGGCTTCGATTTCCGGCACGATAAAGTGCGGTTTTTCCGCCTCGATCACGGCACGCAAGGCGGCGCCGTCGAGCATGTTGATCACGTGGCTACGGTGCGCAACCTGCATGGCCGGCGCGTTGGCGTAGCGATCCACGGCAATCACTTCAACGCCCAGGCGTTGCAGTTCGATTACCACTTCCTTGCCCAGCTCACCGCAGCCACACAGCAAAACGCGGGTCGCGGTTGGCGACAATGGAGTTCCGATTCGGGTCATCTCAGGTCCTCAGGGGAGCGGATCATGGGGAGAAAGGCCGGCATTTTACATGAACTGCAAGAATTGGCCTCAGTTGGCGACGGCGCGTTTGCGCATGCGCCAGGCCATGATCAGCCACACTACCGTGACGCCGGCGAATTTAGACACCAATGCCGTGCCCGCTACTGCCGGCGTCAGCGCGCCGATCAGGCCGAAGAAGATAAACGTATCGAGGGGAATGCTCAGCGCCGAACTTATCCACAGGCGGTCATGCAGTGGGCGCTTGGTGATGCTGAACACCAGCCAGTCGATGCACTCGGACACTGCAAATGCCGTGGCACTGGCCAGGGCAATGGCCGGGTCGGACGTGACATACGACAGCACCAGCGCCGCCAGCATGGCAATGATTGCACCGTGGCCGAAGCGGGTTTGCACCATGTCGCGCAGGATAAACACCAGGCCACCCCAGGCGGACCAGATGACATCCAGGTGCGGGGCGGTGGAAAAGGCGAAGTTGATCAGCACGACGCTGCTGATGTAGGCAATCAGGAAGAGCATGGAGATGGACCTGTGGGTAATGCCGCACAGGGTACACAATTACAGGGATGTCGTCTGGCAGGGCCTCATCGCAGGCAAGCCAGCTCCCACATTTTTGAAAGTATTCACATAGCAATTGTGGGAGCTGGCTTGCCTGCGATAGCGATGGCTCAGGCGCCGGATTTCCCCGGCATCATCCACACCAACCCACTCGCCTTCGCCCGCTCATGACACAACCCCAACACCACCCGGCGTTCGGTATTGTCCATGCGGCTCCAGCGTGTAATTTCATCCACGGTACGCTGGCAACCTGTGCAAATGTCATCGTCATCCAGTGCGCAGATACTCACGCACGGCGATGCAACAGGGCGTTCAATCGGGTTCATTCTTCCTGCTCAACCAAGTCACGCGCATACCGCTGCGAGTTATGCACATAGTGCGCGGCGCTGGCTTCGAGCATGCGCTTCTGCGCCTCGGTGAGTTCGCGCACCACCTTGCCCGGCGAACCCATCACCAGCGAGCCATCGGGAATTTCCTTGCCTTCGCCGATCAGCGAATTGGCGCCGATGATGCAATGCTTGCCGATCTTGGCGCCATTGAGGATCACCGCGTTGATGCCGATCAGGCTGTAGTCGTCGACCGTGCAGCCGTGCAGCATGGCGTTATGGCCGATGGTCACGCCGGTGCCCAGGGTCAATGGGTAGCCCATGTCGGTGTGCATCACGCTGCCGTCCTGCACGTTGCTGTTCTTGCCGATCAGGATCAGTTCGTTGTCGCCACGCAACACCGCGTTGAACCAGACGTTGGCGCCCTCCTCCAGCTTGACCTTGCCGACCAGCGTGGCGTTAGGCGCCACCCAGCTTTGCGGATGCGTCTCGACGCGGGCGTCGCCCAGGCGGTATTTCATGGTGTGTCCTCACGGCGTTGCCATTCAAGCGATGGCTTACGTATTGATGAAGCTTTTAGGTGGGTGGTGCAGGCTGATGTTGGCGTCGTCATAGAGCAGATTGATCAGTTCGACAATCATGATTGCCGTCAGCCCCCAGATCTTGTATTCGCCAAACCGATAGCTGGGCACATACCAACTGCGGCCCTGGTAATCGATGCGGTGAGTATGTTCGCGCGGGTCCTGGCGGAAAAACTCCAGAGGTACGCTGAAGACCGCAGCGATCTCGGCATCGTTGGCGAGGTATTCGACGTAATCGGGAATCACGCCGACGTAGGGCGTCACGCGAATACCGTGCAGGGAAATCAACGGACTCAACGGGCCAATGACTTCCACCAGACCGGGCGGCAGGCCGATTTCTTCTTCGGCTTCGCGCAGCGCAGTAAAGATCAGGTCCGGGTCTTCGGGGTCACGCCGCCCGCCAGGAAACGCCACTTCGCCGCCATGGGTCGACAGGCCGCTGGCGCGCAGGGTCAGGATCAGCTCAGGTTCGTCGCTGCGGGTGATCGGCACCAACACGGCGGCCTCGGGGAAACGCCCGTCAGTTTCCAGTGTATGAGGGGTGTGATTGCTTACCCGGCGAAGTAGCTCGTCCAGCATGAGTCATCTCGGTCTGTTGGCTACCTTGCATCATGCACCAAAGCGGGCAGGCACCCAACCCCAAACCCTGCGCATGTCGCGAAACGACAACTTGCAGGGCCCTGCCCGTCAAGCCAAGATAGGCCCACTCTCCAGGAACCCCAGCATGAACTTCTGCAGCCAGTGCGGTAAACCGGTCACCCAGCGCATTCCCGAAGGCGACACGCGCCTGCGTTATGTGTGTGATCACTGCTCGACCATTCATTATCAAAACCCCAATATCGTCGCCGGCACCGTGCCGGTCTGGGGCGATAAAGTGCTGCTGTGCCGCCGCGCCATCGAACCGCGCCTGGGTTACTGGACCATGCCCGCAGGCTTTATGGAAAACGGCGAGACGGTTGAACAGGCCGCCGCCCGCGAAACCCTGGAAGAAGCCTGCGCCCGCGTGCGCAACCTGAGCATTTATACGCTGATCGATGTGCCGCACATCAGCCAGGTGCATGTCTTCTACCGCGCCGAACTGGTCGACCTCGACTTTGCCGCAGGCCCCGAAAGCCTTGAAGTGAAGCTGTTCGATGAAGCCGACATCCCTTGGTCAGAGCTGGCTTTCCGCACGGTCGGGCGTACTTTAGAATACTTTTTCGCTGACCGTCGGCAGCAGGCGTTCCCGGTGCGCAGCGAAGCTGTACCGCCCATGGGCAAACCCACCGAATAAAAAAACCGGCAGATAGCCTCTAAGGGAAACCGTTTTAATGCGTCTGTTGCTCGCTTTGATCTGCCTGTCGTTCGCTACCTTTTCGTCGGCCTCCACGGTGGAAATCATCGGCGGCAAACCTGTGGAAAAAATCCTGGTGCTCAAGTCCGCCCACCAGTTGCAGTTGATCAATGACGACAAGCCGCTGAAGACCTATCGCATTTCCCTCGGTAAAAACCCCAAAGGCACCAAGCTGGTTGAAGGCGACCGTCGCACGCCGGAAGGTTTCTATTGGATCGACTGGCGCAAAACCAGCGACCGCTTCAACCTGGCCATGCACATCTCCTACCCGAACATCAGCGACTCCGCGCGCGCGCGCCGCGAAGGCGTGAAACCGGGCAGCATGATCATGATCCACGGCACGCCCGACACCGAGGAATACCCGGAGCAGTGGTTCCACACCCTGGACTGGACCGACGGCTGCATCGGCATGCGCAACGTGGACATGCGCGAAGTCTGGAACCTGGTCAAAGACGGCACCATGATCGAGATTCGCCCCTAGTTTCGTACCGTTCGTAAAATAATCTGAAAATAATTCCTGCCCCTGGCAGCGCCTGCCGGTGAATACCAGTTCACCGCGCCGGGCTGCGTAGTTCTGCGCGCGATAAAGACCTCTCTAATACCACTTGATACCAGGCACCATTAAAGCGCCCACAAACCGGGATTCGCACCGTTTTGGCAGCATTGACATGGTATTTAAGTGGTATTAATTTCCGGCCACTACCGGGCGACAACACTCCAATAACCGCATCGGAACCTTCACAGATGAACCCCATCCTGACGCTGCGCCCCGACGACAAACAATCCACGCCGCTGTACCTGCAGCTGGCGCGCAACCTGGAAGCGGCGATCCATGCCGGCCAGTGGAAATCCGAGCAGGCCTTGCCGTCGGAACGCGCCCTCAGCGAGCAACTGAGCATTTCGCGGGTGACCGCACGCAAAGCGCTGGAAGTGTTGTTCGCCCAAGGCCTGATTCGCCGCAGCCAAGGCTCCGGCACCTTTATCACACCGCGCCTGGAACAACCGCTGTCACGCCTGTCGGGCTTCAGCGAGATGCTGCGACTGAAAGGTTTTGTACCGACTTCGCAATGGCTGGAACGCGACATTACCCCGCCGACCCACGAAGAACTGATCCGCCTGGGCCTGTCGCCCACCGACAAAGTCGCGCGCCTCAAACGCCTGCGTAAAGCCGATGACACGGTGATGGCGATTGAAATGACCGCCATGCCCGCCTCGGTGCTGCCGCACCCGCAAGCCATCGGCAATTCGCTGTACGAATACCTGGAAAGCATCGGCAAGCCCATCGTGCGTGCGCTGCAGCACATCCAGGCGATCAACGCCTCGGATGAGTTCGCCAAGCTGGTGGGCATCGCCCCCGGCACCGCCATGCTGCTGATGACGCGGGTCGGCTACACCGCCGACAACACGCCAATTGAAATCACCGACACCTACTGCCGCAACGACTACTACGACTTTGTCGCAGAGCTGCGCCGTCATGACTATTCCGCTGAACTGCGACGTTAGAGAACTGCCCATGACCGAAGACAATATCCTCACGCACCACGGCTGGATTCGCGGCCGCCTGGTGCACGAACACGGCAAGGTGGTCGCCATCGAAGGCACGCCGTGCGACCCGGCCGACAACGACCTGCCCTACTTGCTGCCGGGCTTTATTGACCTGCACGTTCATGGCGGTGGCGGCAAAGACATCATGGAAGGCGTCGACGCCTTCGAGACCATCACCCGCACCCACGTGCGTTTTGGTACCACGTCATTGCTGGCGACCACCATGACGGCACCGGTGAACGAAATCTCCCGCGTGCTCGGCGAACTCGGCAGCTTCTGCGAACAACGCCCGACCGGCAGCGCCCGTGTACTCGGCGTGCACCTGGAAGGCCCCTACATCAACCCAGGCAAACTCGGCGCCCAACCCAACTTCGCCCACACCGCGCTGATGGCCGAAGTGGAAGCCTACCTGCGCCTGGCGCCGATCCGGGTGATCACTATCGCGCCGGAAATCGCCGGGCATGACGCCTTGATCCGCGCGCTCAGCCAACGCGGCGTGCGCATGCAGATCGGCCACACCCTGGGCAGCTATGAAGAAGGCGTCGCCGCCCTCGCCGCCGGCGCCACCAGTTTCACGCATTTGTACAACGCCATGAGCCCGCTGCATCACCGCGAGCCGGGCATCGTCGGCGCCGCGCTGGCCCACGCCAAGTACGCCGAGTTGATCCCTGACTTGCTGCACGTGCACCCCGGCGCCATGCGCGTGGCCCTGCGTGCAATCCCGTGCTTGTACTGCGTCACCGATTCAACCGCCGCCGCCGGCATGCCCGACGGCGAATACAAGCTGGGCAGCCACACCGTGACCAAATGCCTGGGCGGCGTGCGCCTGGCGGACGGCACCTTGGCCGGCAGCACCCTGACCATGGATCAGGCGCTGCGCAACCTGGTGAAAATCGGCCTGCCGATCAGCGAAGCCTCACAACGCCTGTCGCAATTTCCTGCGGATTACCTGGGCCTGGAAGAACGCGGCCGCCTGCAACCCGGCAGCTTTGCCGACTGTGTGCGACTGGATCGTTCCCTGACATTGACCGACGTAATGGTCGAAGGAGAAACCATTGACTTCAAAAATGCTTGAGGAGGCCCTGGCCTCCTGTGACGCCGTCGCGGCACAGCTGCAACGCCTGGACCCGCTGCTGGAAGAAGTCGCCGGGCGCCTGCGCCGTCAGCCGCCGCAAGTGGCCATGACCATTGCGCGCGGCAGTTCGGACCATGCCGCCAGCTACTTTGCCTACCTGGCCATGCAGCACGTGGGCATTCCGGTGGCGTCGTTGCCGATGTCGGTGGTGACCTTGTTGCAGGCGCCGTTGAAAGTCAGCGGCCAGGTGGCGTTCGGTTTCTCGCAGTCGGGGCAAAGCCCGGACCTGGTCAACAGCCTGCGCCTGCTGCGCAAACGCGGTGCCCTGAGCATTTCGCTGGTCAACGCCGAAGAGTCACCGCTGGAAGCCGCCTGCGAATTCCACCTGCCGCTGTGCGCCGGGCCGGAACACAGCGTGGCGGCGACCAAAAGCTTTATCGCCACCCTCAGCGCCAGCGCGCAATTGATCGGCCACTGGAACCAGGAAGCCGACCTGCTGCAAGCCTGCCGCGCCTTGCCTGACGAGTTGCGTGCCGCCGCCAAGCAGGATTGGAGCACCGCCATCGACGCCCTGCGTGACAGCCAGCGCTTGATGGTGATCGGCCGGGGCGCCGGTTTTGCCATCGCCCAGGAAGCCGCGCTCAAGCTCAAGGAAACCTCGGCGATCCAGGCCGAAGCCTTCAGCAGCGCCGAAGTGCGCCACGGGCCGATGGCCTTGATCGACGAGAACTACCCGCTGCTGATTTTCGCCCCACGTGGCGCCGAGCAAGCCGGCCTGTTGAGCCTGGCCGCCGACATGCGCCAACGCGGCGCCCGTGTGCTGCTGGCCGCGCCGGACGATATCAGCGAACGCGACCTGACCCTGAGCCGCGCCGAACACCCGAGCCTGGACCCGATCCTGGCGATCCAGAGCTTTTACGTAATGGCCGCAGGCCTGGCGCAAGCCCGGGGCATGGACCCGGACCAGCCGCGTCACCTGAGCAAAGTTACCCGCACTCACTGAGTCGCGTTTTCCTGATGAGTACCGTGCCCATGTCCAACAAGAATAATGAATTGACCCTAAGCGCCCCACTCAGTGGCCCGGTGCTGACCCTGGGCAACGTTCCCGACGAAGTGTTCGCCAGCGGCGCGATGGGCGACGGTATGGCCATCGACCCGCTGAACGATTGCCTGCACGCACCGTGTGACGGCGTGATCATCCACGTCGCGCGCACCGGGCATGCGCTGACCCTCCGTGCAGACAACGGCGCCGAGGTATTGATGCATGTCGGCATCGACACCGTGGAACTGAACGGCGAAGGGTTTGCGCTGCTGGCAAAGGAAGGCGCGCGGGTCAACAAAGGCCAGGCGCTGGTGCAGTTTGATCTGGACCGCATTGCGCGCCAGTGCAAAAGCCTGGTCAGCCTGATTATCCTCACCAATGGCGAGCGCTTTGAGCTGCGCCCGGTGGCGGGAAACGCCGTCAAGGTCGGTGAGCCCTTGCTGGTGATTGTGCCGCGCTCGGCGGCAACCCCGCTGGCGGCTGTGGATAACTCGGTCACCGAAGTGCGCGCCAGCGTGCGCATTACTCACCGTGGCGGTTTGCATGCACGCCCCGCTGCGTTGATCCGCAAAACCGCGCAAGGCTTCAGCAGCCACGCGCAGTTGCACTTTGCCGGTAAGTCGGCACCGTGCGACAGCCTGATTGGCTTGCTGGGGCTGGGCATCGGTGAAGGCGACGAAGTACGCGTCACCTGTCGCGGCAAGGATTGCGAGGCAGCGTTGCAGGCGTTGGTGGCGGCGCTGTCGGTGGCCGTCAGTGAAGAACATCACGCGCCGGTGGCCGTTGCTGCGCGCCCTGCGAACACCGAAGTTGGCGTACTGCAAGGCGTATGTGCTGCGCCCGGCCTGGTGTGTGGGCCGCTGTTCCGCTTGAGCGGTATCGAACTGCCGGCAGACACCCGCAACCATTCCGCCGACGACCAACTGCAACGCCTGGATGCGGCCCTTGAGCAAGTGCGCGGCGAGATCCGCACGACGCTGGACCACGCTCGCCAACGCAAAAACATCGATGAAGAAGAGATCTTCGCCGCCCACCTCGCCCTGCTGGAAGACCCGGCCCTGTTGGAAGCGGCCACCGCCGCCATCGAGCAAGGCAGCGCCGCCACCCACGCTTGGCGCGATGCAATCCAGGCGCAATGCGCGGTATTGCTGGCACTCGGCAAACCGCTGTTTGCCGAACGCTCCAATGACCTGCGCGACTTGCAGCAACGGGTGCTGCGCGCACTGCTGGGCGAGGCCTGGCACTTCGAATTGCCTGCCGGGGCGATTGTCAGTGCCCATGAACTGACGCCATCCGACCTGCTGCAACTGAGCGCGCAACACGCTGCGGGCATCTGCATGGCCGAAGGCGGCGCCACCTCCCACGTGGCGATTTTGGCCCGTGGCAAAGGCCTGCCCTGCGTGGTGGCGTTGGGCGCAGAAGTGCTCGATGTGCCGCAAGGCCAACGCGTGGTACTCGACGCGGCCAATGGTCGCCTGGAACTGGCTCCCAGCGAAGCGCGTCACGCCGAGGTGCATCAGATTCGCGACGCGCAAAAACTGCGCCGCGAGCAACAACAGGCTCAGGCGCACCAAGCGGCGCAAACTCGCGATGGCGTACGCATCGAAGTGGCCGCCAATGTCGCCTCCAGCGCCGAAGCCCAAGTGGCGTTTGAGAACGGCGCCGATGGCGTCGGCCTGCTGCGCACCGAATTCCTCTTCGTCGACCGTCGCACCGCGCCGGATGAACAGGAACAGCGCCAGGCTTATCAAGCCGTGCTGGATGCCATGGGCGACAAGGCGGTGATCATCCGCACCATCGACGTGGGCGGCGACAAACAGCTCGACTACCTGCCGCTGCCCATCGAGGCCAACCCGGTGTTGGGCTTGCGCGGTATTCGCATGGCCCAGGTGCGTCCCGAATTGCTCGACCAGCAACTGCGCGCGCTGCTGCAAGTCAGCCCGTTGGAGCGTTGCCGCATCCTGTTGCCGATGGTCAGTGAAGTCGAAGAACTGCTGCAAATCCGCCAGCGCCTGGATGAGCTGTGCGCCGAGCTGGAGCTGACGCAACGCCCGGAGCTGGGCGTGATGATCGAAGTGCCCGCCGCCGCATTGATGGCCGAGCAACTCGCCAGGCATGCGGACTTTCTGTCCATCGGCACCAATGACCTGTCCCAGTACACCCTGGCCATGGACCGCGACCACGCCGGCCTCGCCGCTCGCGTTGATGCGCTGCACCCGGCGCTGCTCAGGCTGATCGCGCAGACCTGCGCGGGCGCAGCTAAACACGGGCGTTGGGTCGGCGTGTGTGGCGCCCTGGCGTCCGACCCACT
Source organism: Pseudomonas sp. R76 (assembly GCF_009834565.1). Lineage (GTDB taxonomy): Bacteria > Pseudomonadota > Gammaproteobacteria > Pseudomonadales > Pseudomonadaceae > Aquipseudomonas. The sequence goes on from NZ_CP019428.1 coordinate 5,555,266, forward strand.
GGCGACGCCGGTGCTGGTCGGCCTGGGCGTCAGCGAGCTGTCGGTAAGCCCGCCGCAAATCGGAGAAATCAAGGACCGCGTCCGCCACTTGGACGCGGCTCAATGCCGGCAACTCAGCCTCGGCCTGCTCGACCTGAGCAGCGCCAAGGCGGTTCGCCAAGCCTGTCAACACCACTGGCCGCTGAGCTGAAAACAACAAGAATAGGGAGACACGCCATGTACCAACATTTTATCGAAGGCTTACAACGCCTGGGCCGCGCGCTGATGCTGCCGATCGCGATCCTGCCGATCGCCGGCCTCTTGCTGCGCCTGGGCGACACCGACTTGCTCAACATTGCGGTGATGCACGATGCCGGGCAGGCGATTTTCGCCAACCTCGCGCTGATCTTCGCCATCGGTATTGCCGTGGGGTTTGCCCGCGACAATAACGGCACGGCGGGCCTGGCCGGCGCGATTGGTTACCTGGTGATGGTCTCCACGCTCAAGGTGATGGACACCACTATCAACATGGGCATGCTCGCCGGTATCGCCAGCGGTTTGATGGCGGGCGGGCTGTATAACCGCTTCAAGGACATCAAGCTGCCGGAGTACCTCGCCTTCTTTGGTGGGCGACGCTTTGTGCCGATTGTCACCGGGTTTTCGGCGGTTGCCCTGGGCGTGATCTTTGGCCTGATCTGGCCGCCGATCCAGCACGGCATCAACAGCTTCGGCGTGCTGCTGATGGAAAGCGGCAGCTTTGGCGCCTTCGTGTTCGGCGTGTTCAACCGCCTGCTGATCGTTACCGGCCTGCACCATATCCTCAACAACATGGCGTGGTTTGTGTTCGGCACCTTCACCGACCCGACCACCGGCGCCGTCGTCACGGGCGACCTGACCCGCTACTTCGCCGGTGACCCGAAAGGTGGCCAATTCATGACCGGCATGTTCCCGGTGATGCTGTTCGGCCTGCCCGCCGCGTGCCTGGCGATGTACCGCAACGCGCTGCCCGAGCGCCGCAAAGTGATGGGCGGGATTTTCCTGTCAATGGCGCTGACCTCGTTTTTGACCGGCGTGACGGAGCCGATTGAATTCGCGTTCATGTTCCTGGCGCCGTTTTTGTACCTGATTCACGCAGTACTCACGGGCCTGTCGATGGCCGTGACCAACATGCTGAATATCCACCTCGGTTTTACCTTCTCCGGTGGGTTTATCGACATGGTGCTCGGCTGGGGTAAGTCCACCAACGGCTGGCTGGTGTTCCCGGTCGGGCTGGCGTACGCGGTGATCTACTACAGCGTGTTCAACTACTGCATTCGCCGCTTCAACCTGAAAACGCCGGGTCGTGAAGATATCCAGGTGGTGCAGGCTGAGGCGATGAGTGATAACCAACGGGCCGGGGCGTATATCCGTGCGCTGGGCGGTGCGGATAATTTGCTGAGTGTTGGCGCCTGCACCACGCGTCTGCGCTTGGACATGGTGGATCGCAACAAGGCGGTGGATGCAGAGCTCAAAGCACTCGGCGCGATGGCCGTGGTTCGGCCGGGTAACGGCGGCAGCTTACAGGTGGTGGTCGGGCCGATGGCCGACAGCATTGCCGATGAGATTCGCCTGGCCATGCCGTCGTTTGTTGCCACTGCGCCGGTGGCGGTTGCGCCTGTGGATAAGCCGGTTGCGGTGAATGTGCAAGAGGCCGAGAAATGGCTGAAGGCCTTGGGTGGCCGTGAAAATGTACGGCAGCTGGACGCCGTGGCGGTGACCCGATTGCGGGTGGAACTGGGCGATGATTCGGTGTTGTCTGAAGCTGATCTGACGGCGCTGGGTTGCCAGGGTGTGAGCCAGCTGGACAGTGGCGTTTGGCACTTGTTGATTGGTGACAAGGCCTTAGGTTTGGGTGAGGCTTTGGAGCGGTTGGTTACCCGCCCCATCAACGCCTGACCGATCGTTCCCACGCTCTGCGTGGGAATGCCGCCCCGGACGCTCCGCGTCCTGCTCAAGCCCTGCGCAAGGGTGACGCGGAGCGTCACAGGATGCATTCCCACGCGGAGCGTGGGAACGATCAAGCGGTTGGTCGGTGGCCGCGGGGTCGGCGCCAGGGTTTACAAGAGTAGCGGCGGCTCTGGCCTCTTCGCGAGCAAGCCCGCTCCCACATTTTGATCCCTGCCCGACGTGGCAATGCGGTCAAATGTGGGAGCGGGCTTGCTCGCGAATGGGCCTCATAGACGCCCGATTACTTCTGTTCAGGCACCTCAAATAGATCCAGCACCCGATCCACCATCAACTGGATACCCTCCAGCATCCGATGAATTCCCAGCACCGCATCACGCTGCGGGCCGTCGATGTCAAAAGCCAAGTTGCCCGCCAGTGCTTGTACTGATGCCAGGTCTTGGGAGGCGTTGGCGAGCAGGGTTTCGCTGTTCAGGTTGGGCAGTACAGTGAAAATATGGTCGGTAGATTGAGAATCAGATGGAGGATTGGGACTGTCTTTGATCATGGTAAAACTCCTAACAAAAATGGGAGCTGGTATGACTCACCCACATGGGTTACAAATCAGTTCACGCACATAGGTAACAGTTTTTAACTGGCAGGGTCGATTTCGTGAGGATCTGACCATGCCCTGGAAAGAGCTGAAACCTATGGACCTCAAAGTGATGTTTGTCGCTGAATACCTGACTGGAAAACACAGCCTTAGTCAGCTATGTCGAGACTATGAAATCAGCCGAAAGACTGGCTATAAGTGGGTCGAGCGATACAAAACAGAAGGCCCCGGTGGGCTTGATGAGCGTAGTCGTCGTCGGCACCACCAGACTTATGTGGTGCCTTTGGCGGTAAAGCAGGCAATTATCGAACTTCGTTCTATAGGCGAGACAATCCCTGGTCCGAAAAAAATCCAGAGTGATTTGATAAAGCGTTTTCCGGGCCAGGATCCGCCCTCGAAAACGACTATTTATAACATCCTTAAAGCGGCTGATCTGATCACGCCGCGCCCCTTGCGGCCAAGAGTTGCTGTCTATCCAAAACCGTTACGTAAGGCAGATGTGCCTAATCAGCTTTTCAGTGCTGACTACAAAGGCCAGTACCTGACAGGCGCGGGCGTATGGTGTTATCCGCTAACAATCATGGATCATGCCAGTCGCTTCTTACTTGCCTGTCAGAGCATGCCCAGCACCAATTTCAAGGAGACCCAAGAGACGTTCGAACGGGTGTTTCGCGAGTATGGTTTGCCTGAGCGCATCCGTACTGACAACGGAGTGCCGTTTGCCAGCACAGGGCGCGGAGGGCTGTCACAGTTGTCGATCTGGTGGCTACGGCTGGGTATCATTCCTGAGCGTATCGAGCCCGGTCGGCCAGACCAAAATGGCCGGCACGAGCGTATGCACCGAACACTGAAAAGCACTTTGCCCAATCCACCTGCGGTTGCTTGGGAGTCTCAGCAGAAACACTTTGATCGTTTCATACGGCACTACAATTACGAGCGAGGGCATGAAGCGCTGAGCCAGAAAACACCGGCTTCATGCTATTCACCTTCACCTCGAGCCTATCCGGAGAAACTGCCGGAGATGGGTTATGCAAGTCATATTGAGTGTTACCGGACTGACTCAAACGGGATGATTTATCGGTCAGGTCTGCGGATTTATGTGGGGCATTTACTGAAATACCAGACTATTGGAATGGAGATGCTGAGCGACGATGTGTGGGCTGTTATTTTCGGCCCAGTGATCCTCGGACAAGTGGATGCGAGGAATGCAGACAAGGACGGCTATATTTCACTCAAAGTGTTACCTATGTGAATGCACTTTTGTGTAACCCATGTGGTTGTCCCGTACAAGCTACCGACATCACTTGCAGATGATGGGTGGCAGCTGTGTACGGGCCTGCAAGACCGAGTTGTTAGGAACCCCGGCAGACCCGAGGATCTCCCGCACACAGCCACCATGACTCAATAACCGCTTTATGAAAGCGGCACGATTATAGGTGTGCTGTTGAGTACTAACAAACTATCGGCGGGCTTGCAGTCCCGGTCGCCACATTGGCAGCGACCCGAGAAGATTAGTGAGGCCAGTTCCGAGGGACAACCTGAAAGGCCTGTGGGAAACCTCCGAGACTTGAAAATATCGCAGACAATAAAAAACCCGGTCCAAGCCGGGTTGTTTGTTTGTGATCTATGCCTAAGCAGACGCCGCGCGCTGTTCGGCTTCGTAATGGCGAGTCTGGAAAGGCATCAGCGCTTGAGCCTTTAAACCCAACCCCTCACTCAGCCCCCAAGACACCGCCAGTTCATCACGACGGCTGCGCAGCGCAACGGCGCCTTGTGGCTGCACGTGTTGCTTGGCAGCAGAAGCCGAAAACAATTCAAGCGCCTTCAACGCTTCCATTACCCTGGAATCCGTCGCACATGAAAAGCGCGTAAAGCGCTCAAGCAAGTAGCCTGCGCGACGAAGCTCCACTTCACTGGAATGTGCCTTCAGAAAAGCCCTCACCTCGCCCACAAGGTTCGCGTCCGAGTACCAGACTGCTTTCGCTGCACTGACAAGCGCGGCGTCGTCAGCCTGATTCAAAGGGCTTTTGACCAGCGTATCCAAGGCGGATGAGAGGACGGGAGCGTTAAAAGGCTTCGTCAACTTCAGTCTCCAGATAATCGTGCAGAATATTGGCCAGGATGGATCTAGGTGGTTCCTTGTTGCCAACATACATATCAATCGCCTGCAATGCCAGCCAACGGAACTCAGTGGTCACAATGAAGCCTGCCCTGAGCAGCGCCATGATGTCGCTTACATCCTGATCAGTCGCTCTGCCCAGTTTTGAGATCGCAATATCGATAGGCGCTGCTATGTGAAGATGCAGTGCAGACTCATCAGGAAACTCTTCGAGGGGAAGACTTCGCTCCCAGTAGTCTTCGTGAAGCGGGCCAAAACCAGTGTTGTATTGCAGATCGTAGTTCAGCTCCATGACACGGCCAGACTGCTCATCGAAAAACTCTTCTGGAAACTCCGCCAGCAATGTCCGTAAACGCAGTTTGTCTCGAGTATTCGCACAATAGATTTCTGCATCGACATCAGTGGAGACGCGGTGATGCGTATACAGATGAACAGCACAACCGCCGAACACTATGACCTTGACCGCGCCTGGTCTGGCGCCCTCAATCATCAACTCCACCTCAATGGACTTGAACATTGAAATCAACGCCTGGCCCAACGGGGTACTCGTATTTAGTCGGGGAACAACGACATTTGGAAAATCCATTATTGAATCTCAAGCCGAGGCAAGGTTGCTGAACGGGTCTTGAGTTCAAATCCCGATCGCTGACTTTTCAGCGACCGAGCAAGGCTATTGAGGCCAGTTCCGAGGGACAACCTGAAAGACCTGTGGGAAAGGTCTGAGGTGCCTGTCCCGATGCCTTTGCGAGCAAGCCCGCTCCCACAGTTTGATCGGTGCCCGACGTGGCAATGCGGTCAAATGTGGGAGCTGGCTTGCCTGCGATTGGCCCGTACAGGCAACAAAAAACCCGCTGACCAAACTGGCCCAGCGGGTTTCTTGTTTTAACAGCCGGCGAATCAAAAATCCGCCAACTGCCACACCTCATACGCCGGTGTCTCATACGGATGACTGAGTTTCAAAGCAGCCACAACCGCCACGATCAACTCATCCGCCACCACCAACTCAACCTTCCACTCTTCAACCACTTCAACCTGGCCGACCTGCCCGAGAAACGGCTGGCTGCCGTCCAACGCGCGGAATTGGCCCTGGCCCAGCACTTGCCAGGCGCAGCTGTCGTAGTTGCCGATACGCCCGCCGCCAGCGGCGAAGACGGCGGTTTTCACCGTCTCCACATGGCTTGCGGGCACAAAGAAGCTGAGCTTGTACACCGCCTTAGTTCACCCACACGCGCGCGTTGCGGAACATGCGCATCCAGGCGCCGTCTTCGTTCCACTCTTCCGGGCGCCACGAGTTCTGCACGGCGCGGAACACACGCTCCGGGTGCGGCATCATGATGGTGACGCGACCGTCGCGGCTGGTAAGGCCGGTGATCCCGCGCGGCGAGCCGTTCGGGTTGGCTGGGTAGCTTTCGGTGACCTTGCCGTGGTTGTCGACGAAACGCATGGCCACGCAGCCGGACAGGTCGGCTTCGAGCAGGGCTTCTTCGCTTTCGAACTCGGCATGACCTTCACCGTGGGCGATGGCGATTGGCATGCGCGAACCGGCCATGCCTTGCAGGAAGATCGAGTTGGACTCTTGCACCTGCACCATGGCGACACGGGCTTCGAACTGCTCGGAACGGTTACGCACAAAGTGCGGCCAGAACTCGCTGCCCGGGATCAGTTCGCTGAGGTTGGACATCATCTGGCAACCGTTGCACACGCCCAGGGTGAAGCTGTCGTTGCGCTCGAAGAAGCCTTGGAATGCGTCGCGGGCACGGCTGTTGAACAGGGCCGATTTGGCCCAGCCTTCACCGGCACCCAACACGTCACCGTAGGAGAAACCACCGCAGGCGACAAGGCCTTTGAACTCGTTGAGGTCAACGCGACCGGCGAGGATGTCGCTCATGTGCACGTCGATCGCATTAAAGCCGGCGCGGTCGAACGCGGCCGCCATTTCCACCTGACCGTTGACGCCCTGCTCACGCAGTACGGCAACCTGTGGGCGAATGCCTTTTTTGATGTAAGGCGCGGCGATGTCCTGGTTGACGTCGAAGCTGAGCTTGGTGCTCAGGCCCGGGTTGTCTTCTTCCAGGATCACGTCGAATTCCTGTTCGGCGCAGTCGGCGTTATCACGCAGGCGTTGGATCTGGTAGCTGGTCTCGGCCCACTGGCGTTGCAGCAAGCGGCGCTGGCCGGCAAACACGGTGTCGCCGTTGAACGAGATGTTGATCTCGCCGTTGTTGATCGGCTGGCCGATCACCGCCACGCAATCGTCCAGGCCAGCAGCGCTGAACTGTGCGAGTACGTCCGGGGTAGCGTCCTGGCGAACCTGGATCACCGCACCCAACTCTTCGTTGAACAGGATGCCGTTGATTTCGGACGCATCCTCGGCAACGCTGTCGAGCACGATGTTCAGGCCACAGTGACCGGCGAAAGCCATCTCGACAACGCTGGTCAGCAAACCGCCGTCGGAACGGTCGTGGTAAGCCAACAGGTGGCCGTCGGCGTTCAGGCCCTGGATCACGGCGAAGAAGGCTTTCAGGTCTTCGGCGTCATCCACGTCCGGCGCGTGCTTGCCGAGCTTGCCGTGGGTTTGCGCGAGGATCGAGGCGCCCATGCGGTTCTGGCCACGGCCCAGGTCGATCAGGATCAGATCGGTGGTGCCTTTGTCCATGCGCAGTTGCGGGGTCAGGGTCTGGCGGATGTCGGTAACCGGCGCAAAGCCGGTGACGATCAGCGACAGCGGCGAAGTGACGCTCTTGTCGGTGCCGTCTTCGTTCCAACGGGTGGCCATGGACATGGAGTCCTTGCCCACCGGAATAGTGATACCCAGCTCCGGGCACAGCTCCATGCCGACAGCCTTGACGGTGTCGTACAGACGCGCGTCTTCACCGGGGTGACCGGCAGCGGACATCCAGTTGGCCGACAGTTTGATGTCGGACAGCTTGCCGATGCGCGATGCAGCGATGTTGGTGAGGGTTTCACCAATGGCCATGCGGCCCGACGCCGGGGCGTCCAGCAGGGCCAGCGGCGTGCGCTCGCCCATGGCCATGGCTTCGCCGGTGTAGACGTCGAAGCTGGTGGCGGTGACGGCAACGTCAGCCACCGGCACTTGCCATGGGCCAACCATTTGGTCACGGGCCACAAGACCGGTGATGGTGCGGTCGCCGATGGTGATCAGGAAGCTTTTGCTCGCCACGGCCGGGTGGTGCAGCACGCGCTCGATGCTGTCGGTCAGGTCGAGGCTGCTTGGGTCGAAGTCATCGCCCAACTCGGTTTCACGCACGGCCGAACGGTGCATGCGCGGGGCTTTGCCCAGCAGCACTTCGAGTGGCATGTCGACCGGGCTGTTGCCGAAGTGGCTGTCGGTCACCGTCAGCTGTGGCTCGGCAGTGGCTTCGCCGACTACCGCAAACGGGCAACGCTCACGTTCGCAGATGGCCTGGAAGCGCGCGAAGTCTTCAGGGCCAACGGCCAGTACGTAGCGTTCCTGGGACTCGTTACTCCAGATTTCGTGCGGGGCCATGCCCGGCTCGTCGTTTGGAATGTTGCGCAGTTCGAAACGGCCACCACGCTCGCCATCGTTGACCAGTTCCGGGAAGGCGTTGGACAAACCACCGGCGCCGACGTCGTGGATAAAGCTGATCGGGTTCTTGTCACCCAACTGCCAGCAACGGTCGATAACTTCCTGGCAGCGGCGTTCCATCTCTGGGTTTTCGCGCTGTACGGACGCAAAATCCAGGTCCGCCGAGCTGGTGCCGGTGGCCATGGAGGAAGCTGCGCCGCCGCCCAGGCCGATCAACATTGCCGGGCCGCCGAGGACGATCAGCTTGGAGCCGACCAGGATCTCGCCTTTCTTGACGTGCTCTTCGCGGATGTTGCCCATGCCGCCGGCCAACATGATTGGCTTGTGGTAGCCGCGCACTTCATCGCCACGCGGGGTGGTGATGGACTGCTCGAAGGTACGGAAGTAACCGGTCAGCGCCGGGCGGCCGAATTCGTTGTTGAACGCGGCGCCGCCCAGTGGGCCTTCGATCATGATGTCGAGCGCGGTTACGATGCGCTCAGGCTTGCCGTACGGCACTTCCCACGGCTGTTCGAAGCCTGGGATCTGCAGGTTGGACACGGTGAAACCGGTCAGGCCCGCCTTTGGCTTGGCGCCACGGCCGGTAGCACCTTCGTCACGGATTTCACCACCGGAACCGGTAGCGGCGCCCGGGAACGGGGCAATCGCGGTCGGGTGGTTGTGGGTTTCAACCTTCATCAGGATGTGCACCGGCTCCTGCACCGCGCCGTATTGGCGGGTTTCAGGGTCCGGGAAGAAACGGCCGGCGACGGAGCCGACGATCACCGAGGCGTTGTCCTTATAAGCAGAAAGAACGCCTTCGCTGTGCATCACGTAGGTGTTCTTGATCATGCCGAACAGGCTTTTTTCCTGGCTTTCGCCGTCGATGTCCCAACTGGCGTTGAAGATCTTGTGACGGCAGTGCTCGGAGTTGGCCTGCGCAAACATCATCAGCTCGATGTCGTGGGGGTTGCGCTTCAAGCCGTTGAAGGCGTTGACCAGGTAGTCGATCTCGTCTTCGGCCAGGGCCAGGCCCAGTTCGGTGTTGGCCTTCTCGAGGGCGGCACGGCCACCGCCGAGCACGTCAATCGCGGTCAGCGGTTTTGGCTCGGCATGGCTGAACAGACCGGCAGCCTGTTCCAGCTGGCTGACGATGATCTGGGTCATGCGGTCGTGCAGGCTGCTGGCGATCAGCTCGGCGTCGGCATCGCTGAACTGGCCGGCGACGTAGAAAGCGATACCGCGCTCCAGGCGCTGGATTTTTTCCAGGCCACAGTTGCGCGCGATATCACTGGCCTTGCTCGACCAGGGCGAGATGGTGCCGAACCGTGGCAGAACCAGGAACAAGCGGCCATTAGGCTCTTGAACGGGAACGCTTGGGCCGTACTTCAGAAGGCGTGCCAGCACTTGCTGTTCGTCGGCGGTCAATACGCCGGTAACGTCGGCGAAGTGAGCAAATTCAGCATACAAGCCTGTAACCGCTGGAACCTTTTGGCTCAGTTGCTCAAGGAGTTTGCTGTGGCGAAAGGCAGAAAGGGCAGGAGCGCCGCGCAGGATCAACATCTTCGGGACAGCCTCGGGAAGGGGGTGTGCTTTGAGGCCGTGCATTCTAGCGTAAACCGCCGCCAACGGCACCCGAAACGGCACGGCTGGCCGTTGCCGAACGTCAGTTGGCACGCTTTGCACAGTATCGGGGCGTTTTTCACCGGGTTGCGCGCAGTTATTTTAACCGTCACAAACCCTCGTCAACCCGCGTTTCTGCGGGCTGCAGCCCAGTTTCAGGGGTGCTAGCAGACAAGTCCCCTGCTGTCGATATATGGCGCCGTGGGTCGTTTGCGTATACTGCGCAGATGTTCTCCCCTACTGCTTTGCGCCCGCGATGTGCCAAATGGCTCATCGCAACCGGACTCTTCCTGATGCTCAGCGCCTGTGTTGATAAGCCCAGCACGCTCGAGCGAATCAAGGAGGATGGCGTATTGCGGGTGATTACCCGGAACAGCCCGGCGACTTATTTCCAGGACCGCAACGGTGAAACCGGTTTCGAGTACGAACTGGTCAAGCGTTTTGCCGATGACCTGGGGGTGAAGCTGGAGATCGAGACCGCCGACAACCTCGATGACCTGTTCGGCCAGTTGGGCAAACCCAACGGTCCGGTATTGGCCGCCGCCGGCCTGGTCAGCAGCGAGCAGCGCGCGCAACAGGTGCGTTTTTCCCATCCTTACCTGGAAGTGACGCCGCAGATCATCTACCGCAATGGCCAGTCCCGCCCGACCACGGCGGCGGACCTGGTGGGCAAAAAGATCATGGTGCTCAAGGGCAGCACCCACGCCGAGCAACTCGCGGCGCTTAAAAAGCAGAACCCTGCGATTGAATACGAAGAATCCGACGCCGTTGAGGTGGTCGACTTACTGCGCATGGTCGACGAGGGGCAAATCGACCTGACTCTGGTGGACTCCAACGAAGTCGCGATGAACCAGGTGTACTTCCCCAACGTGCGCGTGGCGTTCGACCTCGGCAATGCCAGCAATCAGAGCTGGGCCGTGGCGGCGGGTGATGACAACAGCCTGCTCAACGAGATCAACAGCTACCTGGATAAAGTTGAAAAGAACGGCACCCTGCAGCGTCTTAAAGACCGCTATTACGGGCATGTCGATGTACTCGGCTACGTCGGCGCCTACACCTTTGCCCAGCACTTGCAGCAACGCTTGCCCAAATACGAGAAGCACTTCCGGACCTACGCCAAGGAAGAAAAAGTCGATTGGCGCCTGCTCGCCGCCATCGGTTATCAGGAGTCGCTGTGGCAACCGGCCGTCACCTCCAAGACCGGCGTACGTGGCCTGATGATGCTGACCCAGAACACCGCCCAGGCCATGGGCGTGTCCAACCGCCTGGACGCCAAGCAAAGCATCATGGGCGGCGCCAAATACCTGGCCAAGATCAAGGATGAGCTGGACGACAGCATCGCCGAGCCGGACCGCACCTGGTTCGCCCTCGCCGCCTACAACGTCGGCACCGGCCACTTGGAAGACGCACGCACGCTGGCGAAGAAGGACGGCCTGAACCCGAACAAGTGGCTGGACGTGAAGAAGATGCTGCCGCGCCTGTCGCAGAAGCAGTGGTACAGCAAGACTCGCTACGGTTATGCACGTGGGGGTGAGCCGGTGCATTTTGTGGCGAACATCCGGCGGTATTACGACATTCTGACTTGGGTCACGCAGCCGCAGTTGGAAGGCAACCAGGTGGTCGAAGGCAACTTGCATGTGCCGGGTGTGGATAAGACCAAGCCGCCGGAAGATAACCCGCAGTTGTAACCCACTCTCCCAAACACCACAAAACCCTGTGGGAGCCGGGCTTGCCCGCGATGGCGGCCGACCAGTCAACCTATTCGTTACCTGACACACCGCTATCGCGGGCAAGCCCGCTCCCACATTTGATTGTCGTCGCTTTATAAGCCGGTGAGCAGGTGCACCACGCCGCCCGTCAACACCATCACGCCCGGCACACCCGCCGCCTTCAGCGCCTGCGCATCCAGCCGCCCCGCATCCTGCAGTTGCACACGCACCCGCGTCAGCGCCACGCGCTGTTGTGACTTGAGATTATCCGCGCCACCCAATGCCTTCAGTACATCGGCCGACAACAGGCTCGGCGTCGGCGCCGTTACCGTCTCGGCAATCAAATCCGGGGTCAGGGCTTTCCAGAACGCGCGCTGTAATTTCTCGAACATGCTCAGTGCTCCACAACAGGTGAGGTTTCAACCGTGGCCGCGTGATACAGACGCAAGGCCTCGCGAACCTGGGCTGCTTCTTCCAGGCCCAGTACTTGGCGGGCGATGCTTTGGCAGTCCGCCAGGTCCAGCTCGCGCACGGTGGCCTTGATGGTCGGGATCAGCGGTACGCTGACTGACAACTCATCCACGCCGAGCCCGATCAACACCGGCACCGCCAGCGCTTCGGACGCCAGCGCGCCGCACACACCGACCCATTTTCCATGGGCGTGCGCGGCCTTGACGGTGGTGGCAATCAGGCGCAACACCGAGGGGTGAAAGCTGTCGGCCTGGCTGGCCAGACGTGGGTGGTCGCGGTCCATGGCCAGGGTGTATTGGGTCAGGTCATTGGTGCCGATGGAGAAAAAATCCACGTGCGGGGCGAAGACATCGGCCATCAAGGCCGCAGACGGCACCTCGATCATGATCCCCAGCTTCGGCAGTTCCTTGAGCCCCAGCGCCAGCGCTTCCTCTTCAAGAATCGTGCGTGCCAGGTGCAGTTCCGACAGCAGGCTGACCATCGGCAACATGATATGCAGCCGTGCGAAACCGGCGCTGGCGAGGATTGCGCGGAACTGTTCGCGCAACAGTTCCGGGCGCTCCAGGCACAGTCGAATACCGCGCAAGCCGAGGAACGGGTTGGTCTCGCTTTCCATCGGCACATAGGCCAGCGGCTTGTCGCCGCCGACGTCCAAAGTGCGCACCACCAAATTGCGCTCGGAGCCCAGGGCGCGAGCGATGGCGCTGTAGGTGCCGGCTTGTTCTTCAGGGCTGGGCGCGCGGTTGCGGTCCAGGTAGAGGAACTCCGAACGCAGCAGGCCGACGCCTTCACCGCCCAAGCTCAAGGACTGCTCCACCTCCTGCAACGAGGCGACGTTGGCCGTGACCTCGACGTGGTGGCCGTCGCGGGTGATGGCCGGCAAAGCAGCCTGCGCCACTTCCCGCTGGCGCCGCAACACCTGCTGTTGGCGGGCAGCTTGCAGTTGCTCGATTTCGGCCAGGTCCGGGTCCAGGTGCAGCTCGCCCTTATCGGCGTCGAGCAGCACCTGCTTGCCGTTAACCAGGGTCAGCACGTGCACCGGCACACCGCAAATCGCCGGCAGGCCGAGTGCGCGGGCGAGGATCGCGACATGGCTGGTCGCACCGCCACCGACGGTGACAAACCCCAGCACCTTGCGCGTGTCCAGGCTGGCGGTTTGCGATGGAGTCAGTTGCTCGGCAATCAGGATGGCTTGCTCGGGCAAGTCCCAGGCGCGGTCCTCGATACCGAGAATCAGCTTGAGCACGCGTTGGCCGACGTCGGCCAAGTCCGCCGCCCGTTCGGCGAGCAGCGCGTTGCCCATGCCCTGGAACAAGGTGGCGGTGGCCAGCGTGGCGCGGTTCCAGGCAAAGGCAGCGCTTTTGCCATTGGCCAGTTGGGCGTGGGCTTGTTCAAGCAAGGTGGGGTCTTCGAGCAGTTCTTGATGGGCACGGAAGATCTCGGCCTGGGCAGTGCCAGTCGCCTTGGCTTGCAGGGCTTGCAGTGCCTCGGTTGCCGCCAGCAGGCCACGCTCCAGTGCGGCACGCTCGATCGCTTCGCCAGCGCCGGCTTCGGTAATCTTCAACGCTGGCTCGGCCACTTGCACCACCTGGCCAAACGCCGAACCAGGGGAAGCACACACGCCACGCAGCAAGCTGGCCGACGACAGCGGCGCGACCGGTTCTGCCACCGCAGCAACTGCCGCGACCGTCTCGCCACAGCCTTCGGCCAGCAACGCCACCAAGGCGTTGATCGCCGCGTCGGCGTCATCACCTGCCGCGCTCACTTGCAGCGTATCGCCCTGCGCGGTTTGCAGCGCCATGATCGCCACCAGCGACTTGGCGTTGGCGCTCTGGGTTTGCTTGTGCAGGTAAATGCTTGCATTGAAACCCTTGGCCGCCTGGGCAAACACCGCCGCAGGGCGCGCGTGCAAACCGTTGGCGTTGGGCAGGGTCAGCGGCTTGGAAAACAGCGCTTCGCCCTCCTCCTCATTCGCCGTTTCAGCTGCTTCGCCTGTTGCGACTCGCAACAGCGGCTGGCCCACATCCACCACGCCACCGTCCGGCGTCAGCAGCGTAAACGGCTCGCCGCTGACCACCAGCATCAAGGTCAGCAAACTGCGTGCATGGAGCGCCACGTAGTCGGCATCGAATTCAATCAGCGGCTGCCCGACCGCCACGCGCTGGCCTTCCTTTACCAGCGGCGTGAAGCCTTGGCCTGCCAGGTTTACGGTGTCCAGGCCGATGTGCATCAGCACCTGGACGCCGTTGTCATCGGTAACGCTGACCGCATGACCACTGTCCTGGATGCTGCTGATCACCCCGGCCAGCGGCGCGCAAAGCGTCTGCGAGGTGGGATCGATGCACAGGCCGTCGCCGATCATGCGACTGGCGAACACCGGGTCGGGCACCTGATCCAGCGCCAGCAGCACACCGGACAGCGGCGCCAGCAGTTCCAGGGGTTGAGTTGTGGTCATGACTTCACCTGCTGTTTTGTTCTGTAAAAATCATAGGGCGAACGACGATCAAATGTGGGAGCTGGCTTGCCTGCGATGCCGGCGACTCGGTTTCTCAGTAAGACCGAGGTGTTGCTATCGCAGGCAAGCCAGCTCCCACATAAAGCTCGTTCACTTAAATCCGAGCTATTTCCACCAGTATTCGACCTGCACACCCACATTCGACCCATGCCGCGCGGTGCCGTAGGCGCCGGTGTCGGACAACGCCGAGCCCGCCGCCAGTTCATTCGCCGCGCGTTTGGCCGCCTCGTTCCAGGTTGCGTAGGTGTAGTACAAACGCACTTCCGGCCGCGCCCAGAAATCCGGGCCGTTGGGCGACCAGGTCGGGGCGAAGGTAAATTTGCTCAGCTTGCGTGTTCCGCCAGCAGCGTCGACTTGATCATGCCCAAGTTCGGTGACCAGCTTGAACTGCTCGCTGATGGCATAGGCCGGGCGCACGCCGATGGACATCCAGGTCTGGTCCTGGCTGCCTGGGCGAATGTCTTTCTGGTACACCGCCTCGACCTGCCCGCCAAAACGCGGGGTCACCTGCCAGTCGAAAAACTCCACGGCGCGGTAGCTTTTGCTGCTGTTATCCAGGGCTGTATTACCGGTGTAGCCCAGGCCAGTGCCGGGGCCTTCGCCGTACTGCAAGGCGAATTTGTTTTTGCCGCCCAGAAACGGTTTTTGCACATGCTGCGCCGTGATCGCCCAACCGCTGTTGGCGTCGCGGCCGCCGGCTTTTTCGATATAGCTCAGGCCGAACTCCAGCTCACCGCCGGGGTTGGTCTTGAAGCCCGCAACGTTGAAGTCGTGACGGGTGGCGTATTCCTTCTGGTACAGGTTGTCCTTGCGCGACAGGGCGTAGCTGTACTTGAGGTCGCCGATTTTCACGTCCTCGACACCACCGCCCGTGGCGCTCTGGTTCCAGTAGTAGAAGTCGGATATATGGATGTCGTTACGTTTGTAGTAACGCCGACCCGCCCACAGCGAGCCGCCGTTGAGGCTGGGCAGGTTGGACCACTGCGCATACATCTGCGGCATGCGCGCCGAGCCGTTGTCTTCGCCCTGGAACTTCAGGGCGCGGTCGTACTTGTTATACAGCGATGCCATCGCATCGACGCTGAGCACCGAGCCGTCGTCGAGGGTCAGCAGGTCCTGGCGCAATTCCAGTTCGGCGTATTGCTCGCATTCGTTACCCAAACGGTACTTCGTTTGTGCCCCCGGCAGTTGGAAGCATTGCTGCTTGCCACTGCCCGTTGAAGTGCCCGCGCCGCTGCGCAAGTAACCGGCAAACTCCAGCGCCTGAGCGCCAAAAGGTGCAGTCAGACATGAGGCAATGAGGCCCAGCTTTATTGTTGTTTTCATGAAGCACTCCAAATATTTTTATTATTGTTATTACGTGACGCGCCCCTTGTAGGAATCGGCTTGCCGACGCCTGCAAGGGAAGTGTTTCAGTCCTTGAGGTGCAGGACGAAGGATTCATAAGGGCGCAATACCACGGCGCCCGTACGCAATGGGCAGTCGGGGTAGTTGCTGATCAGCAGGCGTTGCTCGCTCGTCGCGTTGATGACGCCTTCGGGCAGTTGGATTTCGCAGGGCGTGCCATAGAAGTTGTTCAGCACCAGCAAGCGCTCGCCCTGCCCTTCGCGCAGGTACGCCCAAACCTGGCGATGGTCTTGCAGAAGTTGGCGATAAACGCCCTCCTGGATCAGCGGCTCGTGGCGACGCAACGCAATCAGCGCACGGTAGTGATGCAGCACCGAATCAGGGTCATCCAATTGGCTCTCGACGTTGATCTGCGCCGCGTTGGCCGGAATACCGATCCACGGTTCGCCGCTGCTGAAGCCGGCATTGGCTTCGCGGCTCCACTGCATCGGCGTGCGACCGTTGTCGCGCGACTTCTGCATGATCGCCGCCATGCTCGAGGCCTCGGGCTCACCGGCATCACGCTTGAGCCGGAAGATGTTCAAGGTCTCGACATCGCGGTACTGCTCGATCTTGTTGAAGCCAGGGTTGGTCATGCCAAGCTCTTCGCCCTGGTACACATACGGCGTGCCCTGGAGAAAGTGCAGCGCGGTGGCGAGCATCTTGGCCGAGACCACACGGTGTTCGCCGTCGTCACCGAAACGCGAGACCACCCGCGGCTGGTCGTGGTTACACCAGAACAGCGCGTTCCAGCCGCCACCGGCCTGCATGCCCAGTTGCCAGTCAGAGAAAATCTGCTTGAGCTGCAGGAAGTCGAAGTCGGCTTTCACCCACTTCTGCAGGTTCGGGTAATCGACTTTCAGGTGATGAAAGTTGAAGGTCATCGACAGCTCTTTCGACGCCGGATTCGAGTAGCGAATGCAGTGCTCCAGGCTGGTCGACGACATTTCGCCGACGTTGATCAGGTCATGCCCTTCAAAGACTTCGCGGTGCATTTGCTGCAGGTATTCGTGCACGTTCGGGCCGTCGGTGTAGAAGCGACGACCGTCAGTGTTGTCCTCGGGGAAATCGGCAGGCTTGGAGATCAGGTTGATCACGTCCAGGCGGAAACCGCCCACGCCCTTGTCGCGCCAAAAGCGCATCAGCTTGAACACCTCGGCGCGCACCTTGGGGTTGTCCCAATTCAGGTCGGCCTGGGTGTGGTCGAACAGGTGCAGGAAGTACTGGCCGGTCTGCGCTTCGTATTCCCAGGCCGAGCCGCCGAACTTGGATTCCCAGTTGTTCGGCTGGTCGCGCCAGATGTAGAAGTCGCGGTACGGGTTGTCGAGGCTGCTGCGCGCTTGCTGGAACCACTCATGTTCGATGGAGGTGTGGTTGACCACAATGTCGAGCATCAACTTGATGCCGCGCTTGGCCGCTTCGCTGATCAGCAGGTCGCAGTCGGCCATGGTCCCGTAGCTCGGGTCGATGGCGTAGTAGTCGCTGATGTCGTAGCCGTTGTCGCGCTGCGGCGAGCGCAGGAACGGCGTGATCCACAGGTAATCCACGCCCAGCCATTTGAGGTAATCGAGCTTGTCCACTATGCCAAGCAGGTCACCGGTGGCGTTACCCGCGTGGCTGTGGAAGCTTTTAGGGTAGATCTGGTAGATCACCGATTGTTGCCAGTTTTGCATGGTGGGTTCCTTCAATTAAATTGTGTACTGGCCGTGCGGGCCTCATCGCGGGCAAGCCCGGCTCCCACAGGGGAACGCATTTCAAGTGTGGGAGCTGGCTTGCCTGCGATAGCGATTGATCAGGCGACCCGGTATCCAGGCCGAACAATTTTCATGCTCAACGCACAGGTCAGAACAAACGGCACCACAATCGCGATGACCATCCCGATCACAAAAACCGGGATGTACTGCGGCAGGATTGAGATAAACGCCGGCAAACCACCGACGCCGATGGCCGAGGCGGTCACCTTGTTCAACGACAGGAAAATGCTGCCCAGCGCAGAGCCCAGCAGCGCGGCATAAAACGGAAACTTGAAGCGCAGGTTCACCCCGAACATCGCCGGTTCAGTGATGCCGAAGTAAGCGGAAATCGCCGAGGTGGACGCCATGCTTTTGTCCCGCGCATTACGGGTCATGTAGAACACGCCCAGTGCGGCGCTGCCCTGTGCGAGGTTGGACATGACGATCATCGGCCAGATAAACGTGCCGCCCTGGGTGGAGATCAGCTGCAGGTCGACGGCAAGAAACATATGGTGCATGCCGGTGATCACCAGCGGCGCATACAGCAAGCCGAATATCGCCCCGCCGACCATCGGCGCCAGGTCAAACAGAGTGACCACGCCTTCGGTGATCAGGATACCGAGGTGACGCGTGACCGGGCCGATGACCGCCAGGGCCAGCACGCCGGTGACGACGATGGTGGTGATCGGCACCACCAGCAGTTGGATCGCGTTAGGCACACGTGCCCGCAGCCATTTCTCAATGACGCTCATCACATACGCCGCCATCAGGATCGGCAGGATCTGCCCCTGATAACCGACTTTCTCGATCTTGAACCAGCCGAAGATATCGAAGTACGGCAGGCTCTGGCCGTCGAGGCCGGCGACGGCCTTGCCGTAGTTCCAGGCGTTGAGCAGGTCGGGGTGCACCAGCATCAGGCCGAGCACGATGCCGAGGATTTCGCTGCCGCCAAACCGCTTGGCTGCTGACCAACCCACCAGCGCCGGCAGGAACACAAACGAAGTGTTGGCCATCAGGTTGATCAGGCTCCACAGGCCATCCAGGTTCGGGTAGGCCTCGAGCAGCGTCTTGCCCTCGATGAACATGCCCTTGGCGCCCATCAGGTTGTTTATGCCCATCAGCAGGCCGGCGATGATCAGCGCGGGCAGGATCGGCATGAACACGTCGGAGAACACCCGCACCAGACGCTGCATGGCGTTGGTCTTGTCGGCGCCCTTCTTCTTCACGTCGGCAATGGTGGCGGCGGCAAGGCCGGTCTGTTCGCGCAAGGCGGCGTAGACCTTTTCCACTTCGCCGGGGCCGATCACCACCTGGAACAGGCCACCGGTGAAGAACGAACCCTTGACCAGGTCGACCTGGTTCAACGCACTGCTGTTGACCAGGCTCGGGTCCTTGAGCGCCAGGCGCAGGCGGGTCACGCAGTGGGCAGCTTGCTCAAGGTTGTCGCTGCCCCCGAGGTTCTCGAGAATCTCGCGGGCAATAGTCGAATAGTCGTGGCTCATGCTTGGTTTCCACTTTGATTTTTTTATTTGGGGGCAGTCATTGGCAGCACGCCGAGGCCAAAAGTACTCGTCTGTACGAGTTAAATCAACAACTCGTCTGTACGAGTCACAAATTGTTTATATTTCTGAATTTTGAGTCAGGCATTTCCTTTTCTTCCACTGGGGTCGAATGGACAAACCTCACCTCTGCCACTAAGGTTCCTGCCTTGAACGCGCCGTTCACCTTCATCACGTCGGGCATAGAGCCAAACCATGAGCAAATACAACCAGATCTATACGGATCTGCTTGCCAGCATCACCACTGAACGCCTGCAACGCGGCACGCGCCTTCCCTCCGAAACCGAACTGATGGACGCCTACCAGGCCAGCCGTGGCACCGTGCGTCGGGCCATTGAGCAGTTGCAGGAACGTGGCTTTGCACAAAAAATCCACGGCAAGGGCACCTTTGTGTTGTCGCCAAACCCCATCGAGTTCCAACTGGGCGGCATCGTCAGCTTCCACGAAACCCACGCCGATTTGGGCGATGACGTACGCACCGAAGTCGTCGAATTCAGCCAATTCCCACTGGAAGGTTCACTGCTGCAACACGTCGAAGCCGAACCCGGCACCCTGATCACGCGGATAAAACGGGTACGGCGCATCGGCGGCAAACGGGTGATTCTCGACATCAACCACTTCGTCGCCGACCTGATCCCAGGCCTGGACCGCGACATCGCCGAACAGTCGATCTACGCGTTTATCGAACAGACGTTGCAGCTGCAGATCAGCTACGCGCAACGCACCATCGAGGCACTGCCGCGCAGCAAGGACGATCAGGCGCATCTGGATCTGGATGGGCAAAGCCATGTGATTGTGGTGAGCAACCAGACGTTTTTGCAGGACGGGCGGCAGTTCGAATACACCGAGTCGCGGCATACGCTGGATAAGTTTTACTTTTCGGATATCGCGCGGCGCTAGAAGACAAACAGAGATCAAATGTGGGAGCGGGCTTGTTCGCGAATACGGTAGATCAGCCAGTAAATTTATTGACTGACACACCGCCTTCGCGGGCAAGCCCGCTCCCACATTTTGATCGCATTTCAAAACACAAAACCCCGGCACATGGCCGGGGTTTTGTTATTCAGCGTTCACCTGCTATCGCAGGGTCATTCCCACTCAATCGTCGCCGGCGGCTTGCTCGACACGTCATACGTAACGCGCGAAATACCCTCGATCTCATTGATGATACGGCCGCTGACGGTTTCCAGCAGTTCGTACGGCAGGTGTGCCCAACGAGCAGTCATGAAGTCGATGGTTTCTACGGCACGCAAGGCTACAACCCACGCGTAACGACGGCCATCGCCTACCACGCCTACCGACTTAACCGGCTGGAACACCACGAAGGCCTGGCTGACTTTGTGATACCAGTCGGCCTTGCGCAGTTCTTCGATGAAGATGTGGTCGGCGCGACGCAGCAGGTCGGCGTATTCTTTCTTCACTTCACCGAGGATCCGCACGCCCAGGCCCGGGCCTGGGAATGGGTGGCGGTAGACCATGTCGTACGGCAGGCCGAGTTCCAGGCCCAGGCGGCGGACTTCGTCCTTGAACAGTTCGCGCAGCGGTTCTACCAGCTTGAGGTTCATTTCCTCAGGCAGGCCACCCACGTTGTGGTGGGACTTGATCACGTGGGCCTTGCCGCTTTTGGCGCCGGCCGACTCGATCACGTCCGGGTAGATGGTGCCCTGGGCGAGGTACTTGATGTTGTCCAGTTTGTTGGACTGGGCATCGAATACGTCGATGAAGGTGCGGCCGATGATCTTGCGCTTCTTCTCTGGGTCGGACTCGCCGGCCAGGTTGTTGAGGAACTGGTCCTCGGCGTTGGCGCGGATCACCTTGACGCCCATGTTCTCGGCGAACATGGCCATCACTTGCTCACCTTCGTGCAGGCGCAGCAGGCCGTTGTCGACGAACACGCAGGTCAGTTGGTCGCCGATGGCTTTGTGCAGCAGCGCGGCAACGACCGAGGAGTCAACGCCGCCGGACAGGCCGAGCAGCACATTGTCGGTGCCGACCTGGGCGCGAACCTGGGCGATGGCGTCTTCAGCGATTTTCGACGGGGTCCACAGGGCTTCACACTCGCAGATGTCGAGGATGAAGCGCGACAGGATGCGGCCGCCTTGTTTGGTGTGGGTCACTTCCGGGTGGAACTGCACGCCGTAGTAACGACGCTCGTCGCTGAACATGCCGGCGATCGGGCAGCTCGGGGTGCTGGCCAGGATGTGGAAGTCTTCCGGCATCTTGGTGACCTTGTCACCGTGGCTCATCCACACGTCGAGGCCGAACAGGCCATCGGCGTCGATGTGGTCTTCGATACCGTCCAGCAGGCGGCTCTTGCCGACGACGTCGACACGGGCGTAACCGAATTCACGCAGCTCGGAACCTTCAACCTTGCCGCCCAGTTGCTCGGCCATGGTCTGCATGCCGTAGCAGATACCGAAGACGGGCACGCCCAGGTCGAATACGGCTTGTGGGCAGCGCGGGCTGTTGGCTTCGTGCACGGACTCGGGGCCACCGGCGAGGATGACGCCTTTAGGGGCGAATTCGCGGATCGCTTCGTCATCCATGTCGAACGGGTGCAGTTCGCAGTACACGCCGATTTCACGCACGCGGCGGGCGATCAGTTGGGTGTACTGGGAACCGAAGTCGAGGATCAGGATGCGGTGGGCGTGAATGTCGAGGGCCATGAAGTCAGTCTCGTCTAATGAATCAGAAACAACTCGGGGCTGAAAGAACAGCCCCGGTTACTTAACGTTTTGCTGGAAGCCTCAACCTACGCGGTAGTTTGGCGCTTCCTTGGTGATCTGCACGTCGTGGACATGGGATTCAGCCATGCCGGCGCCGGTGATCCGTACGAACTCTGGCTTGGTGCGCATTTCTTCGATGTCGGCGCTGCCGGTGTAGCCCATCGAGGAACGCAGGCCGCCCATCAGTTGATGGATGATCGCGCTCAGGGTGCCTTTGTACGGCACACGGCCTTCGATGCCTTCCGGTACGAGCTTCTCGGCGCCTGCCGAGGAGTCCTGGAAGTAACGGTCGGAAGAGCCTTGCGCCTGGGACATGGCGCCCAGCGAACCCATGCCGCGGTAAGCCTTGTACGAACGGCCCTGGAACAGTTCGATCTCGCCTGGCGCTTCTTCAGTACCGGCGAACATCGAGCCCATCATCACGCAGGAAGCACCGGCAACGATGGCCTTGGACAGGTCACCGGAGAAACGGATGCCGCCGTCGGCGATCAACGGAACGCCGGTGCCTTCAAGGGCAGCGGCAACGTTGGCGATGGCGCTGATTTGCGGCACGCCCACACCGGCGACGATACGCGTGGTGCAGATCGAGCCAGGGCCGATACCGACCTTGACCGCATCCGCGCCCGCTTCGGCCAGGGCCTTGGCGGCGGCGCCGGTGGCAATGTTGCCGCCGATCACTTGCACTTCAGGGAAATTCTGTTTGACCCAGCGAACGCGGTCGATCACACCTTTGGAGTGACCGTGGGCAGTGTCGACCACCACCACGTCAACACCGGCAGCGACCAGGGCCGAAACGCGGTCACCGGTGTCTTTACCGGTGCCGACCGCAGCGCCAACGCGCAGACGACCTTGGTCATCCTTGCTGGCCAGCGGGTAAGCCTTGGCTTTTTCGATGTCGTTGACGGTCATCATGCCTTTGAGGGCGAATTTGTCGTCGACGATCAACACGCGCTCGATGCGGTGCTTGTGCAGCAACTCGCGCACATCGTTCTTGTCGGCGCCTTCCTTGACAGTAACGAGGCGCTCTTTAGGCGTCATCACTTCGCGGACGGTCACTTCAAGACGGTTCTCGAAACGCACGTCACGGGAAGTGACGATGCCGACCAGGTCGCCATCGTGCAGCACCGGAACGCCGGAGATGTTGTGCAGGCGGGTCAGGTCGAACAGGTCACGCACGGTGGCGTCGGCTTCGATGGTGATGGGATCTTTCACCACACCGGTTTCGTAACGCTTGACCTTGCGCACTTCGGCAGCTTGCTGCTCGATGGTCATGTTCTTGTGGATGATGCCGATGCCGCCTTCCTGAGCCATGGCAATTGCCAAACGGGCTTCGGTGACGGTGTCCATGGCAGCGGAAACCAGGGGAATATTCAGCTCGATGCCACGGGTTAGGCGGGTCTTGAGACTGACTTCGTTAGGAAGCACCTCGGAATAACCGGGCACTAGGAGAATGTCGTCGAATGTCAGAGCTTCTTGGCTGATACGCAGCATCGCGGGGGCTCCCGAGCGGGAAAATGGAAGCGCGCCATTATATACATGCACCCTGTCGGGCTCAATGTAAAACTCTGACAAACTTGGTAATACTGATAGATGGGTAATTGATCGTTCCCACGCTCTGCGTGGAAACGCCTCCCTGGACGCTCCGCGTCCTGCCCCCGCGCAAGGGTGACGCGGAGCGTCACGGGGTGCATTCCCACGCAGAGCGTGGGAACGATCGGCGATCGGACGATCGGATTAAAGCTCGACTTTGACCCAACTCATCTTCTGGTCCAGCCAGTCGGCAAATTCGTCGATAAAGCTCTGCTTGAACCCCGCCTCCGCCCAGTTGTTGAAGATGAACCCCAGGTTGGAAAACCCGCATTCCTGCAGGAACAGAAACCCGTTGATGTCATCTTCATGCCCACACAGCGGGCAGGTGAAGTTGTCGGTGTGGCCGGGCATCCAGTCTTCCAGGCTTTCGAACAGCGCCTCGCCGACTTCCTTGAGGCATTCCGGGCAGCCGGCCTCTTCGAGAAAGCCTTTGGCCGGCGTGTAGATGCAGCGCTTGTAGATGATCTCCAAACCATTGATCGGCTCGTTGAACGGCAGCGCCTCCGGGTGCAGCACCACGGCGCGGGCGCCATCGGCCAGGGCATAGGCCATGCGGTTGCCGGTGCGGCCGCAAGTGGTCAGTTCTTCCTTGATGATGTTCTTGCGCACCAGCCAACGCACGATCGCCCGCGCGCGGGGTTCGTGGACGGGCAAGGTGGAGATTTTCGGGACAAGGATGCTTTGGGAGTTCATGGGTGTCCTGCGGTGTGGCTACTGGCCCCATCGCGGGCAAGCCCGCTCCCACATTGAAATGCAATCACCTGTGGGAGCGGGCTTGCCCGCGATGAGGCCCTGAAGGCTGGCAGCTTAATCCCTGCCCCACACAGGTCAAGTGCTCAAGTACCGCCCGATCAACGCAATCCCACTGGCCAACACCAACCACGTCACCAACCGCACAAACGCCTCGCGCGACATACGCATCGTCAGTCTGCGCCCCACCCACAGCCCCAAGGCCATCGCCGGCAACAAGCACAGCGCCAACATCAGCAGCGGCAAATCCGCGTAAACCCCGGCGATCAGGAAGAGGCTCAAGCGCACCACCGTGCTGCAACTGATCAACGCACTCTGGGTTGCCCGCGCCGCCTCCTTGGGCAAACGGCTGTTCAGGTAGATCGCATATAAAAAGCCGCCACTGCCAAACAGCGCACCAAACAACCCGCCGACGGTGCCCATGGGAATCGACCAGGCCGCCGCCAGCTGGGTTGGCCGCGCTTTCACCGCCAGGCTGTAAATCGCGTAGGCACTGATAAACAACCCCATTAATAGCAACAACAGGTCCGAATGCAGGTTGAGCAAAAACACCACGCCCAGTGTGCAACCGATTGCCATGCACGGCAGCAATCGCAACAGTTCGGGCTTGTTCACGTCCCGCCGCGACTGCAGCAGGTTGCCAAAGGCGGCGACAAAATCCAGCAGCACCAGCAGCGGGATGATCTTCGACAGGGGCATAAACACAATCAGGATCGGCCCCGCGACCAGCGCCGTGCCAAAGCCTGCGATGCCAAACACGATGTACGCCACGACGATGCCGAGGCCGATCACCAGCCAATCAATGCCGCCAAACGACCACTGACTCATCAGCTCGACCGGGCTCATGGGCAATTCCTTGAAAGAGTTGGTAATCACTTTAGCGATGAGCGAGTGTTGCGACTAATATCATCAAAGCCCTCTACCCATCTCGAAAAGGCATGACGCGTGATCTCCACTCGCCAATTGCGCTACTTTGTCGAAATCGCCGACAGCGGCAGCTTCAGCGCTGCGGCCGAACGCCTGTTTGTGGCGCAATCAGCGTTGAGCCGGCAGATAAAAGAGCTGGAAACCCAGCTGCAAACCCCGCTGTTCGAACGCACCGCGCGCCACCCCCGGCTGACGGCGGCCGGTGCAGCCTTCTACCCTCGGGCGCGCAACCTGTTGAGTGAATTACTCAAGGCCAGCGAAATGGCCACCCAAGTCGGCAAAGGGCAATTGGGCACGCTGCGCCTGAGCCATTCGAGCACCGTGCCGATGAGCGGCGCCTTGCTGCAAGGCATCAGCACCTGGCTGGAGCGCTGCCCCGGTGTGTCGATAGACATCGTCAAACTGTCTTCCGAAGCGCAGCTTGAGGAAATTGCCGACGGTCGCCTCGACGTCGGGCTGTTGCGCTTGCCGGTGCTGCGCCAACGCGAGGGCGTGCGGGTGGTGCCGATATACAGTGAAAAATTGCTGCTGGCGGTGCCGCCGAATCACCCGCTGGCACGCCGCAATACGCCGGTGGAGTTGGCGCAACTCAAGGACGAAGCGTTTATCTCGATTCCCCATCCGCAGCGCGGTGGTTTGAGTTATCTGTCAGCCGAATTGTGCATGCGCGCGGGATTCTTCCCCAAGGCCGCGCGAGTGATGTCGCGCAAGACCACGCAGTTGCAACTGATCCAGGCCGGTTTCGGTATTGCCTTGTTACCAAAATCCATGCAGGACATTGCGCCAGCCAACGTGCACTTTTTGCCTCTGGCCGACCCGGACTGCCTCAGCACCGTGGCCCTGGCTTGCGCGCAGACGCCGAGCGCGCTGGTCGAGCAATTCTGCCAAACCTTGCACGAATGCCTATAAACTGCCGCCCATGATTAAAGATCGCTCCTCATGATTAAAGACCCGTTTGCCCGCCTGGGCCTGGACCGCGAAGTCCTGACTGTCAGCCAGCTCAACGGCCGCGCGCGGGTGTTGCTGGAAGACGTGTTCACCAATATCTGGGTCGAAGGCGAGATCTCCAACCTCGCCCGCCCGGCCTCCGGCCATGTGTATTTCACCCTCAAGGACAGCGGTGCCCAGGTGCGTTGCGCGCTGTTCCGCAACAATGCCGCGCGGGTGCGCCAGGCGTTGAAGGATGGCCTGGCGGTGAAGGTGCGCGGCAAGGTCTCGCTGTTCGAGGGCCGTGGCGATTACCAGTTGATCCTCGACACCGTGGAGCCTGCCGGTGATGGCGCGCTGCGCCTGGCCTTCGATGCCTTGAAGGAAAAGCTCAGCGCCGAAGGCCTGTTCAGCGCCGAGCGCAAGGTGCCGCTACCGGCCCATCCTCGACGCATTGGCATTATCAGTTCGCCGACGGGCGCGGTGATCCGCGACATCATCAGCGTGTTCGGCCGCAGAGCGCCGAACGTTGAGCTGACATTGATCCCCACAGCCGTACAAGGCCGCGAAGCCGTGTCGCAGATCGTGCGTGCGCTAAAGTTGGCCGACGCGCGTGGTTTTGACGCGCTGATCCTGGCCCGTGGCGGCGGCTCGCTGGAAGACCTGTGGTGCTTCAACGAAGAAGCGGTGGCGCGTGCAGTAGATGCCTGCGTTACGCCGATTGTCAGCGCCGTCGGGCATGAAACTGATGTATCGATCTGCGACTTTGTCGCCGACGTGCGTGCGCCTACGCCATCGGCCGCCGCCGAGTTGCTCGCCCCCGATGCCAGCCACCTGGTGCGCCAAGTCGAAAACCTGCATCGCCGCCTGGTGATGCTGATGCGCAATCGCCTGAGTCATGACCGTCTGCGCCTGGAAGGCATGGCCCGCCGTCTGCGCCACCCCGGCGAGCGTCTGCGCCAGCAGGCCCAGCGCCTGGATGACCTGGACATGCGCATGCGCCGCGCGTTCGAGCGCAGCCTCAATACCCGCCGCGAACGCCTGATCCGCCTGGAAACCCGTCTCGCCGGTCAGCACCCCGGCCGTCAGTTGGCCCTGCTGCGCCAGCGCCTGGACAGCCTCGCCGAACGCCTGCCGCGCGCCATGCGCGAAGGCCTCAAGGCGCGCCGCCTGCAACTGCAAAGCCAGGTGCAGACGCTGCAAGTGGTCAGCCCGCTGGCGACCCTGGGCCGTGGTTACAGCATCTTGCTGGATGAGCGCGGCCAGGCGATTCGCAATGCCGCGCAAACTCACACCGGCCAGCGCCTGACCGCACGCCTCGGTGAAGGCCAATTGCAGGTGCGGGTGGAAGATAACCACCTGACGCCCGTCACCCTTTCGTTATTGGATTGATTGATGCCTCGTCTATTTAGCCTGCTGATGCTGTTGTGCCTCACCTTCAACGCCCATGCCGACAGCTACATCACCCGGCTGTTGAACAAGCCGGTGCCGGGTGGCGTTGCAGTGGTCGACCTCGGCGTTTCAGCCGCGGCGCCAAAAGCCACCTACCAGAACAGGCCGGTGCTGGTCGTCAAGGAACAGAACAACTGGCTGGCGATTGTCGGCATTCCGCTGACGGTTAAGCCCGGCACCCAGCGCATCACCAGTGGCGGGCAAAGCCTGCCGTTTGTGGTGGGGTTCAAGAAGTACCCCGAACAACACATCACGCTGAAGAACAAAAGCCAGGTCAACCCGGACCCGGCACAGCTCAAGCGCATCGAGGGCGAACTGGCGGTGCAGCTCAAGGCTTACCGCAGTTTCAGCCCGAACACGCCGAGCAACCTGCTATTGGACAAGCCGATCAACGGGCCGCTGTCGAGCAAGTTTGGCGTGCGCCGCTTCTTTAACGGCGAGGAACGCAACCCGCATTCGGGCCTGGACTTCGCCGTCGGTGCCGGCACGCCGATCAAGACTCCGGCGGCAGGCAAAGTGATCCTGACCGGCAACTACTTCTTCAACGGCAACACCGTGTTCGTCGACCATGGCCAGGGCTTTATCAGCATGTTCTGCCATATGTCGAAGATCGACGTGAAGGTCGGTGACCAACTGGCACGCGGTGCGGTGGTCGGCAAGGTCGGTTCGACCGGCCGGGCGACCGGGCCGCATATGCATTGGAACATCAGCCTCAACGACGCGCGGGTCGACCCGGCGATCTTTATCGGCGCGTTCCAGCCTTGATTTAAACATTGAACATACCGGCCTCATCGCGGGCAAGCCCGGCTCCCACAGGTGAATGCGATTCCCGTGGGAGCTGGGCTTGCCCGCGATGGGGCCAGGCCTGCCAACACAATTGCGCGCCCAATTAAGGCTGCGCAATTAAAACAAACTCCAAACTCAAAAACCGCTATAAAATCTCGCCCCGTCATCAGATAGCAGAACCTCTATCAATTTTTCTCGACTGCTTGCCATCTTTCACCCCGGCGGTTAGGGTTGAGCTTATGAAAACCTCTCACACCCTCATTCAGCTCCGCCAGCACCGCAGCCTGTGCCTTGTCAGCGCACGACTGCCAGGCTGAATCGATCTGCCTCGTCTTCCTGCTTTATCCCTAAAAACAGTTCTACGGCAGGCCGCCTTTTCTCGGCCCCTACAACAAAGGATTTCCCGATGAGCATGCTCAAAGACCCGTCTTCGAAGTACCGCGCGTTCCCGACTATCGATATCCCGGACCGCACCTGGCCGTCGAAAACCATCACCGAGGCGCCGATCTGGTGCAGCTCCGACCTGCGTGATGGCAACCAGTCGCTGATCGAGCCGATGGACGCGGTGAAAAAGCTGCGCTTCTGGAAGACTCTGGTTGCGGTCGGCGTGAAGGAAATCGAAGCCTCGTTCCCGGCGGCTTCGCAAACCGACTTCGACTTCGTGCGCACCCTGATCGAAGACAACCACATCCCCGAGGACACCACCATCCAGGTGCTGACCCAGGGCCGTGAAGACTTGATCGCACGCACCTTTGAATCCCTGCGCGGCGCCAAAAAGGCCATCGTGCACTTGTACAACGCGACCTCGCCGTCGTTCCGCCGCATCGTGTTCAACCAGGACAAGGACGGCATCAAGGCCATCGCGGTCAACGCCGCCAAGCTGTTCGTCAAATACGCCGCCCAGCAGCCGGAAACCCAGTGGACCTTCGAATACTCCCCAGAAACCTTCAGCGCCACCGAGCTGGAGTTCGCCAAGGAAGTCTGTGACGCGGTGATCGAGGTGTGGAACCCGACGCCTGAGCACAAGATGATCCTCAACCTGCCAGCCACCGTGGAATGCGCCACGCCGAACATTTATGCCGACCAGATCGAATGGTTCGGCCGCCATATCAACCGTCGTGACAGCGTGATCATCAGCCTGCACACCCACAACGACCGTGGCACCGGCGTGGCCGCCACCGAGCTGGGCCTGATGGCCGGCGCCGACCGTGTCGAAGGCTGCCTGTTCGGCAACGGTGAGCGCACCGGTAACGTCGACCTGGTCACCGTGGCACTGAACATGTACACCCAGGGCCTCGACCCACAGCTGGACTTCTCCGACATCGACGGCGTGCGCAAGGTCGTCGAGGAGTGCAACCAGATTCAAGTGCACCCACGTCACCCGTACGTCGGCGACCTGGTGCACACCGCGTTCTCCGGTTCCCACCAGGACGCGATCCGCAAGGGCTTCTCCCAGCAGAAAGACGATGCGCTGTGGGAAGTGCCGTACTTGCCGATCGACCCGGCCGACATTGGCCGCAGCTACGAGGCGGTGATTCGGGTGAACAGCCAGTCGGGCAAAGGCGGCATCGCCTACCTGCTGGAGCAGGAATACGACATCAGCCTGCCGCGCCGCATGCAGATCGAGTTCAGCCAAGTGGTACAGGCCGAAACCGACCGCGTGGGCCTGGAAATGACTGCGCCGCAGATCTACGCCTTGCTGCAGCGTGAATACCTGCAAGCCAACACGCCGTACGCGCTGGTCAGCCACCGCCTGCAGGAAGAGAACGGCAACAGCTTTGTCGAGGTGGAAGTCTCGGGCAAAGGCCAGGGCGAAACCAACCTGCACTGGAAAGGCAAAGGCAACGGCGCCCTGGAAGCGCTGGTAGCCGGCCTGCCAATTGGCGTGGAGATCATGGACTACAACGAGCATGCCATCGGTGCCGGCACCAACGCCAAGGCAGCGGCCTACATCGAGCTGCGCGTGAATGGCGAGCGTCCGGTGCATGGCGTGGGCATTGATGAAAACATCACCACGGCCAGCTTCAAGGCGTTGTTCAGTGCGCTGAACCGCTCGTTGAGCCAGCAGGAAGCGAAGGCGGCGTAAACACTTACCGCTGAAATGCAAAAGGCCCCTGGGTGAGAATCCAGGGGCCTTTTTGTTGGGCTTTAAAAATGCGGGGCCTGGAAGGGCCTCATCGCGGGCAAGCCCGCTCCCACATTTTGATTTGTGAACACAGTCAAATGTGGGAGCTGGCTTGCCTGCGATAGCGGTCTGTCAGACAAACTCAAACCTGTCGGCATCCAGGTTCGCCGGGAACTTGCTGCGATACGCCGCCAGCTCCGCCGCCTCCAGGCACACCTGAAACACCCCGTCCGCCTCCCCGGCACTGAGCAAAGTCTCACCCTGGAAATCCAGCACCTGGCTGTCTCCCGTGTAGGCAAAGCCCTTGCCATCCGTACCCACTCGATTCACCGCCGCCACGTAACACAGGTTCTCGATGGCCCGCGCCGGCAATAGGCGGTTCCAGTGCTGACGCCGCGCACCCGGCCAGTTGGCGGTGTACAGCAGCAAATCCGTGTCCTGAGCATCTCGACTCCACACCGGAAAGCGCAGGTCGTAGCAAATCAACGGCCGAATACGCCAACCCTTCAATTCGAACTGCACCTGGCGCTCACCCGGTGTGTAGTGGTCGTGCTCACCCGCCATCCGGAACAGGTGGCGTTTGTCGTAATGCAACACTTCGCCGTCCGGCCGCGCCCACAGCAGGCGGTTGCGATGGCTGCCGTCGGCGGCCTGGATGATCACACTGCCGGTGATCACGGCGTTGTATTTCGCCGCCTGGGCCTGCAGCCACTCATGGGTGGGGCCATGTTCCCGCTCGGCGAGCAGGGCCGATTCCATCGAGAAGCCGGTGGTGAACATCTCCGGCAATACAATCAGATCGGCGCCCTTGGCCTGCTCCAGCAGCAGTTCGAAATGCTCCAGGTTGGCTTGACGGTCATGCCACGCCAGGCTGGTCTGAACCAGGGCAATGTTCAGGTCGGGCAGCGCACTCAAATCACGCATAGTTTCTCCGCCGCTTGTTGCAGCGTCTCCTCGCGTTTGGCAAAGCACAGGCGCACCAGGCGCTGGCCTTGAGGTGGGTGCTGGTAGAACACCGAGACCGGTATCGTTGCCACGCCGTGTTCGCGGGTCATCCACAGTGACATAGCGACGTCATCCAGGTCCGGGCGAATCTGTGAGTAATCCACCAGTTGGAAGTAAGTACCGGTCACCCGCGTAAAGCTGAAACGCGACGGCGCCAGCAGGTCGCAGAACAGGTCGCGTTTGGCCTGGTAAAAGGCCGGCAGTTCTTCGACGTGCTCCGGGTGTTCAGCCATGAAGTCCGCCAAAGCGTACTGCAAAGGGGTCACACCGCAGAAGTTGACATATTGATGCACCTTGCGCAGTTCAGCGGTGAGCGCCGGTGGTGCGACCACGTAGCCGGTTTTCCAGCCGGTGACGTGGTAGGTCTTGCCGAAGGAGCTGACCACGAACGCACGCTGATACAGCTCTTCGTGGGCCAACACGCTGACATGGGGCACGCCGTCGAACACCAGGTGTTCATAGACCTCGTCGCTGACCAGGTAGATATCACGGTCGCGGATCAGTTCGGCCAATTGGTCCAGTTCGGCCCGACTGATCAGTGCGCCGGTGGGGTTATGCGGCGTGTTGAGGATGATCATGCGCGTGCGCGGTGAGAGCGCGGCCTTGAGCCTTTCGAAGTCCAGCGCAAAGCCTTGCAGACTCAGTTGCACGTGCACGCAGCGGCCACCAGCAAGGTCGACCGAGGGCTCATAGCTGTCGTAGCTGGGGTCGAAGACGATGACTTCATCACCGTTGCGAATCACGGCCTGAATCGCGCAGAAAATCGCCTCGGTGGCGCCAGGGGTAATGGTCACCTCGCTGTCGGCATTCACCGTGGCGCCATAACTGCGGGCGATCTTGGCCGCCACTTGTTGGCGCAGCACGGGCAGGCCGGTCATCGGCGCGTATTGGTTATGGCCGAGGGCGATATGTTTGCCTACCGCATCCAGCAACGCCTGCGGGCCATTGAAATCGGGAAAGCCCTGGGACAGGTTGAGTGCGCCGGTCTCGGCAGCGAGTTGCGACATGGTGGTGAAAATGGTCGTGCCGACATTCGGCAGCTTGCTGGTGATCATCGGAGGCCCCTGCAGGTGAGCCCCAAGTTTTAAGCTGCCGGCCGCGCGGGGTCAAGGCACAAACCGTCGCGCACAAAAAAGGGCTCCAAAGGAGCCCTCTCTTACAGCGTGCAGCTTACAACCTGAAGCGGCGTTTATTTCTTGTCGCGGCGCTTCTTGTCGGCCTTCTTGTGGTGAGTCATCAAACGACGCTTCTTATTCACCTGACGGTCAGTCAAGGTGTTCTTGTTGCCTTCGTACGGGTTCTCGCCACCTTTGAACTCGATACGGATCGGCGTACCAACCAGTTTCAAGACACGGCGGTAGGTGTTTTCCAGGTAACGCACGTAGGACTTCGGCACCTTCTCGATCTGATTACCGTGGATCACGATAATCGGCGGGTTGGCACCACCCAAGTGGGCGTAACGCAGTTTGATCCGGCGGTTGTTGACCATCGGCGGCGCGTGCTCGCCAACAGCGTCTTCGAGGATCTGGGTCAGACGGTTGGTCGGCCAGCGGGTGACCGCAGACTTGAACGAGTTCTGTACGGACGCGTAGAGGTTGCCCACGCCAGTGCCGTGCAGTGCCGAGATAAAGTGGATATCGGCGAACTCAACGAAGAACAGACGACGCTGCAGCTCGATCTTGACGAAATCGCGCTCGCTCGGCGTCATGCCGTCCCACTTGTTGATCGCGATCACCAGGGCGCGACCGGCTTCCAGGGCAAAGCCCAGCAAGTTGAGGTCGTGGTCCACCACGCCTTCGCGGGCGTCCATCACGAAGATCACCACGTTGGCGTCTTTGATCGCTTGCAGGGTTTTGACCACCGAGAACTTTTCAACTTCCTCGTGGATCTTGCCGCGCTTGCGCACACCGGCGGTGTCGATCAGCGTGTACTTCTCGTCGTTACGCTCGAACGGGATGTAGATGCTGTCGCGGGTGGTGCCGGGTTGGTCATACACGATGACCCGGTCTTCACCGAGCATACGGTTGACCAGGGTCGACTTGCCCACGTTCGGGCGACCGATGATGGCGATCTTGATACCGTCTTTTTCGCTCGGGCCAGGAATGCGCTTGGCTTCCTCACCTTCGGCAACGATCTCCTCTTCGCCCTCTTCTTCCTCGACGTCATCCTTGGGGAAGTCGCGCAGGGCGATTTCCAGCATCTGGGTGATGCCGCGACCGTGAGCACCGGCAACCGGGATCGCATCGCCCAGGCCCATCGGGCTGAATTCGGCACGGGCTGCCTCAGGATCGATGTTATCGATCTTGTTGGCGACCAGGTAGGAACGCTTGTTGCGCTTGCGCAGGTGCTCGCCAATCATCTGGTCGGCAGCGGTGTAGCCCGCGCGGGCATCCACCAGGAACAACACGACATCGGCTTCTTCGATAGCGAGCAGCGACTGCTCGGCCATCTTTTCGTCCATGCCATGCTCGTCACCGGAGATACCACCGGTGTCGACAATAATGTAGGAGCGCCCTTGCCACTTTGCCTCACCGTATTGGCGATCACGGGTCAGACCGGACAAGTCGCCGACGATAGCGTCGCGAGTCCTAGTCAGGCGGTTGAACAAGGTGGACTTGCCGACGTTAGGTCGGCCCACCAGGGCGATTACGGGAACCATGCGGCTCTCCACTTCGTTATTTCAGAAAATACAAAAGCCGCTGCAAGGCAGCGGCTGGTGCTCGGGGCAGCATATTCAAATGCCGCATGCCCCGCCGGAGCGGGGCCGCCTGGGTTTTACCCCAAGCATAGTTCTTTACTTGATGGTCAGGGCTTCCAGCTTGCCGCTGTTGCCATACACGTAAAGCATGTTACCCACAACCAGCGGACGGGCACGCAGGCCGTCACTGTCGATACGTTCGCGGCCGACAAAACGACCGTCCACCTGGCTCAGCAGATGCAGGTAACCTTCGAAGTCACCTACCGCTACATAGCTGGAGAACACTTCCGGTGCCGACAGCTGACGGCGGGCCAGGGAGTCGTTGCTCCACAGTGCAGTGGTGGAACGCTCGTCGACACTTTCAACGGTGCCGGACGCCAGGCTTACGTAGACGCTGCCAAACCCTTGGGCGACACCGGCATAGCTGGAAGCATCACGCTGCCAGTTGATGCGGCCGCTTTGCAGGTCCAGCGCCGCAACGCGGCCCTGGTAGGTAGCGACGTAGATAGTTTCGCCCGACAGCAGCAAGCCGCCGTCGATGTCCACAACGCGATCCAGTTCGGAACGACCTTGAGGGATGGCCACACGGGTTTCCCAGGCCGGCACGCCGTTCTGGGTATCCAGGGCGACCACTTTACCGGTCGACAGGCCTGCAACGGCCAGGTTATTGGTCACAATCGGACCACTGGTGCCGCGCAAGGTCAGCACCGCCGGGGTGCTGTCGTACAACCAGCGCTGGTTGCCGGTAGCGGCGTCCAGACCGATCACACGGTCATCCTGGGTCTGCACCACAACGATGTCGCCGTTGGTGGCAGGCGCCGAGAGCACTTCACTGGTCACGCGAGAGCGCCATTTCTCTTCACCCGTTGCCGAGTCCAGAGCAACTACGTCGCCTTTGAGCGTACCGACCAGCACCATGCCGTAGCCGACACCCACGCCACCGGAAACCGGCAGCTCGAGGTCTTTCTTCCACTTCACGTCGCCATTCATGCGATCCATGGCAATGATCACGCCGGTGGAGTCAGTGGCCACGATGTTGTCGCCGTCGATCGCCGGCTGCAACAGGTTGTACAGGTCGCCCTGGCCATCACCCACGGAGCGGCTCCACTGCTTTTGCAGGACCACTTCTTCCTTGAAGCTGGTCAGCTCGGCAGGAGGCAGTTCTTTTTTACTGTTGCTGCTGCAACCCGCGGCCAGAACGGCCAGAGCCAGCAATGCTGCATGTTTCCAACGGATCACGTCACGCATCCCCTTTGGCCAAGTCGTCCAGCTTGATTTGTAAGCCACCGACCGCCGCTTCATCAGACAGCGCCGCCTTGGCTTTTTGGTACGCAGCATGGGCTTCGTCGGTACGACCCAATTGGACCAGCAGGTCGCCCTTGAGCTCTTCACGAGTGGCCACAAATGCCTTGTCAGCATCGCCGTCGAGCAGTTTGAGTGCTTCGTCAGCCTTGTTCTGTGCCGCCAACACCTGCGCCAGGCGCTGACGTGCGATTTCACCCAGGGTCGGGTTGGTCGGTTTGTCGGCGATGGCCTTCAGTTCGGTCGCGGCGTCATCCAGCTTGCCGGTGTCGACCGCGACTTTCGCGACGAACAGGCTGCCGTATTGGGCGTAGGTGCTACCGCCGAATTCGCTTTTCAGCTTGCCGGCCAGGTCCGCCACTTGGGCAGGATCAGGCTTGCCGTCCGGCGTCAGCGTGGTTTCCAGCAATTGCTGATAGAGGATCGAGGCGCCTTGGGACTGGTTGGCCTGATACTTGTGCCAGGCTTGCCAGCCGAACACCACCACTAAAGCCAGCAGACCGCCGGTAACCAGGGGCTTGCCGTTACGCTGCCACCAGTCCTTGAACTCGGCCAGCTGCTCATCATCAGTACTCGACACCCCAATACTCCTTAATCGCTAAATTCGGCTGTTCGACAGCTTCAACCCTGCACGACGCAGGTGGCCAAGTGCGCGGCGAGCGCATCAAAGGCAATGTTCTGTTGCTCGCCCTGGCCACGCAGGGGTTTGAAACCTATCACTTGCTGGGCCAGTTCGTCATCGCCGAGGATCAGCGCATACAGCGCACCGCTCTTGTCGGCCTTCTTGAACTGGCTCTTGAAGCTGCCGGCGCCGGCATTGATCTGCAGGCGCAGGTTCGGCAGTTGGTCGCGGACTTTTTCACTCAAGGCCAAGGCAGCCAGTTCGGCGGCCTCGCCAAAGGCGCAAAGATACACGTCCACCTGACGGGAGATTTCTTCCGGAACTTGCTCAAGGGTCTCCAGCAGCAGAATCAGCCGCTCGATGCCCATGGCAAAACCCACGCCCGTGGTCGGCTTGCCGCCCATTTGCTCGACCAGGCCGTCGTAACGGCCACCGGCACACACGGTGCCCTGGGCGCCGAGCTTGTCGGTGACCCACTCGAACACGGTCTTGCTGTAGTAATCGAGACCACGGACCAGCTTCGGGTTGATCACGTACGGAATGCCGGCCGCATCCAGTCGAGCCTTGAGGCCTTCGAAGTGGATGCGCGATTCGTCGTCCAGGTAGTCGGCCATTTTCGGCGCGTCGACCAGTACGGCCTGGGTGTCGGCGTTCTTGGTATCAAGCACGCGCAACGGGTTGGTCTTCAGACGGCGCTGGCTGTCTTCATCCAGCTTGTCCAGGTGGGCCGACAGGTATTCGACCAAGGCTTCTCGGTAGCGGCCCCGGGATTCGCTGGTGCCCAGGCTGTTGAGCTCAAGTTTGACCGCGTCGCGGATGCCCAGCAGGCCCCACAGGCGCCAGGTCAACACGATCAGCTCGGCGTCGATGTCCGGACCGTCGAGGTTGAACACTTCCAGGCCGATCTGGTGGAACTGGCGATAACGACCTTTCTGCGGGCGCTCGTGGCGGAACATCGGGCCGATGTACCACAGCTTCTGCGGCTGGCCACCACCGGTGAGGCCATGCTCGAGGACAGCGCGCACGCACGCGGCAGTGCCTTCCGGACGCAGGGTCAGGGAGTCGCCGTTGCGGTCTTCGAAGGTGTACATCTCTTTTTCGACGATGTCGGTCACTTCACCGATGGAGCGCTTGAACAGCTCGGTGAACTCGACGATCGGCATGCGGATCTGTTTGTAACCGTAGTTATCCAACAGGCGCGCGACCGTGCTCTCGAAGTAGCGCCACAGTGGCGTCTGCTCCGGCAGGATGTCGTTCATGCCACGAATGGCTTGCAGAGACTTGCTCACATCTAATCCTTAAATTCGTTCTTAGCCGCGCGCGATCAGCGCTGCGTCAGCCGCGACCTTCTCGGCCGCTTTCTCGCGGATCAGTCTTTCGAGCTCATCCACCAGATTGTCATTCGTCAACTTCTGCGACGGCTTGCCGTCGATGTAAATCAGGTTCGGTGTACCGCCGGTCAAGCCGATGTGCGCCTCTTTGGCTTCACCCGGGCCGTTGACCACGCAACCGATCACCGCAACATCCAGCGGCACCAGCAAGTCTTCGAGGCGCCCTTCCAGTTCGTTCATGG
Source organism: Pseudomonas sp. R76 (assembly GCF_009834565.1). Lineage (GTDB taxonomy): Bacteria > Pseudomonadota > Gammaproteobacteria > Pseudomonadales > Pseudomonadaceae > Aquipseudomonas. The sequence continues at coordinate 5,592,926 of NZ_CP019428.1, forward strand.
TTTTCACCACGTCGAAGTTCTGCCGCGAGCAGCTCGGGCAGGCAATGAAGTTGATGCCACGGGAACGCAAATGCAGGGATTTGAGAATGTCGTAACCGACCTTCACTTCCTCTACCGGGTCTGCCGCCAGAGAGATGCGGATAGTATCGCCAATCCCTTCGGCGAGCAGCATACCGAGACCCACCGCAGATTTCACTGTGCCTGAGCGCAAACCGCCCGCTTCAGTGATACCCAAGTGCAGCGGCTGTACGATTTCCTTGGCCAGCAGGCGGTAGGCTTCTACCGCCATGAACACGTCGGAAGCCTTTACGCTGACCTTGAAGTCCTGGAAATTCAGGCGTTCAAGGTGTTCAACGTGGCGCAGCGCCGATTCAACCAGCGCGGCCGGGGTCGGTTCGCCGTATTTCTTTTGCAGGTCTTTTTCCAGGGAACCGGCGTTAACGCCGATGCGGATTGGAATGCCGCGATCACGGGCCGCATCCACCACCGCGCGCACACGGTCTTCGCGACCGATGTTGCCCGGGTTGATGCGCAGGCAATCGACGCCCAGTTCGGCCACGCGCAAGGCGATCTTGTAGTCGAAGTGGATATCTGCAACCAGCGGCACCTTGACCAGTTGCTTGATGCGGCCAAAGGCTTCGGCAGCGTCCATGTCCGGCACGGAAACCCGCACGATGTCCACGCCGGCCGCTTCCAGACGGTTGATCTGGGCGACGGTGGCGGCCACATCATTGGTGTCGCTGTTGGTCATGCTTTGCACTGCGATGGGGGCATCGCCACCCACCGGCACCGAGCCGACCCAGATCTTGCGCGATACGCGACGTTTGATTGGAGATTCGCCGTGCATGACTATTGTCCCAACTTGAGGCGAGCGGTCTCGCCACTGGTGAACGGCGCTACGTCCACAGGCTGGCCGTTGTAGACCACTTGCGCGCCACGGGCAAAGCCCAGACGCAGCGTCAAAGGAGGCTTGCCGCCTTGGTCAAGCGTATCTCCCTTACGCTTCAAACCACTGAACAGCACTTTGCCGTTGCCATCGGTGACTTGCGTCCAGCAGTCAGCGATGAAAGTAATCTGGATATGCCCGTCACCGGCGATCAACGCAGGCGTGGTCGGTGGCGAAACCGCTGGCGCTGCCGGAGCGACTGGCGCGGCGGTCGCAGGAGCCTGTGCCGCAGTTGCAGGCGTATGGGCCTGGGCAGCTGGGGCGGCCGGAGTAGCCGGCGCCGGCACGGCGGCGGTAGCAGCGGGTGCAGTGGCGGCTTCGGGCGCTGGCTGCTCGGCAGTGGTCGGCGTCTCAGGCGCGGCCTGACCTTCGACAACGGCCTGGTCTTCCGGCTCATCCAGCGGATGGATCTGGGTGGTGCCGTCGGCGCTTTCGACTTCGACGTGCTCCATGGCGTTGCTGGTCAGATCCTTGCTGCGCTGGGAGGCCTGGTCTTGCCACCAGACAAAACCACCGCCGATCACGGCGATCAGCAACAACAGGCTGACAATTCGCAAAATCGTGTGGGAAACCCGCACCGGCTCTTCGATGCGACCCAGGCCATGCACATTGCTGCCCTGGGAGTCGGTGCCGGTGAATTGGTCGAATTCCTGTACCAGTACGGTCTGGTCAATGCCCAGCAACTTGGCATAGGCGCGGATATAGCCGCGGGCGAAGGTATGCCCAGGCAGCTTGTCGAACGCGCCGGCTTCCAGGTTGCCCAGCGATGTCGTGGTCAAATTGAGCTTGAGGGCCACTTCTGCCAGCGACCAGCCATTGCTTTCGCGGGCCTGACGCAAGGTCTCGCCTGGGTTTACGCGATTAGCTGCTACAACTTCCGGGTGCGCCGCTTTCATCATTGCTCCGACAGGTATTGCTGATATTCCGGCGTACCGGGATAGAGTCGTTCGAGTTGCTGGCCAAATCGTGCGGCCGTGTCGCGTTCTTCATGAACCGTCGCCAGGCGCACACCGAGCAATAGACTACGTGCATTTTGCCCGCTGAGCAGGCTAAAACGCTCGTAATAGTCACGTGCCGGCACATAATGCCTGTCTTCGTAAGACAACTCAGCCATTTCGAGCAACGCGCGTGGCTGACGACTGTTCAAATGCAGGGCTTTTTCCAGCTGTTGGCGCGCGCTGTCGCGCTGGCCGAGGCGCATCGAGGTGACCCCAAGGTTCTCGAACACCCGCGACCGCTCCGGGTAGAGGGCATCGGCGGAGGCTTGCAGGAAATAACGGGAAGCCTGGTCATAACGTTTCTGCTCGAACAGGAAGCTGCCGTAATTGTTCAGCAGCCGAGGGTCGGCAGGACGCGCGGCCAAGGCCTTGTGGAAATACTCATCGGCCAACGCAGGCTCGGCCTGCGCCTGGAACACCAGGGCCAGCGCCGCATTCGCGTCGGCATCGTCGCCGTCCAGCTCAAGGGCCTTTTTCAACGGCACCTTGGCCTGCTCGCTCATCCCTTGGCGCAGGTAACCCAATCCCAGTTGCACATAGGCAACTCGCGCCTCATCACGGCCTTTATCAGTGTGCAAAGGGCTGTCGTGGCCCGATGAAACACAACCGGCCACGAGGCCGGTAAACAGTAAAAGCAGCGCAAGGCGCAAGGGCATAGAGGTCCTCTCTCAGATTCGATTCACAGCAATTTGCGGCAAATCTTCGGCGGCGTTAAGTTCGCGCACGGCGATATAACGTTCGCTGCGGCGGGTGCGGTCCATCACCTGCCCTACCAATTGGCCACACGCGGCGTCGATGTCCTCACCACGGGTGGTGCGTACGGTGACGTTGTAGCCCGCCTGGTGGAGTTGATCCTGGAAACGGCGAATGGCGTTGTTGCTCGGCCGCTCGTAGCCAGAATGTGGAAACGGGTTAAACGGAATCAGGTTGATCTTGCACGGGGTGTTCTTGAGCAGCTCGATCATCTCGACGGCGTGCTCGACCTTGTCGTTGATGTCCTTGAGCATGGTGTACTCAATGGTCAACACACGCTTCTCGCCCAAGGTCGCCATGTAACGCTGGCAAGATTCGAGCAGCATCTTAATCGGATACTTCTTGTTGATCGGCACCAATTGGTTACGCAATGCGTCATTTGGTGCGTGCAGCGACAACGCCAGGGAGACGTCGATGTGCTTGGCCAGCTCATCGATCATCGGCACCACGCCGGAGGTCGACAGGGTCACACGGCGCTTGGAGATGCCGTAGCCCAGGTCGTCCATCATCAGGTGCATGGCCGCAACCACGTTGTCGAAGTTCAGCAGCGGCTCACCCATGCCCATCATCACCACGTTGGTGATGGCACGGTCGACGGTTGCCGGGACGCTGCCAAAGGATTTGTTGGCAATCCACACCTGGCCGATGACTTCGGCGGCAGTGAGGTTGCTATTGAAGCCTTGCTTGCCGGTGGAGCAGAAACTGCAGTCCAGGGCACAGCCTGCCTGGGACGAAACGCACAAAGTGCCGCGTTTGCCCTGGGGAATGTATACGGTCTCGACGCAGCTGCCGGACGCCACGCGCACCACCCACTTACGGGTGCCGTCGCTGGAGATGTCCTCGCTGACCACTTCGGGGCCACGGACCTCAGCAATGGCCTTGAGCTTGTCGCGCAGGGCCTTGCTGACGTTCGTCATGGCGTCGAAATCGTCGACGCCAAAGTGGTGAATCCACTTCATTACCTGACCGGCACGGAAACGCTTCTCCCCGATTGAGTCGAAGAATTTCTCCATTTCCGGCTGAGTCAGACCCAGCAGGTTGGTTTTTACAGTCGATGTAGTCATGGATTCACCCTCACTCTTTAAGCCGATGCTTAGCGAGCGGTTACTTCAGTAGCAGCGAAAAAGTACGAGATTTCGCGAGCAGCAGCGGCTTCGGAGTCCGAACCGTGAACAGCGTTGGCGTCGATGGATTCAGCGAAGTCAGCGCGAATGGTGCCGGCAGCCGCTTCTTTAGGGTTGGTAGCGCCCATCAGCTCGCGGTTCAGAGCGATAGCGTTTTCGCCTTCCAGAACCTGAACAACAACAGGGCCGGAGATCATGAAGGAGACCAGGTCGCCGAAGAAGCCACGAGCGCTGTGCTCAGCGTAGAAGCCTTCAGCTTCAGCTTTGGACAGTTGCTTGAGTTTCGAAGCTACAACCTTCAGGCCGGCTTTTTCGAAACGAGTGGTGATCTCGCCGATGACGTTTTTTGCAACAGCGTCAGGCTTGATGATGGAGAAAGTACGTTGAACAGCCATGGTGTAACTCCAGAAACGGTAATTTACGAAAAATTAAACCCGCGAATTATACGCGGGTTATTGGGTATTGCCTAACTGCGTAAAAAGGCGGCTCAGTCGTCTGCTTCTTCGATCCACAGACCCTGAATCGCTTCCAGAACCTTTTCGCCACCCCGGTCCGGGATATCGTCGAATTCCGGCAGCGCCATTACGAGGTCGCGCAGCTTAACGAAGTTCACAGTAAGAGGATTGACCTCAGGATGAGCTTCAGCAAGTTGTATAGCGATTTCTTGTACATCAACCCATTTCAGGCTCATGACATTTCCTTGAATCAATGCGGCGCTTCGGCCGCATGGTTGAGGGAATATTTCGGAATTTCGACGGTGATGTCTTCAGTCCCAACCTTGGCCTGACAGCTTAGGCGAGAAGTCGCTTCCAGGCCCCAGGCGCGGTCCAGAAAGTCCTCTTCCAGCTCATCGGCTTCTTCCAGAGAGTTGAAACCCTCGCGAATCACGCAATGGCAGGTGGTGCAGGCGCAGACACCGCCGCAGGCACTTTCGATCTCGATGTGGTTGTCATGGGCAACTTCGAGGATGGACTTGCCGGTCTCAGCCTCCACGACCATACCGTCCGGGCAATGCTCGGCGTGTGGCAGAAAAATGACCTGCGGCATTAATTATTCCTCGATTTCATTCAGATTGCGCCCGGCCAGGGCGGCTTTTACCGACTGGTCCATGCGACGGGCGGCAAAAGCATCGGTCACTTGCGACAGACGCTTGGTCTGTTGCTCGATGGCGTAGCCATCGGTGCCTTTCGTCAGTTCGGCCAGTTCCTGCATCTGCAGATCAATGACCATGCGCTCTTCGGCGTCCAACAGGCGCTCGCCGTCAGCATCCAGGGCACCCTGCACGGCTTCAAGCAGGCGCTGGGCGTCGACTTGCTGCTCGCGCAATACGCGGGCGACTTTGTCGTCACCGGCATATTGGAACGAATCCTTGAGCATCTTGGCGATTTCGCCGTCGGTCAGGCCGTAGGACGGCTTGACCTGAATGCTGGCTTCAACGCCCGAGGCCAGTTCACGCGCAGCCACGCTGAGCAGGCCATCGGCGTCTACCTGATAGGTCACGCGAATCTTCGCCGCACCGGCAACCATCGCCGGAATACCGCGCAATTCGAAGCGTGCCAGAGAGCGGCAGTCGCTGATCAGCTCGCGCTCACCTTGCAGCACATGAATCATCATGGCCGTCTGGCCATCTTTATAGGTGGTGAAGTCCTGGGCGCGCGCAACGGGGATGGTGGTGTTGCGGGGAATCACCTTCTCCATCAGGCCGCCCATGGTTTCCAGCCCCAGGGACAGCGGGATCACGTCGAGCAGCAGCAATTCGCCGCCGTCGCGCTTGTTGCCGGCCAAGGTGTCGGCCTGGATCGCGGCGCCGATGGCGACCACTTGATCCGGGTCGATTTCGGTCAGCGGCTGGCGACCAAAGGCTTCACCAACGGCTTCGCGAACCCGTGGGACGCGCGTCGAACCGCCGACCATGACCACGGCGGCTACGTCTTCCAGCTCTACGCCGGAATCGCGCACGGCACGGCGGCAGGCTTTCAGGCTGCGGGCAACCATTGGCTCGATCAGCGCATCGAAGGCTTCGCGGGTCAGTTGAGCCGACCAGGAACCGTAGGAAAAATCGACAGAATTGGCATCAGTCAGCGCTTCTTTGGCCGCACAGGCGGTTTGCAGCAGGTTGCGCTGCTCGCCCGGGTCCAAATCAGCAGACAAACCGGCGCTGGTGATAATCCAGCCGGCAATCGCATGATCGAAGTCATCACCGCCCAAGGCGGTATCGCCACCGGTGGCCAGCACTTCGAACACACCGCCGGTCAGGCGCAGGATCGAAATATCGAAGGTGCCGCCGCCCAGGTCATAAATAGCAACCAGGCCTTCAGCGTGTTGATCCAGCCCGTAAGCCACTGCGGCCGCCGTCGGTTCGTTGAGCAGGCGCAGCACGTTCAGACCGGCGAGCTTCGCCGCGTCTTTGGTGGCCTGGCGCTGTGCGTCGTCGAAATACGCAGGAACAGTAATCACCGCGCCGACCAGTTCGCCGCCCAAGGTCTTTTCCGCACGCTGACGCAGCACCTTGAGGATATCGGCCGACACTTCCACCGGGCTTTTAGGGCCCTGGACGGTGTCGATGAACGGCATATGGGATTCGCCGCCGACGAAGCGGTACGGCAACTGGTCGCCCAATTGCTTGACGTCGGACAGACCACGACCCATCAAGCGCTTGACCGACAGCACCGTATTCAAAGGATCGGTAGACGCCGCCAGCTTGGCCGACTCGCCGACTTCGGTGCGATCAGCGTGATAGCGCACGGCGGACGGCAGGATAACCTGGCCATCGGCGTCGGGCAGCGGCTCGGACAGGCCGCTGCGCAAGGCAGCAACCAGGGAATTGGTGGTGCCCAGGTCAATCCCGACCGCCAGGCGACGCTGGTGCGGTTGAGGGCTTTGGCCGGGTTCGGCGATCTGCAGTAGAGCCATGGTAATCAGGTCTTATCTGTCTATCAGGCGTGCACGGGCAGCACTGGGTTAATCGTCGAGGCGCTCTTCTAGCTGGCGCACTTCGTAGGTGAGCTTGTCGAGGAACTGCATGCGCCGCATCAGGCGCTCGGCCTGTTCACGTTGCGCTGCATCATCCCAACAGGCTGCGAAGCTTTCGTTGAGCTCATCCTGGGCCACTTTCAGACGGCGCTTGAAGACTGCGACACCGGCCACATCGGCCTCGTCCTGCAAATCTTCGAGTTCTTCGCGCCACTGCATCTGCTGCATCAGGAAGTCCGGGTCGTGCACCGTGACTTCAATCGGCAACTCGCCACCGTTCATCGCGAGCAGGTAGCGCGCGCGTTTAGGCGGGTTTTTCAGCGTCTGATAGGCTTCGTTGAGGCTGGCTGATCGCTCCAGCGCCAAGCGTTGCTCACGCTCGGAAGCGTCAGCAAAGCGGTCCGGATGCACCCCACGCGCCAACTCTCGGTAGCGCGTGGCAAGCTGCTCGAGGTCCAGCCGAAAGCTCGGCTGCAGCTCGAATAAAGCGAAATGACAAGGAGTACCCACGAATAGCCTCAGATGTTGAAGCTTTCGCCGCAGCCACACTCACCGCGCACGTTGGGGTTGTTGAACTTGAAGCCTTCGTTCAACCCTTCCTTGACGAAATCGAGCTCGGTGCCGTCCAGGTAGGTCAGGCTTTTAGGGTCGATTATCACTTTCTCGCCGTGACTTTCGAACACCTGGTCTTCCGCAACCACCTCGTCGACAAACTCCAGCACGTAGGCAAGGCCGGAACAGCCCGTGGTGCGAACACCCAGACGAATCCCCTCACCTTTACCGCGCCCATTCAGGGAGCGGCGAATGTGCTGCGCAGCCGCTTCTGTCATGCTGATAGCCATCGTTGACTCCTTACTCGTCGCCAAATGCTTAGATCAAGCCTTTCTTCTGCTTGTAGTCGCGAACAGCCGCCTTGATGGCGTCCTCTGCGAGTACCGAGCAGTGGATTTTCACTGGCGGCAGGGCCAGTTCTTCAGCCAACTGGGTGTTGCTGATGGTGACAGCCTCATCCAGGGTCTTGCCTTTCATCCACTCGGTGGCGAGGGAGCTGGAGGCAATGGCGGAACCGCAGCCGTAAGTCTTGAACTTGGCGTCTTCGATAACGCCAGCGTCGTTGACCTTGATCTGCAGGCGCATAACGTCGCCGCACGCCGGAGCGCCGACCATGCCAGTGCCGACATCAGGGTCTTCCGCGTTCATCTTGCCGACGTTGCGCGGGTTTTCGTAGTGGTCGATGACCTTTTCGCTGTAAGCCATGGTACTGAATCCTCACTCATCAGGGCCGCTCTGGAACCCTGTAAAAACGCCTGCGTTTTCCGCCACGTTATTACAGAGCTTGGGTGGCGGCTTCTATATTTAGTGTGCCGCCCACTCGATCTTGGAAATATCGACACCGTCTTTGTACATGTCCCACAGCGGCGACAGAACGCGCAGCTTGTTGACGGCTTCGCAGACTTTCTGCGCGGCGTAGTCGACTTGCTCTTCGGTGGTGAAGCGGCCGAACGTAAAGCGGATCGAGCTGTGTGCCAGTTCGTCGTTGCGGCCCAGGGCGCGCAGCACGTACGAAGGCTCAAGCGAGGCCGAGGTGCAGGCCGAACCGGACGAAACCGCCAGGTCCTTGAGTGCCATGATCAGCGACTCGCCTTCGACATAGTTGAAGCTCAAATTCAGGTTGTGCGGTACACGGGCGGTCATGCTGCCGTTGATGTACAGCTCTTCAAGGTTCTCGACCTGCTTGTAGAAGCGATCGCTGAGGGCCTTGATGCGGATGTTTTCGGCAGCCATGTCTTCCTTGGCTACACGGAAGGCTTCGCCCATGCCGACGATCTGGTGGGTCGCCAGGGTGCCGGAACGCATGCCACGCTCATGACCGCCGCCGTGCATGGTGGCTTCGATACGTACGCGCGGCTTGCGGCTGACGTAGAGGGCACCAATGCCTTTAGGGCCATAGGTCTTGTGGGCAGAGAACGACATCAGGTCGACTTTCAGCTTCGACAGGTCGATGTCGACCTTGCCGGTGGACTGAGCAGCGTCAACATGCAGCAGGATGCCCTTGGAACGGGTCAACTCGCCGATGGCCGCTATGTCGTTGATGGTGCCGATTTCGTTGTTCACGTGAATCACGGAAACCAGGATGGTGTCTTCACGCAGCGCGGCTTCGATCATGGCCGGGGTGACGATACCGTCGGTGGTTGGCTCGAGGTAGGTGACCTCGAAACCTTCACGCTCCAGTTGGCGCATGGTGTCGAGGACAGCCTTGTGCTCAATCTTGGTGGTGATCAGGTGTTTGCCTTTGGTCGCGTAGAAATGCGCCGCGCCCTTGATTGCCAGGTTGTCGGACTCGGTAGCACCAGAGGTCCAGACGATTTCACGCGGGTCTGCGCCCACCAGGTCAGCGACTTGGCGACGAGCGTTCTCGACCGCTTCCTCGGCTTTCCAGCCGAACACGTGGGAACGAGAGGCTGGGTTGCCGAAGTTTCCGTCAACCAGCAGGCACTCGCTCATCTTTTGCGCGACACGCGGATCAACCGGGGTGGTCGCTGAGTAATCAAGGTAAATCGGCAATTTCATGGACTTTCTCCTAAATCAGGCTGGCTGGCGTGCCGTTAGCTCTGCGGCTGTCACTCGACGGCGGACGCTTCAATCTTGTCCAGACGCGGCGCCTTGGTATTGCAACGGCGCTGGTCCTGACGCTGGGCTACTTCTTGCACCTCACGGCGAGTCACAAGATCAGCCAAGCTGATACCACTCAAAAACTCATGGATCTGCAGGCTCAAGTCACACCACAAGTGGTGTGTCAGGCAGGTGTCGCCGGCATGGCAATCACCCAAACCCTGGCATTTGGTGGCATCGACGGATTCGTTCACCGCGTCGATCACCTGGGCTACCTGGATACCCTGCATGTCGCGGGACAGTTGGTAGCCGCCACCCGGCCCACGGACGCTGGAAACCAGGTTGCTGCGGCGCAACTTGGCGAACAGCTGTTCGAGGTAGGACAGGGAAATGCCTTGGCGCTCGGAGATATCGGCCAGGGACACCGGCCCAGTTTGCGCGTGCAAGGCCAGATCCAGCATGGCAGTTACCGCGTATCGGCCTTTTGTAGTCAGTCTCATGGACAAGTACCAAGGTGTTTCAGAATGGGAGCAAGTATGCGATTCCCGAGTATTTAAGTCAACTATAAGACCTAGTACTTTAGTCAGGATTACCCGTAAAAAGGGCGCGCGAATCATAGCAGGGTGGGGTGGGATCGAACAGCAGGAACAAGGCCACGACTCAATCTCAAGACCAATGGAGATCAAAGGTGGGAGCTGGCTTGCCTGCGATTGCGGCGGGCCAGCCACTCAAAGGGTAGCTGGCAGACCGCAATCGCAGGCAAGCCAGCTCCCACAGGAGTTTTTTATCGATCTTGAGAACTAGCCAGCCTTGGTGGCGGTTTCGTTCTTGATCTCGGCGAAGTCTTCTTCGCGCAGCTCAGGCAGATCTTTCGCACAGTAGCTGCTGCCCAGCTCTTTCAGCGCACCACACATGCCATCCAGCTTGCCGTCGACCGCTTGCAAGTGGTCAAGCAACTGCCCAATGGCGCGCGCCACGGGGTCGGGCATGTCTTCGCTGACGCCGTAGGCATCGAAGCCGATCTTTTCAGCCATGGCCTTGCGCTTGGCTTCCTGCTCGTCGCCTGCTTCCGGCTTCACGATGATGCGCCCCGGAATACCAACAACCGTGGCGCCAGGCGGCACTGCCTTGGTGACCACGGCATTCGAGCCGACTTTGGCACCGGCGCCGACGGTAAATGGACCGAGCACCTTGGCGCCCGCCCCCACCACCACGCCGTCACCCAGGGTTGGATGGCGCTTGCCTTTGTTCCAACTGGTGCCGCCCAGGGTCACGCCCTGATACAGCGTCACATCGTCACCAATCTCAGCGGTCTCGCCGATCACGATGCCCATGCCATGGTCGATAAAGAAGCGACGCCCCACCTTGGCCCCCGGATGAATCTCGATCCCGGTCAGCCAGCGGCCGAAGTTCGACACCAGCCGTGCCAGCCATTTCCAGCCCATGCCCCACAACGCGCCGGACAGACGATGGATCCAGATCGCGTGCATGCCGGGGTAGCAGGTCAGCACTTCAAAGGCGTTGCGCGCCGCCGGGTCACGGTGGAAAACACTCTGGATATCTTCTCGCAAACGCTCGAACATTTTTAATCCTTCCGCTTAAGAAGCTCGCCACGGGCCGCTTTTTGGGTTTCCGTGAGGATGCCACGCAATATATTCATTTCCGCTCGACTCACCGAGCTGCGCCCGTACAGGCGACGCAGGCGCGCCATCAAGTGCCGTGGTTTTTCCGGATCGAGGAATTCAATGGCCACCAGGGTTTGCTCCAGGTGTTCATAGAATCGCTCGAGCTCGTCCATGGTGGCCAACTCGCCACTTTTGGTCGAGGCAACTTCATCCTTTTCAACCTTGCTCGGCTGACCTTCAGCGGCCAGCCAGGCCATGCGCACTTCATAACTCAACACCTGCACCGCCGCCCCCAGGTTCAGCGAGCTGAACTCAGGGTCTGATGGAATGTGCACGTGGTAATGACATCGCTGCAGCTCTTCATTGGTCAGGCCGGAGTCTTCACGGCCAAATACCAAGGCAATTTCAGCACCGCCGGCGGCCTCTTCCACCACCTTGGTGCCGCACTCGCGCGGATCCAGCAGTGGCCATGGGATGCGACGGTCACGGGCGCTGGTGCCGAGCACCAGATTGCAACCGACCAAGGCGTCTTCCAGAGTGGCGACGACCTGGGCTTTTTCCAGGATGTCATTGGCGCCGGATGCACGGGCATCGGCCTCGTGGTGCGGGAACAAGCGCGGTTCGACCAGCACCAGGCGCGTCAGCCCCATGTTTTTCATGGCTCGCGCCACCCCGCCGATGTTGCCGGGATGACTGGTATTGACCAAGACGACACGAATGTTTTGCAGCAAGGGAGGCGCTCTCGGACACGGGAAAGGGGAGCAAATCTTACAGAACAGCCTAAGGTTATGCCATGAAAGCTAACGTCGTCCTTCACCTGAAGAAAGTTTCTGCTAGAATGCTCGGCTTTCTTTAACAACCTTAGGTGACACATCCATGCAGCCCATGCTGAATATCGCGCTGCGCGCCGCCCGCAGCGCCAGTGAATTGATCTTCCGCTCCATCGAGCGCCTGGATACCATCAAGGTCGACGAAAAAGACGCCAAGGATTATGTATCCGAGGTGGATCGCGCCGCCGAACAGAAAATCATCGACGCTCTGCGCAAGGCCTACCCTACCCACGGCATCCTCGGTGAAGAAACCGGTTTGCACAAAGGCAGCGGCGAAGGCGAAGACTACCTGTGGATCATCGACCCACTGGACGGCACCACCAACTTCCTGCGCGGCATCCCACACTTCGCTGTGAGCATTGCCTGCAAATACCGTGGCCGTCTGGAACACGCTGTTGTGCTGGACCCGGTTCGCCAGGAAGAATTCACCGCCAGCCGTGGCCGTGGCGCCCAGCTGAACGGTCGTCGCCTGCGCGTAAGCGGCCGCACCAGCCTCGACGGCGCCCTGCTGGGCACTGGCTTCCCGTTCCGTGACGACCAGATGGACAACCTGGAAAACTACCTGGGCATGTTCCGCGCCCTGGTTGGCCAGACCGCCGGCATCCGTCGCGCTGGCGCGGCAAGCCTGGATCTGGCTTACGTAGCTGCCGGTCGTTTCGATGCGTTCTGGGAGTCGGGCCTGTCCGAGTGGGACATGGCTGCAGGCGCCCTGCTGATCCAGGAAGCGGGCGGCCTGGTGAGCGACTTCACCGGTGGTCACGACTTCCTTGAGAAAGGCCACGTAGTTGCCGGCAACACCAAATGCTTCAAGGCAGTACTGACGGCGATCCAGCCGCACCTGCCGGCTTCGCTGAAGCGTTAAGCGAGCAAGCACAAAAAAGCACCCCGAGGGGTGCTTTTTTATGCCTGGGATTTGAGCCTGCAACACAAATCAAATGTGGGAGCTGGCTTGCCTGCGATAGCGGCCTGCCAGCCAGCTGATTAGCTGCTGACCCACCGCTATCGCCGGCAAGCCAGCTCCCACATTTAGACCGAAGCCAGGCTTTGGAATTACTGCTGGTTCTGGCCCAGAATCAAACGACCTTCTTTGTCGACTGGAATCTGACCACCTGGATCACGGTCCATACGCACCGAACCTTCTTTACCATCCAGGGTGTACCGCACGTCATAGCCGACAACCTTGTCGCTGATGTCGTTGACGGTGTTACAACGGGTTTGCGTGGTGGTGTAGGTATCGCGGTTCTGCATGCCTTCCTGAACCTTGTTACCGGCGTAACCGCCACCGACCGCACCGGCTACCGTAGCCAGCTTCTTGCCATTACCGCCACCGACCTGGTTACCCAACAGGCCACCAGCCAGTGCACCGACCACGGTGCCGACGATTTGGTGTTGATCCTGCACAGGCTTCTGCCGGGTTACGGCGACGTCTTTGCAGACTTCACGCGGGGTTTTAATCTGGGTTTTCACCGGCTGTACCGCCAGCACTTGCGCATACTCAGGGCCGCTTTTTACCAGGCTGTAGGTGGCAACAGCACCCCCGGCAGTCACACCGACAGCACCCAATACCGCACCAACCAGCAACGACTTGTTCACGTTGAACCTCCTGACCATCACAAACGGACCGAACGATCCGCGCTATACCCAGCCTTGGAGCAAAAAAAAAGGCGCGAGTTCAATACTCGCGCCTTCTTTGTAACAGCGTGTCAACGAACGCCCATCAAGGGCGGTCGTCGACCTCCTTGCCGGTAGCGGCAGGAGGGATCAAGTCTTCGCTGTTGAGGTTCAGCCAGATCAGCACCACGTTGGCGATGTAGATCGACGAGTAGGTGCCCGCCAGAACGCCGATGAACAGCGCCAGGGAGAAGCCCCACAGGTTGTCGCCACCGAAGATCATCAGCGCCGCAATCGCCAGCAACGTGGAGATCGAGGTCGCCATGGTCCGCAGCAGAGTCTGGGTCGTGGAAACGTTGATGTTTTCGATCAGCGACGCCTTGCGCAGTACGCGGAAGTTCTCGCGAACCCGGTCGAATACCACGATGGTGTCGTTGAGCGAGTAACCAATGATCGCCAGCACCGCCGCCAACACCGTCAGGTCGAAGGTGATCTGGAAGTACGCGAGGATACCCACGGTCACGATCACGTCGTGGATCAGCGACACAATGGCGCCGACACCGAACTTCCACTGAAAGCGGAACGCCAGGTAAATCATGATGCCGGCCAGCGCCATCAGCATGCCGAGGCCGCCCTGGTCGCGCAGCTCTTCACCCACCTGCGGGCCAACGAACTCAACGCGCTTGACCGACGCCGGGTTGTCGCCGCCGACCTTCTGCAAGGCCTCGGCTACCTGGTGACCCAGTTGCGGGTCTTCGCCCGGCATACGCACCAGCAGGTCGGTGGTGGCACCAAAGCTCTGCACGATGGCTTCGTGATAGCCGGCCTTGACCAGCTCATTGCGCACCAGGGTGACGTCGGCGGGCTTCTCGTAGGTCAGCTCGATGAGCGTACCGCCGGTGAAGTCCAGGCCGTAGTTCAGGCCCTTATGGAACCAGCTGAACAACGCCAGAACGGTGAGCACCATGGTGAAGCCGAACGCAACGTTGCGAACGCCCATGAAGTTGATTGTACGTAACATGGCAGCCCCTTAAATCCACAACTTCTTGAAGTCACGCCCGCCAAAGATCAGGTTGACCATTGCGCGGGTCACCATGATGGCCGTGAACATCGAGGTAAAGATACCGAGGGACATGGTCACCGCAAAACCTTTGACCGGGCCGGTGCCCATGGCAAAGAGAATCCCGCCGACCAGCAAAGTGGTCAAGTTGGAGTCGAGAATCGCGGTAAATGCCCGGCCGAAGCCTTCGTTGATTGCACGCTGTACGGTCATGCCCGCCGCAATCTCTTCACGAATACGCGAGAAGATCAGTACGTTGGCGTCTACCGCCATACCCATGGTGAGCACGATACCGGCGATACCTGGCAGGGTCAGCGTAGCGCCCAGCAGCGACATCAAGGCCAGCAGCATCACCATGTTGCCCGCCAGGGCCACGGTGGCGATGATGCCGAAGAAGCGGTAGATGGCGATGATGAACAGCGACACGAACAGCATGCCCCACAAGGCTGCGTCGATACCTTTGGTGATGTTGTCGGCACCCAGGCTCGGGCCAATGGTGCGTTCTTCAGCGAAGTACATCGGCGCCGCCAAGCCACCAGCACGCAGCAGCAGCGCCAGCTCGGACGATTCGCCCTGGCCGTTCAGGCCAGTGATGCGGAATTGAGCACCCAGCGGCGACTGGATGGTCGCCAGGCTGATGATCTTCTTCTCTTCCTTGAAGGTCTGCACCGGCACGTCTTTCTCGACGCCGTCGACCACTTGCTTGGTGTAAGTGGTAACCGGACGTTGCTCGATGAAGATCACCGCCATGCTGCGGCCGACGTTGCTGCGCGTGGCGCGGCTCATCAAGTCGCCGCCGTGGCCATCCAGACGGATGTTCACTTCAGGCGTGCCGTGCTGCGAGTCAAAACCCGCCTTGGCGTCGGTCACCTGGTCACCGGTGATGATCAAGCCACGCTCGATCAACGCTGGAGGACGGTTACCTTCACGGAACTCGAATTCTTCGGCAGTCGCGCGGGAAGCCCCCGGCTCAGCAGCCAGACGGAATTCCAGGTTGGCGGTTTTACCCAGGATACGCTTGGCTTCAGCGGTGTCCTGTACGCCCGGCAGTTCAACCACGATGCGGTTGGCACCCTGACGCTGAACGATCGGCTCGGCCACACCCAGCTCGTTGACGCGGTTACGTACCGTGGTCAAGTTCTGCTTGATGGAGTATTCGCGGATTTCCGCCAGCTTGGCCGGGGTCATCGCCAGACGCAGTACAGGTTGGCCGTTCAGGTCAGCCGGTACGATGTCGAAATCGTTGAAGTTCTTGCGCACCAGCGCACGGGCCTGTTCGCGGGTAGCTTCGTCAGAGAAGCCCAGCTGGATGGCACCGTTAAGCTGCGGCAGGCTGCGATAACGCACCTTCTCTTTACGCAGCAGGCTCTTGACGTCGCCTTCGTAGACCTTCAGGCGTGCGTCGAGGGCCTTGTCCATGTCGACTTCCAGCAGGAAGTGCACACCACCGGACAAGTCCAGACCCAGCTTCATCGGGTGCGCGCCAATGCTGCGCAGCCATTTTGGCGTGGTCTGTGCCAGGTTCAGTGCAACAACGTAGTCGTCACCCATGGCCTTGCGCACAACGTCTTTGGCCGGCAATTGGTCTTCTGCCTTGGTCAGGCGCAGCAAGCCGCCCTTCGCATCAGATGCCAGTGTTGCCGCTTTAACCTGGATGCCCGCGTCGGTCAGCGCTTTGCTCGCGCGTTCCAGGTCAGCCTGATTGACTTGCAGCGAAGTGCTGGCGCCAGTGATCTGGATCGCAGGGTCATCAGGATAAAGATTGGGAGCGGAATAAATAAAACCGATCGCCAGCACCGCCAGGATCAGTACGTATTTCCACAGAGGGTATTTGTTCAGCATCACGCCGCCCGCTTATAACGCGGGGCGCCTTGCGCGCCCCGTCGATTGGTAAAGGTTGTTACTCAGATCGCTTTGAGCGTGCCTTTTGGCAGCGTGGCGGCGATGGCGCCCTTCTGGAACTTCATTTCTACGGTGTCGGAGACTTCCAGAACCACGAAAGCATCGGAAACCTTGGTGATCTTGCCGGCGATGCCGCCAGTGGTCACAACTTCGTCGCCTTTTTGCAGGCTGCCCAGCAGGTTTTTCTGCTCTTTGGCGCGCTTGGCCTGTGGACGCCAGATCATCAGGTAGAAGATGACCAGGAAGCCGACCAGGAAAATCCACTCAAAACCACCGCCCATAGGGCCGGCAGCGGCAGGCGCAGCGGCGTCAGCCATGGCATTAGAGATAAAAAAGCTCATTTAGCACTCCAGTTGCAAATAGTGAATCTTAGGGTCGGAAAACTCAGTCCAAGGGCGGCACAGGGAGCCCGCGCTTGGCATAGAAGGCATCGACGAAGGCGGCCAATGTACCCTGTTGAATAGCCTCGCGCAAACCAGCCATCAGGACTTGGTAGTGACGCAAATTGTGGATGGTATTCAACATGCTACCCAGCATTTCCCCGCACTTGTCCAGATGGTGCAGATAAGCACGCGAGAAGTTCTGGCAGGTGTAGCAGTCACAGGTGGGATCCAGCGGCGAATCATCATGGCGATGGAACGCGTTACGGATCTTCAGCACGCCTGTATCGATGAACAGATGCCCATTGCGGGCATTACGGGTTGGCATCACGCAATCGAACATGTCCACACCGCGGCGCACACCCTCTACGAGATCTTCCGGTTTGCCAACGCCCATAAGGTAACGAGGTTTGTCAGCCGGCATCAGGCCTGGCAGGTAATCCAGCACCTTGATCATTTCGTGCTTGGGCTCGCCCACCGACAAACCGCCGATGGCCAGGCCATCAAAGCCGATTTTGTCCAAGCCTTCCAGCGAGCGCTTGCGCAGGCTTTCGTGCATGCCGCCCTGGACGATACCGAACAGCGCCGCAGTGTTGTCGCCGTGGGCGTTCTTCGAACGCTGGGCCCAACGCAACGATAGCTCCATGGAGATACGCGCGACGTCTTCGTCCGCCGGGTACGGCGTGCATTCGTCGAAGATCATCACGATGTCGGAACCCAGGTCGCGCTGCACCTGCATCGATTCTTCCGGGCCCATGAACACCTTGGAACCGTCGACCGGCGAGGCGAAGGTCACGCCTTCTTCCTTGATCTTGCGCATGGCGCCCAGGCTGAACACCTGGAAACCACCGGAGTCGGTGAGGATCGGGCCTTGCCACTTCATGAAGTCATGCAGGTCGCCATGCTTCTTGATCACTTCCGTGCCTGGGCGCAGCCACAGGTGGAAGGTGTTGCCGAGAATGATCTCGGCGCCAGTGGCGACGATGTCACGCGGCAGCATGCCTTTAACGGTGCCGTAGGTGCCCACCGGCATGAAGGCCGGGGTTTCGACGGTGCCGCGCGGGAAAGTGAGGCGACCACGACGAGCCTTGCCGTCCGTGGCCAACAGTTCAAACGACATACGACTCATGATTGTTCCTCAGGGCCCGCTTCTTTAGGAGCAGTCGGCGCAGGGTTACGGGTGATAAACATCGCATCACCGTAGCTGAAAAAACGGTACTCGTTGGCGATGGCGGCTTGATAAGCAGCCATGGTTTCCGGGTAACCGGCAAATGCCGACACCAGCATCAACAGCGTGGATTCCGGCAAATGGAAGTTGGTGACCAGGCAATCGACCACATGGAACGGCCGGCCTGGGAAGATAAAGATATCGGTGTCGCCGCTGAACGGCTTGAGCACGCCATCACGCGCCGCACTCTCCAGCGAACGCACGCTGGTGGTGCCGACAGCAACAACACGACCGCCACGCGCCTTGCACGCAGCAACGGCATCCACGACTTCCTGGCTGACTTCCAGCCACTCGCTATGCATATGGTGGTCTTCGATGTTATCCACACGCACCGGCTGAAACGTGCCGGCCCCCACGTGCAGGGTCACATAGGCGCTTTCGACGCCCTTGGCGGCAATCGCGTCCAGCAGCGGCTGGTCGAAATGCAGGCCCGCAGTCGGCGCGGCCACAGCGCCAAGGCGCTGCGAGTACACCGTCTGATAGCGCTCGCGGTCCGCGTCTTCGTCGGGGCGGTCTATATAAGGAGGCAACGGCATATGGCCGACGCGCTCCAGCAGCGGCAACACCTCTTCGGCGAACCTGAGCTCGAACAACGCGTCATGGCGCGCGACCATCTCGGCCTCGCCACCGCCATCGATCAAGATGCTCGAACCCGGTTTCGGCGACTTGCTGGAGCGCACATGGGCCAGCACGCGATGGCTGTCCAGCACCCGCTCCACCAGAATTTCCAGCTTGCCGCCGGACGCTTTCTGGCCAAACAGCCGTGCCGGAATCACCCGGGTATTGTTAAACACCATCAAATCGCCTGGGCGCAAATGCTCAAGCAAATCAGTGAATTGACGGTGTGCGAGGGCACCGCTGACCCCGTCCAGGGTCAGCAGTCGACTGGCGCGACGCTCGGCCAAAGGGTGGCGAGCGATCAGCGAATCAGGGAGCTCAAAAGTAAAGTCAGCAACGCGCATGATGGGGTTCGTCTAGCAGGGCCGGGAAGTCTAGCGGAAATAGTGAAAATAGACCATGAAACGTGATTGACCAACGGTAATCTCATCTCTATACTTCGCCGCCATTGAGCCCTGATGGCGGAATTGGTAGACGCGGCGGATTCAAAATCCGTTTTCGAAAGGAGTGGGAGTTCGAGTCTCCCTCGGGGCACCATCTTAAAGAAAGACCTTGAAATTCAAGGTCTTTTTTTTCGCCTGTAGAAAAGTGGGTGAACACAGGCGAACGCAGACGTTGAGGAGCCGGGACCATGGAATTGACGCTGGAAGCTGTTGCGCTTTTTGCTCTCAAGCTGGTGCATGAGGCCGAAGGCGCGAGCCCGATTCTGCGGGACGATCTGGTGATGGATGGGTATGAGCGCGAGGTGTTTGGGTTGTTGGTGCGCCAAGGGGATTTGGCCACGATTCAACGCAAACTTAATGAATGCATTGCCCAGGCAATGACTACTTTAGGCGGTGCCGACACCGTACTCGGGCGCGAGCTGCATAAGCTGGCCGCCGCTGTGCAGCAGGTCCGCAGCCTTGATGAGCTAAGCCCGCCGCTGACCACCCTCCAGGGCTATCTGAAAGATATCCAGTGAATCAACGATCAACATGCCGGCCAGGTAAACCATCAGCACTGCAACGCCAGCGTCCAAACATCGCCACACCACGGGTGCGCGAAACAGCCAGGTCAAACGCTGGCATCCCAGCGCCAACAGCACAAACCACACCAACGACGCTGTCATCGCGCCTGTCGCGAACAGCGCTTGTTGGCCTGCGGGTTTGGCCGCACCGATAGAGCCGATCAGCACCACCGTATCCAGCCAGGCATAGGGGTCGGCGAAGCCGAGCACCATTGCCGTGCGTAACAGCCCGCGTTGTGAATTGCCGCCTTGAGTGTCCGGCATGGACTGGTTGCGGATGCAGGCCAGCAAGCGCTGACCACCGAACCACAACAGATAGGCCGCGCCAGACAAGAGCAATAGCGCCATCACCGCCGGCCAACTTTCCAGTACTGACCCTAACCCCGTGACGCCGATAGCGATCAGGAGGACATCGGCCAGCACACAAATAGCGACCACCCACCAGATGGGACCACGGCCGACACCTTGGCGGATCACCAAGGTGTCTTTTGGGCCGGGGGCCGCGAACAGTCCGATGCCCAGGAGCAAGCCTTCGAGGTACAGGGCGTTGAAGTGTGGAAACATGGAATGTTCGAACCCGCACGGCGATTAAAGAAGTTGGATAGGCTGATTGCCGAAACCGGTATGACGCGCGTTGACGGCGCCGTTCAGGTCAATGGGTTTGCGGCGGAAAAAGCTGGTTGGCAGCTGCTCCGGGCTCGGATTTGCAAAGTAAATCAACGAGCTTCTGGCGACCGGCTGTTTAGGTGCCAGCACAGCATGATAGGCAGCCGGAATGGACTGATCGGAAAGCTCGGTGAGCAAGGAGCCTGCCAGCACTGCAATCTCGCCTTCCAGGAGCCTAACCGGCTCTAACGAACCGCCCTTGACCAAGACCAGCCCTTCGCGGTTAGGCTTGATAAATGACAGCATGTGCCCATCTTCATGAGGGTCCTGAGCAAATTGACGCGCGCCGTTTGTGGCCTGAGCACCGTATACACAGAGCTGGATATAAGACGCCAACCGCAAGGGTGCTAATGGCGCAACGCCAAACTCTGCACAAATGCCGTCCATTAATCCTTGGGCGAGCTCGCTGACCTGGCGCTCAAAACTATCCACCGCGGTAAAGAACGGGCTCTGGGTGAATTCCAGATCCATTCGCTTCGACGCATGCGCGGGCCAGTAACAGAAGCGCTCACACAAGTCCGGGTGGTCTTCGATACTCGAATATTCAGCGCCAAAAGGGAAAAAACCGTCAGTGTCTTCGGCAAAGGAAAATGATTGCTTGGTGGTTTGGGAAATGGCCGAGTACCCATCAATGATCTTTTTGTAATCCTGCTGCATCGCATCTGAAATCTGCAGGGTGCCAAAGCCTGATCGGGCAATAGATTCACAGCACGCTTTTATCTGTTTCATAGCTATATCCAGAGATAGTTGTAAAGGAATGCAACAAACACGAGGTCGCAAGCATGCGAGAAACCGCGACACTGGATATAGCCAATCAAAACGCGGACTATCCATGTCCTTCACAACGTCGCTAGCAGGGTGCGAGTGTGCATGGGCCACTACCCGTTGCGGCGAGCAGGTTGTCCTTTTTGGCTAACAACGTAACGACCTTCACCAAGGACTGGGGATGAGTAATCGACTATGAGCATCAAGACGCGCGACACCCTCCGAGCGCTGGTCGTACGACGCAGCCGGGAACTGGGTAAATCCATGACCATTCTGGCCAAGGAAGCCGGCATTTCCAGAACCTACCTCTACGGATTGGCGGGCGGTGCTTCCCAAGACCCATCCGTACGCACGCTGATCAAACTCGCCAAGGCGCTGCAGGTTTCTCCGCTGTTGCTGTTCCGCTATTTCGCCGACCTCGCAGGCGCGCCGGCTGACGCCAACTCACTGGCCACCACCAACCGCGCTATCAGCCTGAATGACCCGAGTGATATCGCCGTCTTCAATGCAGACGTCACCACGCCCGACCAAACCGTGGTGCTGCCCGGCGAAGTTTTTCAGAAAACCTGGGAGCTCCAGAACCTCGGCACTCGCCCCTGGCGCGGCCGCAAACTGGTGCGGGTGGACGGCGAATACGTCATCGCCCGGCGCACCGCCACGGGCGCGCCCTTGGAAGTGGTGATGGACACACACCTGCGCAGCCTGAACAACGAAATTGCCATTGCAGAAACCCTGCCCGGCCAGCCGGTGCACATCACCGTGGAATTCGCCGCGCCCAAGGAAACCTGCACCGTCACGTCGATCTGGCGGATCGAGGATGAACACGGCCAGCCCTGCTACGGCCCCGCCTTCATCCTCCACGTGATCGTCAACGTCATGGCCCGCTGAGCACGGAACCAAACGCCGTGTTGCGACCACCCACTTAGCGCCGCCCTTCAGCCGCCATACGCACGGCCAACCCCATCAACACCGAGCCCATCACCCAACGCTGCACCACCTGCCAACCCGGCCGGGTGACGAAGAACACCGCGATGGAGCCCGCCATGATGGCAATCACCGAGTTAACGCTGACGCTGATAGCAATCTGCGTAAAGCCCAGGATCAGCGACTGCGCCAGCACACTGCCATGGCCGTTCGGGTCAATGAACTGCGGCAACAATGACAAATACATCACCGCCACCTTGGGGTTCAGCAGGTTGGTCACAAAGCCCATCATGAACAGCTTGCGCGGGCTGTCCTGGGGCAAATTGCGAACCTGAAAGGGCGAACGGCCACCCGGCTTGACCGCCTGCCAGGCCAGGTACACCAGGTACAACGCACCGCCGAGGCGCAGCGCGTCGTACGCAAAGGGCACCGCCATCACCAATGCGGTAATGCCCAACGCCGCGCAAAACATATAAACAAGGAAACCCAACGCAACACCGCCCAGCGAAATCAACCCGGCCGTGCGGCCCTGGCAAATCGAGCGGGAAATGAGGTAAATCATGTTCGGCCCGGGCGTGAGCACCATGCCGAGTGAGATCAGGCCATAAGCAAGCCAGCTGGACAGTTCGGGCATGGTGTCGCTCCTTGAATAGTGTGCTGGGCGCCATGGTAAGGCGCTGAACAGCAGCCCGTTAGATACAGATCCACGAGCAAAACGTCATACACACACGCCGGCGCATACCGCCCCATTCACCCAAGGACAGGCACATGATCGACTTCAACAACAAAGGCTTCTTCAAACTCAAACAAAACAACGAATACGCCGAACGCGTCTCGGCCCTGCTGCTCGACGGTGAAGAAGTGATCGACGCCTACAAAGCCATGCGCGACGGCGTAGTCTTCACCACCAAACGCATCATCGCGGTGAACGTGCAGGGGATTACCGGCAGCAAGAAGGACTTCAACTCGCTGCCGTACAAAAACATCGTCGCGTACTCAGTGGAAACGTCCGGCACATTTGATCTGGATTCGGAACTTGAGATTTACTTTTCATCGCTGGGGAAAGTGAAGTTTGAGTTCACCGGAAAGACTTCGATTGTGGAAATCTCGCAGATCATTTCCAAGCACCTGCTGGCCTGAATTGCAGGCAAAAAAAAGACCTTGGCGTCCCAAGGTCTCTTTTACTGCTAAACGATTTACACGGATGTACCAAGATCAAAATGTGGGAGCTGGCTTGTCGGGTCGCCGCATCGCTGCGAAGACGCCAGCCCAAACACCATCACCTCACCCGCCTACACACCAACAGCCTCCCCCTCCTCCATCACCCCATTCGGCAACATCCCATTCGCCAAATCATCCACCACCGCCTTCGCCATCTCCCCCAAATAATGCGCTGCCCAGGCGTAACGGTCCGCGCTCTTGTCCATGGCGGCATCCAACGCGAGCATTTTGGAACAGTGAAGTAGTTCTGAAGCATGTTCCAGGGCATCGCGGATGGGTACGCCGGAGTTGACGCGGAATAGGCGGTGGAGGTCGGGCTGTTGGCCGCAGGTGGAGAAGGTGATGATGCCGAGGGTTTTGTTGAGGGGTGGGTTGATCATTGGGCACCTCCGTTAGGTGCCAAAGCACAAAAGACAGAAAGGTCAAAAACAAGCATGTCGTGATAAGTCATCGGTGCATCTCCCATACCTAATTGGAGCTGCCACGTTCGTTTCCAAGCGAATGGGTGGCAGCTGTACGCAGGTTGGAAAACCGGGGGTATAGGTCCCGGCAGGACCGAAGTCCTCCCGCGCACAGCCGCCATTACACAAAATCGCAGGCAAAAAAAAGCGCCTGTAATCGTGTTTGGGGCGCTGGTGCGCCTATACCTAATCGGGTTTCCAAGCCCGGTCGCTGATTTTGCAGCAACGGTAAAAAGGGTACCTTGATGAGCTAAAGGGCACAAGCAAGTTCGCTTCCTGCTTTAGTCCGATTATATGTCACAAGAAATTGGCCGCGGGTCATGGAAGCAGAAAGCCACACCAATCCCTTGCGTCTCGCAGGCACAACGGCGAGGATTAGGAAATACAAAAAACCAAGGAGGGCCAGATGAACAAAAAAAACACATTAATATTAAGCACTGCAAATCTTTCACCCAACTTTGAAAATTTAATACCACCACACTATCGATTTCTTCGAAGCAAAGAAAACGACATGCAAAAACTCTCAAAAAAAAGAAATAAAAAATGAAACTTGACAAAATAATTGCACTGAAAATTGAATTCGATAGAGAGTTAGCCTCCCAAAATATAACGTGCAAACTTCATTATAAGGATGATAACCAATGGAAAGAGCTAGGTGGTCCACCACCGAGCTCGCAAGTTATTCAAAATCTCGAAAAATCCATAAGCGAGGTCGTGGCACATCACTCCCCTAGTAGTTTAACAGCCCGCTATTATTTGCAAACATACAATGCAACCGTATCACTTTCTTTTGCGAAGTCTCCCAGACTGGAAACCAGAAAAAAATACAGAGACTTAATTGAAAGAATACAGGAGAGCGCCTCTAACGCCTACAGAGTATCTCATCACGCACTTACGCACTTGCTTGCAAAAGAAGCTTTCCGAGAAGAACTTCGAACAACACTTGAAAAAATAAGTGGCAAGCAGTCCTCCGACATTGCGCTTCAAGAGAGTAAGCATACAAAAATTCTCGCTGTATTTGCTTTAGATATAGACTACTTCAAACAAGTAAACGATACGTGGGGTCACCTCTACGGCGATCAGGTTCTAAAAGCGTTCGGCAGACGTTTAGAAAAATGTGCAACCTTGATACAAGCTCAATCTCCCGACACGCTTATTCACATAGGTCATCCTTCAGGTGAAGAGTACCTCATAACTATTTCCGCGAATGCCCCCCGCGACCAATTTGTCATTTGGGCTAACCAATTCAGATCATCAATATGTGACGAAATTCTTCCAAGTGACGACGAGTGGCAATGGTTATCTAAAAGCGACAACCTTTCAGCGCTTACAGCCCCTCCGACAACAGAGCGCGGAGTATCTACGAGCATAGGAATTGCGTTCCACTCGAGTATATCCAAAGCAGATCTAAGTACTGATCCAACTGCGGAGCTTTTAGACTTGGCTGATACAGCTCTATATAGAGCAAAAGCTGCAGGCAGAAACCAAGTAATACTTTAAGATGAAATCCTATCTTCTTGCGGAAGAATTTTAGAGCAAAATCCCCATACGGGTGTGATTGCTATAGATATAGGATCAAATGTTGGAGTTCTCGTCGGCCAAGAGTTCAAAGTATTTCATCCTACCTTCAGTGGAAAAATGAAATTCTCAGTAAATGATGGCAGAACAACTAGAACCTTAGGAACTTATCCAAGGGTTGAAAGCGCCAGAATAACAGTCTTCAATTCTCAGCCTGAAATATCATTCGCGGTAATAGATAGCACTGATGAAGTTTATCTTAACCTTGAGCCGGGCTGCCATTTAGAGGCTATTCCAGCAGGAAGTATTGGCCACCTGCTGTCTAACGCATCAAAATACTTCGCTTCGCCCCACGATACTTTGAAAACAGGCGACATAAACTCTCTACAAGAGTTTATAGCATCCTCAACAAAAGAAGCGTTTCCCTTTGCAACTGTAATCAGATTCACTCGCGAGCCTGACTATCTAAAAAAATATGGCACCGCTGCTCTCAACAAAGCTCTTGCCAAACTATATAGATGCGCACAATCCGAATTCACTCATTCCAATTTAATTGCAATACTCGACACTGGATCGATTTGCATAGTAGGGCCAGATAGCAATTATAGCGAAAAGAAAATATCAAATATAATTAAAGAAATAAATTCAGACCTGCCGAGCCTTGAAGTTATTGCTGGCATCTGCTGCAACAATGACGTAACAGAATGGAAAGAACTAACCAATTCCAAAATCGACAAAAAAGGAATAATCGAATTAGCTAGATTTTCCGCTTCTGAAAAAACAAAAAATCAGAGCAACTCAATTATCCACTTCACCTTAAACACAACCATCCTGATACTTCAAGAACTACATAAGACGCAACTATTAGAAACGGCTTACACAGACTTCAAGAGACTTGTAACTTTGGGGGTCGATGCCGCACCAATATATAACCTAGGAGGACTTTTAGCATCCGGTCTAGGAATGCCACTAAAATCATTAGAAAATTATCATGCCGCATGCCAGAAGGACCCAACCCTAACCACTTACAAGACAAATTATGCAACTGCCGCACTTAAGCTTGATGAAGTAGAACTTGGATTGAAAGTTCTCAACACTCTTACCGACGCGGATATAGAAAACATTTACAAAGCACACCCTTACGGATTTTTTGCATACACCGCGCTATTAGCAAAAGCAAAGCTATATAACTCTCCGGCATTCAACGAAAGCAGATTCAAATTAATGGCAGAGAGAGCTATATCCCTGACTGAAATTTCAGGCCAACTCCAAAGTTCCACAACAGCCATCCAACAAGCAATGACATTTCCAAATAATTAGCGCCAGTCTAAGTTACAACCAAGGGCGGAGCTCATTAAATCATGACACGCCCTTTTCCCTCTAAAAACCGGGAGAGAATTATTCGCTATAATAGAGTGTCACGCCATTCTCTATCGACTAACACTCTTAACGACTTCACATCCACCAAAAAATATATCATCTTCTCCTTTTTAACAATGCAGTTCAAACGAGCAAATCGAACTCGCCGCTGCCAATCAAGTTTAAAAGCTCAATCTCCTGCTAACCGACCTTAATCAACCCCGCCGCCTCCGCAAATACCTCCAATACCAAACCAGCCCACCCACCGCCGAAACCAAAACCACCACTCCATTCCCCACCAACCAAATCCCAAAATTCCGACTCTGCTCCGCGTCCCCCTCATAAAACGGCCCGAAATAAACCGAGGCCACCACAAAAACCCCGTTAAACACCCCAACCGCCACCGCCACCACCAAAACCACAAACACCACGCCCTTCAAAACCTTCATAAAACCTTCCAAAACCAAATCTCCCTGGACTCGTGATAATCCGAGAACGTGCCTTCAATCGAGACCCCCAACTGAATACGCGGGTAACTCAGCCAATCCGTCAACCGCCGCCCATTCCACAGATCGATGTGGTCACCACTGCGATTACCAAACGTTTCGCTTCCCCGGCGCCAAAAGTCTTTGAAGAAAATGATGCCTTGCTGTCCTGCCAACACATCCTCGAAGTCTTCGGGCTTTACCTTCTGCACACGCTGTAAACCAGGGACGTTCGCGCGGCTTAGAGCCTTGGCCATTTCCTCTGCCGCCAGTATGTGACCTTCGCTCTTGGGGTGCTGCCAACAATAGCGCACGCCACTTAATTTGCTCAGGTCGGCGCCGGATCTGCGAAGGGCCACACCCAGGTTGATCGCGCATTGGTCGCTGAAGTTCTTGGCGCCATTGGTTCGGCAGGGCGCAGCGTCTCCGAAGATTTCAGGATGATTTTTCCATAGCGTGTTGAACGTGAGCATTCGGCGTATCCATCGCGTATTTGGCTCGCGACCGTAGCAAACGCTTTGCTGCTGGAGAGGGCTCCGTAAGAGATTCAGAACGGTCCTACCTGCTTGTAGGTTCCGATATGAACGACTCCAACTACCCACGTCGACGTCGTTAGAAGACAGTTGACTCTTCCCACACACACCATCGAACAAAGCCGACATCAACCTCTGAGTCCCCCTCGTACGCTCACTCCCTCGCACAAGGAAGTGAGCCCGTCATGCCAGAACGCTCGTACCCCATCACCGAAGAAGACCAACTCAAACGGCGAATCCTGACTCCGCAGCCGAAACCGGAGCCCTATTCGCCGCCGATAGACTTATTCGACCCAATACCCGCCCCAGCGCCTACGCCCGCAACGCTTCCCGGCTGCACCTTCACCAAACCTTGCCAACTCCCCGACGGCATCATTCGCTACAACAACCCCACCGGTTACGTACCGCTGGAGCTGATCAAGGGCTACGGCCATTTCAGCCTGTTGGGTGGCCGTGAGGTGGACAGCCGAGGCGCGGTTGCCCTGCGCAAGATCAGCGGCAGCGCACTGCCCGCTGGCTTGGGGCAGTTGGCGTTGCGTTCGGCGGTAGTGGAGTCTGCAGCTGCCGCCGCTGGCTCTGTAGCCGGTGGCCTGTTGGCGGGGTTGGTGGCGTTGGCTTGGCCGTCTGAGTTGGGCGACAGCGCGCTTTACAGCGAGGAGCAATTGCGTTCGCTGCAACGGGCGCGGTCGCAGATGCGTTTGCATGTGGAGCAGCGTGAGGACGGCACGCTGAAGGGGTATGGGTTTTACACAGGCAACCATGTCGATTGGCAGATGATTGATGTGGTGCAGTTCCAAAGCCGTGGCGATCAGTTTGTGGCGGATTTGGGAGAGGGCGTGGAGCTGATCTGGACGCCTGCGGTTGATCCGGGCGACACGCTGGGTATTCCGGCGTTGGAGGCTGCGCCGCAAGCGCCGGTGATTTGGATTTACCCGCCGACGGAGAAGGCAGCTCAGATTCTGGTGAACCCGGTTTATCCGCCGGAGTATCGGGATTTTATTCTGGTGTTCCCGGTGGAGTCGGGTGTTCGGCCGCTGTATGTGGTGGTCAATGAGCCTCGGAAGGGGCTGAGAAATCCTGATTACGACTACTTTCCAGCCCCCAGCACCGAGGACATCACTGGCTTCCCAGGTTTGGTAGAACTAAAGAAAAAGACCCGAAAACGGAACGGCGGCGGCCTTCGTGAACGCTGGAAAGACGCCAAAGGAAGGAAGCTTTTCGAGTGGGACTCAGAAAAAGGTGAGCTTGAAGTCTATCGTTACAGCGATATCAGCCACCTCGGCTCATTTGATCCCTATACAGGTGCGCAACGGGGTCCGGCAAAAGACGAACGGCGCATAAAAAAATAAATGGAGATTTGATCATGGTGATGAAGGTACGGCTGGAATGGTTCGACAAACAAACCGAAACCTTGGAGGCTGATGAATACTCGACCAATGTTGAGGAAGACAGCGTTCTCAAGGCACTCGATTTACACAATGAACCTCAAATTTTTGCTGGGGGATTCAACGTAATGCCGAGTTGGATCGCGATTCTCCAGCCACACTTCCAGCATGAGATAGAACCCAGCCTTTTCGACTACCAAATTTCCTTCCGCTACCAAGGCGCTTGGCCGCCACCTCCAAAGCAGCCCAAGAAGGCGTTCTAATGCAATGAAAAAGCCCCTCCTCTACCGCTCAGTCAACACCCGAACCCATGGCGTGCGCCACGGCAGCTGTCGCGCTTACCGCCATGAACGACACACCAAAAGTGCAAAGCGCTCACTGTCCACTCGCGGCTCAATGCACAGCCATCAACGACACGGTTTTGACTACACACCGCTATTCCGCTTTCTCCTGTCCAAAGTCGGTCAGCCGTGGGACAAGGTTTTCAGCGAAGCCAACGCCCGGCTGGATCGGCCGGAGCCGGTGTTCTGGATGGTCGCGTTACATGAAGTCGACAAGGACGAGTATGTGGCAATCGGTGAATCTACCTACTACAGCGGTTTGTTCGTCGACGCCGCAGGCCTGCTTCAAAAGGTCAACCCGCAGTTAACGCCCGAACAGATGACGCCATTTTGCAGCTGCTGCACCCACACCTTCAACGGTGTGGTATTCCCGCAGGCTCCACCACATAAAAGCTAAACCTCACCCCGCCTTCCCCTCACTCCCCGCCCCCTCAACCACCACCCGATTCGCCGGATCCGTCACATCAAATACCTGCTGCACACACCTATCCCCTTTGAACTGAAACTCCACCAGATACACCTTCGCCCGCTCCGGCACGAAGTTGCTGAACACCGGCCCGCAAACGGAGTAAATACCCGGTCGCGAGGCTCTGGCGGTGCTGGATACGGTCAATTTCTTGCCTGGATCGGCCTGAATTTCCAACTGTGGAAAACGCTTGAACCCAGCACTGGCGACCGTCTGGTTGAGTTTGGCGATCCAGTTGAAAACCCGGCCTTCGCCGGTGTCCATCACGGTGCCGAGGGTTTCCATGCGTTGGTCGGCGTCGCCTTCGCGGCGCACCGCGAATTCCACGGGGGCGGTGCCGCCGTAGGCTTTCATCACGACTTTGGCGTGGTCTGCATCCACGGCCACGGTTTTTTGGCGCAGTTGGATGCCGTCCTTGAGCAAGGTGGGCGATGAGTCGCGCTGGTTGGATTGGCAGGCGCACAGGGCCAAGGCGAGAGAAAGCAGCGCGATTCGCTTCACGGGGGATGTCCTTATCGAGGGTGGGCTTGATGGCTGGAGCGGAGTTTAAACGAATGTTGTGTAACGGAGCAGCGATGCGGGCGCTTGGGTTGGGCAGGTGTACCGAGGTGATACCATCGTCGCCTCGCTGGGGCTCGACAACTCCCACAGTTGAGCCGGGGCGCTTCAGGTTTGGTTGAATACCAGCCGTGCGCACAAGCCGCCTCGCTCCAGGTTGTGCAGCGTCAACCGGCAGCCGATCTTGCCCACGATCATCTCCACAATCGCCAACCCCAACCCCGCGCCATTGGCGTTATCGCGGCTGTAAAACCGCTCGAACAAACGGCCCAGCTCCGCCTCATCAATCCCCGGGCCTTGGTCTTCCACGCTCAAGTAATCAGCACCG
This sequence comes from Pseudomonas sp. R76, assembly GCF_009834565.1. GTDB lineage: Bacteria > Pseudomonadota > Gammaproteobacteria > Pseudomonadales > Pseudomonadaceae > Aquipseudomonas. The sequence continues at coordinate 5,623,603 of NZ_CP019428.1, forward strand.
ATGACCACCCGTACTTCAGTGCCGGCCGGGGAAAAGTTGAGCGCATTGGTCACCAGGTTCTGCAACGCAATCGCCAGGGCTACCGGCTCGCTTTTCACCCAACATTGCTCTTGGCCTTCCAGCACCAGCTCCACGCCCTTTTCCATCGCCAGCGGTGTCAGCTCAGCGAGTTCTTCGCGCACCAACTCCGTCAATTGCACAGGCTTGCACACGGGGTTGTTCAGTTGCGGCTCGATGCGCGCCATGGTCAGCAACTGGCTGCCAATGCGCGTTGCGCGGTCCACGCCATTCACCAGAAAATCCAAGGCTTCGCGCCGTTGCTCTTCGGTCGCGGCGCTTTGGGCGTTTTGCGCGTGAATGCGCAGGATCGCCAGCGGCGTGCGCAGTTCGTGAGCGGCGTCAGCGATGAAGCGCCGCTCCCGCTCGAGCAAATCATCCATCTGCACCAACAGCCGGTTCAGCGCGGTTTGCATGGGTTCCAAGTCACTCGGCAGCGGCTTGAGGTGCAGTGGTTGCAAGGTGTCGGTGTTGCGCCCACGAATCGACAGCACCATGGCGCGCAGCGGTTTGAGGCCCCAGCCGATGGTCAGCCAGATCAGCACGGCCAGCAGCGGCACGCCGATCAGGGTGGGCCAGAGGGTGTGGCGCACGATGCGTTCGATCAGGTCCTGGCGAATGTCATCACGCTCGCCCACCCAAATCAGCAAACCCTGTTGCGGGTCGGCGAGGAGGAAGGCGCACCAGTCGTTGCCGTTGTCGATGATGTCGTGGGCGCCAAGGGTGGTCGGCGGTGCCGTCAGTACGGGCGCTTCGGCGGAGCGCACCAACAACTCGCCGTCGCTGCGCCATACCTGGAAGGTCAGGCGGGTTTCATACGGGTGGGCGACGCCGTCTTCACCGACGCGGCTCATGGCGTGGTCGAAGGCTTGATACAGGCGGTCCCAATCCGCTTCGCCGGGGTCGCGCTGGCGCAGTACGCCTTGCAGCAGGCGCGCACTTTGGGCGAGTTGGGCATCGTAGACTTCTTCGATCTCGTGGTGGCTGTCACGCAGTACGAGCCAGCTGATCAGCGCGTCGCCGAGCAAAATCAACACCAGCACCGGGATGAGGATGCGTGCGCGCACCGAGCTCATGGTTTAAGCGCCAGCACGTAGCCGACGCCGCGCACGGTGCGGATCAGCTCGGTGGATAACTTTTTGCGCAGGTTATGGATCAGCACTTCCAAGGTGTTGCTCTCGACTCGATCCTGCCAGCCATACAGCGCGCGGGCCAGGCGTTCGCGGGTCACGACTTTGCCGGGGCGCACCATCAGTTGGTGCAGCAGTTGGTATTCCATCGGCGTGACGATGATGTCTTCATCCTGGTAGCGCACTTGCTGGGTGGCCGGGTCGAGGCTGACGCCGGCGTGTTCCAGCATCGGTTGCGCGCGGCCCTGGCTGCGGCGCAGCAAGGCGCGCACGCGGGCTTTGAGTTCTTCGACGTCGAAGGGTTTGATCAGGTAGTCGTCGGCGCCAGCATCCAGGCCGGCGATGCGCTCGGCGGTGCCATCGCGGGCAATGAGGATCAGCACCGGCAGGTCGTGCTGCCCGGCGCGCAGTTGCTGCAGCAGGTCGAGGCTGTCGAGGCGTGGCAGGCCGAGGTCGAGCAGCAGCAAATCGAAGTTTTCAGTGCGCAGGGCGTGCAAGGCGCTGAGGCCATCGTGCAGCCAATCCAGCGTGTAGCCTTCGGCGCCCAATGCCACGCGAATGCCCTGGCCGAGGGCACGATCATCTTCGACGAGGAGTAGGCGCATAGCAGAATCTCTGTGGGAAACGGCGGCATCATGCCGGGTTCCAGTGTGGGCTATTCCAGTAAAGATGTTACGGCGCGTTGCCAACTAAGGTTGCGCTAAGGTTGGTTTTGCACTGTGAAATCTCCCACATCTGCTGAGAGCTTTTCCATGCGCAAAATTCTCCTGCTGTCTTTGATTATCGCCAGCCCCATGGCCCTCGCCGGCCCGCAGTGCACCACCGCCGAGCGCTCGCAGTGGCAAGACGAAAAAGCCTTCCAGGACAAGCTCAAGGCCGAAGGGTATGAGATCAGCAAGTTCAAGGTCACCGACGGCAACTGCTACGAAATCTATGGCTTCGACAAGGACAAGCGCAAGGTCGAGATCTACCACGACCCGGTGACCGGCAAAGCCGTGAAGACTGAGATCAAGGGCTGATGCCAGGCGAAAACCTGCGCCTGTGGGACCCGTTGGTCAGGCTGTTTCATCTGTCGATCGCCGGAGTCTTTATCGCCAACTACTTCTTCAACGAAGCAGGCGACGACTGGCATGTGTGGCTGGGCTATTACGCCATGGCCTGGCTGCTGGTGCGAGCGGTGTGGGGTTTTGTCGGACCGCGCAGCGCGCGTTGGTCGGATTTCTGGCCGACGCCTGCGCGTCTCGGCGCGCATGTGCGTACGGTATTCAGCGGGCGAGCGCTGCATCGCCTTGGCCATTCGCCCATCGGCGCGTTGGTGATGCTGTTGATGTTGTCGGCGCTGCTGACCCTCGGCATCAGCGGCTTCCTGATGCAGGAAGTCGACGCGCTATGGGGTGCCGACTGGCCGCTGCAAGTCCACGAAACCGCCGCCAATGTGCTGCTGGGTCTGGTCTGTGTGCATGTGCTGGCCGCCGTGTTTGAAAGTATCCAGGTCAAGGACAACCTGCCGTTATCCATGCTCACCGGTCGCAGGAAGCGCCTGCCGGATGAGCGTGCGCAGTAATCCTTTTCTCTGACAGGTTCTCTATGCGCTCCGCCCTACTGATCTGCAGCCTGCTCGGGGTATTCATCGCCGCCTGGCTGAGCCATCCGCCCCATGTGCTGGCGCCGTTTGCCCAAGCGAGCCCGCCACCCTCGAAGGTCGCGACGGCGCCGCAATACACCAGCCGCTTCGTGTCCTCGCAACTGACTGACTTTGTGCACTCATCTTCCGTCACCGCGCTACCCGGTGGCGACTTGATGGCCGTGTGGTTTGCGGGCAGCCGCGAAGGCGCTGCGGACGTGCAGGTGCGCACCGCGCGCTTTGATGCACGCAGTGGTGAATGGGGCGCCGAACACGTGCTGGCCACGCGGGAAAGCACCCGCGACGGCACCCAGCGTTACATTCGCAAACTCGGTAACCCGGTGATTGCGCTGGGGCCGGACAAGCGACTGTGGATGTTTTATGTGTCGGTGTCGGTCGGCGGTTGGGCCACCAGTGCGATCAACGTGATGGTCTCCGATGACCTCGGCGTGAACTGGTCGGCGCCTCGGCAATTGGTCACCTCGCCGTTCTTCAACATCAGCACTTTGGTGCGTGCCGCGCCGGTGTTTCATGCCGATGGCTCCATCGGCCTGCCGGTGTACCACGAGTTCATGGGCAAGTTTGCCGAGTACCTGTACTTGAGCGCGGACGGCGCGGTAATCGACAAATTCCGCATCAGCCGTGGCAAGCATTCGCTGCAACCGACCATCGTGCCGCAGGACGGCCAGCGCGCCGTGGCGATGTTGCGCTACGCCGGCGAAACCCATCACCGCGTGCTCGCCAGCCGCACCGAAGATGCCGGGCGAACCTGGAGCGAGCCGTACCCGTTGGAGCCGGCCAACCCCAATTCATCATTGGCGGCAGTGGCCACCGAGGACGACGGTTTGTTGGTCGCCCTCAACGACCTGCAGGACGGGCGCTTCAAGCTCAGCCTCTACGGCACCAACGCGCAGTTCAGCCAATGGCGCACGGTGATCGAGCTGGACCAATCGCCCGACCCGCTCGGCCAGCCCTTCTCCCACGAGGCCTACAAAGAAATCATCGGCGAAGGCTTCCGCGCTTCCAGCGGCGCCAAACGCCTGCCGCTGGAACAACGCTTCTTGAGCAACCTGGACTACCGCGTGTGCAAACCACGTGGTTGCGATTTTGAGTACGAGTACCCGTATTTCAGCCGCAGCCCGGACGGCACGTACCACTTGGTGTACTCGTGGAATAACACGTTTATCAAACATGTCAGCTTCAACGAAGCCTGGCTGGCGGAGCATCTGTGATGGTTTCTGTGTGGCAGGCCCATTTGAGTTTTGTGCTGCTGGGGTTTGTACTCTTGAGCATGTTTCGGTTTACCGCGCCGTGGCGCCCGTGGTTGCTGCCGCTGTTGGTGGTGCTGAGTTTTATCCCGGTGAATGAACTGTCCCTGGCGGCGTATGTGCGCAGCTTTACCGATGACCTGGCAATCAGCACATTGGTGTTGTTGGCGTGTGTAAGCCTGTGTCGATTGGGGGTGGTGCAGCCGCTTGGTCGTCAACAGCAGGTGCAAGTGCTGGTGCTGTTTGGCGTGCTGAGCCTGTTGTTGTACCCGGCCACGATGGGCCTGACGTATTACGACCCCTACCGCTGGGGCTTTAACCCTCGGCCGATGATTGTGCTGGTGGGCGCGGCGGCCTTGTTGATGCTGTGGCTGCGTAATGCGCTGGCAGTTTGGATGCTGGCGCTGGGCACCTTGGCGTTCGCGCTGCGGCTGAAGGCTTCGGAAAACTATTGGGATTACTTGGTGGATCCGCTTTTAACGGGCTACTGCGTCATCGCTGGATTAATGCAATTCAACCTGTGGGAGCGGGCTTGCTCGCGAATGCGGCGGGTCAGGCGGCATATATGTGACTGAACCAGCGCTTTCGCGAGCAAGCCCGCTCCCACATTGGCTTTGTGATGTTTGAGAGATCGAGTCGAGATCAAGGATGGCGCGATCAGACACGCTCGCCACTGGATAAACGCAACTCAAACTGTGGGAGCGGGCTTGCTCGCGAATGCGGTGGGTCAGGCAGCACATGTGGCACTGAACCAGCGCTTTCGCGGGCAAGCCCGCTCCCACATTGGCTTGGTGGTGTTTGTGAGATTGAGTAGAGGTCAATGATGGCGAGGCGATCCGCTGGCCACTGGATGAATGCAACTCAAACTGTGGGAGCGGGCTTGCTCGCGAATGCGGTGGGTCAGGCAGCACATGTGGCACTGAACCAGCGCTTTCGCGGGCAAGCCCGCTCCCACATTGGCTTGGTGGTGCTTGTGAGATTGAGTAGAGGTCAATGATGGCGAGGCGATCCGCTCGCCACTGGATAAATGCAACTCAAACTGTGGGAGCGGGCTTGCCCGCGAATGCGCTGGGTCAGGCAGCACATGTGGCACTGAACCAGCGCTATCGCGGGCAAGCCCGCTCCCACATTGGCTTGGTGGTGTTTGTGAGATTGAGTAGAGGTCAATGTTGGCGGGGCGATCCGCTGGCCACTGGATGAATGCAACTCAAACTGTGGGAGCGGGCTTGCCCGCGAATGCGCTGGGTCAGGCAGCACATCTGGCACTGAACCAGCGCTTTCGCGGGCAAGCCCGCTCCCACATTGGCTTGGTGGTGTTTGTGAGATTGAGTAGAGATCAATGATGGCGAGGCGATCCGCTGGGCACTGGATGAACGCAACTCAAACTGTGGGAGCGGGCTTGCTCGCGAATGCGCTGGGTCAGGCAGCACATCTGGCACTGAACCAGCGCTTTCGCGGGCAAGCCCGCTCCCACATTGGCCTTGTGGTGTTTGTGAGATTGAGTAGAGGTCAATGTTGGCGAGGCGACCCGCTGGCGACTGGATGAATGCAACTCAAACTGTGGGAGCGGGCTTGCTCGCGAAAGCGCTGGGTCAGGCAACACATGTGGCACTGAACCAGCGCTTTCGCGGGCAAGCCCGCTCCCACATTGGCCTTGTGGTGTTTGTGAGATTGAGTAGAGGTCAATGTTGGCGGGGCGATCCGCTGGCCACTGGATGAATGCAACTCAAACTGTGGGAGCGGGCTTGCTCGCGAATGCGCTGGGTCAGGCAGCACATCTGGCACTGAACCAACGCTTTCGCGGGCAAGCCCGCTCCCACATTGGCTTGGTGGTGTTTGTGAGATTGAGTAGAGGTCAATGATGGGTGTGTTGCAATCACGCCGCCTGCGCTACGGCGTGGGCGCGATTGGGTTGGTGTTTGGGTTGCTGGCCGCGCTGCGGCTGGTGTTTTTAATCAGCTTTTCCGGTCTGGATTTGAACACGCCGGCGCTGCTGGAAACCCTGGGCATCGGCTTGCGTTTCGACTTGCGCCTGGCGGTGTTGATCCTGCTGCCATTGGCGCTGCTGGCCTGGTTCCCAAGCTGGAACCTCACCACCCTGCCCGCCCTGCGCTGGCTGGCGCGTGGCTATCTGGTGGTGGCACTGGCCGTGGTCGGCCTGGTGTACATCATCGACTTCGGCCACTACGCCTACCTCGGTGTGCGCATCAACGCGACGGTATTGCGCTACCTGCAAGACGCGCAGATTTCTCAGCAGATGGTGTGGGAAACCTACCCGGTGCTGTGGATAACCGCCTGTTGGCTGGCAGCCGTGGCCCTGTGGGTATGGGCATTGGTGTGCCTGGAGCGATTGACCCTGGACCGCGAAGCCAAACCCATCGGCAAATGGGCGGTGGCTTCTGTAGCCGTGGTCGGCGTTGTCGCCGTACTGCTGGCGTTGCTCGGCCGCGTGGCCAACCTCAACCTGGAAAACCCGGTGCCGCTGCGCTGGAGCGATGCGTTCTTTTCCGGCAACAGCCAGGTCGCCGCCGTGGGCCTGAACCCGGTGCTGTTTTTGTACGACACGCTCAAGGTCGGCCAATCGCAATTCGATGAAGGCAAGGTGCGCGAGCATTACTCGCAAGTTGCCGAGTATTTGGGCGTTGACCAACCCGATCCCAAGCGACTGAACTTCACCCGCGAGCAAGGCGTGCAGCCCTATCGCCTGCAAGGCGAGCGCCCGCCGAACGTGGTCTTCGTGATGCTCGAATCCCTCGGCACCAGCGCCGTCGGTGCCTACGGCAACCCGCTGAACCCCACGCCGAACCTGGATAAACTGGCGACGCAAAGCTGGTTCTTCAAACACTTCTACGTGCCCGTCACCGGCACGGCCAAAACCGTGTGGGCGAGCATCACCGGCGTGCCCGATGTCACCCGCCAGGAGACCGCCACACGCAACCCGCTGATCACCCGGCAACACACGCTGATCAATGCCTTCGAGGGCTACCAGAAGTTCTACATGATCAACGGCAATGCCGGCTGGGCGAACATCAATGCGCTGATCCGCCAGAGCATCGACGGCGTGCAGCTGTTTGACGAAAGCCACTGGCGCTCGCCACGGGTGGATGTGTGGGGCATCTCCGACCTGGACCTGTTCAAGGAAGGCGACCAGTTGCTGCGCGCGGTGCCCAAGGACCAACCGTTCTTCGCCTACGTGCAAACTTCCGGCAACCACCGCCCGTTTACCATCCCCAAGCACAACGACGGGTTTGAATTAAGCAACGTAACCCTGGAACAAGCCCAGGCCGCCGGTTCGCGCAGTGTCGAGCAATACAACGCCGTGCGCCTGCTGGACTTCAACATTGGCCGCCTGATGGACATCGCCAAGGCCGGTGGCTGGTACGACAACACCATTTTCGTGTTCTTCGGCGACCACAACACGCGGATCAGCCAGATCCCGCACATGGCGCCGGCCTTCGAGCAGCTGGGCCTGGAAAGCAATAATGTGCCGATGCTGATCCACGCGCCGGGCCTGCAACCGCGGGTGATCGAAGAAGCGGTGGGCCTGGCGGATTTGCTACCGACCGTGGCGGGCATGGCGGGTGTACCGTTTCGCAATGGCGCGATGGGCCGCGACATCCAGCAGCCGGCGCCGGAAGGTGAACGTGTGGTGCCGCTGGTGCTGCACGAGGGCACGTTCCCGATTATCGGCGGCGTGACCAAGGACTTCCTGCTGCAGATGCAACACGACGGCAGCTCGCCGACCCTGCATGACCTGGCCTCGCCAACGCCGCGCGACGATGTGGCCGAGCAGCACCCCGAAGAGTTTCAACGCCTGCAGGGGCTGACGCGCGGGTTGCATGAGAGTGCGCGGTTGATGCTGTTTAAAAACGTGCGCGAGTGATCATTTGGGCTGGAAGGTTTCGAGGTACGCCAGGATGTTTTCAATTTTTTCCTGATCACTGATGCCCCAGAAGATCATGCGCGTGCCGCTGACCACTTTCTTCGGCGCCTCTATATAGGCGGCGAGTTTGTCGCGGGTCCAGACCACGCCGGAGTTTTTCATCGCGTCGGAGTACTGGTAATCCGTGGTGGTGCCGGCGGGGCGGCCGATGATGCCGTTAAGCTGTGGGCCGAAGCCGCCGCGCGCGCCTTCGCCGATGCTGTGGCAACCGCCGCAGGTCTTGCTGAAGAGCTTGCCGCCCGCCTCGGCATCGCCCGCCGCAAAGGCCGGTGCGGTGTTGAGGATCAGGGCGAGGGTCAGTAAGGCGTACTTCATGGCGGGCTCCACGGCAGGTGTTGCGGCGATTATGCCTGTTTGTCAGGAGCGCATGCCCATCCAGATCACCGTTTCGGTCCACGCCGTGACCACCGGCGTGAGCGCCCTGAACCACGGGTCACGCACATCAATCTGCGCGGCCGAGTGGTCATGGTGGTGCTGCTCCTCTTCGACGATGGAAGCAATCGCCGCCACCGCCAACGGGTCGATGTCGTGCAAGGTGTGAAGTTGATGGGCCAGGTGCTTGAGTACCACGCTTTCAACCGCCACCGTGGTGGCGACAATAGCCTTGCGCCCGCAAAGCCCGGTGAGCAACCCCAGCACCAGCCCGCCCAGCCCGCAGAGCCAATAACTGCGGCAACGGCGATAACCACGGCGCTGCAACTCGGCCTGGAACACCGCACGATGGCGGCGTTCGTGGGACAAGAACTCCTTCAGTTCGGCGACCATGCTCGGGGCAAACAACCGCGCCATGAACAGCTGGCCGCTGTAAATACAGATCGCGCCATGCTCGCCGGCGTGGTCGACTTTGATCATGCGGTTGCCCAGGTTTGGGTCGAGCAGCAGCGCGGAAGGAGTGTGCATGATTGACGGCCTTGTTCGATGGCCAATAGGGATCAGGCCAGTCCTGTGCAGGTAAGCGCGGTATCGTGCAAGATGCCTTGCGGATGCGCAACCTAGACCCTCCAAATGACCATCCATCGCCTCATACGCATCCAATCGAACCTAATCACACCCTCCCCACTCCACCTTACTGAACCCTGATGGTGGAGTAAGGATCATGGCTCAGCCATCGATTTTAGTGCTGGAAGACGACGAGATTATTCGCTCGTTAATGGTGGATGTGCTGGAGGATTTCGGGGCGCAAGTGACGTCATTTCCTTCGGCGGATGAAGGGATGATTTACCTGGAACGCGGCGATGACCCTGTGGATTTGATTGTCAGCGATATCCAGATGCCAGGTTTGCTCAACGGCTACGACCTGAGCAAGGTGGTGGCGCATCGCTGGCCGTCGGTGCCGGTGGTGCTGACTTCCGGCAATACCAAGTTGGCAGCACAGCTGGGCGGTTCGGTGCGGTTTTTGCCCAAACCGTGGAGTGCCGAACATTTGGTCCAGTGCGTGCAAACGGCGCTGAGCCAGCGGGGCTCTTCGCTGCATTGATAGCGCCGCAATATCACTTAAAGCGAACTTGAGGCGCTGCCCCGTGGTCATTAATCACGCAAGGAGCGACTTTTCTGATCCGTCGGTCAGCCTTTTCGCCTTGTGCGTACAGTTGACGGCAATGAGTTGTGTAGAATCGTCGCCCATTTACGCGCGTCATTCATGGCCGAAAGGCCCACAGTTCGAGCTCATTGAATGCAGTCACAGGCCCCTGACCTTGGTGCGCCCTCATTACTGGAAGCGTTACGCGACGGCACCGGGCTACTGCATGTAGCGCTGGAAAAACGCCTGCCGTTTTTCGCGCAAGACCTGGATGCCGATTGGTATCGGCGCTTGCTCCAGGCGTACTACGGCTTTTATGCGCCCATCGAAGCGGCACTGCACGACAGCGGCTTGATCGCCGACGGATACAACGCCGTATTGCGGGTGAAAACGCCCACGCTGCTGAGCGACCTGCACGCCCTCGGCCTGAAGGACCTTGCGATCAGTGCCCTGCCCCGCTGCACCGAACTGCCCATTTTTGACACCCCCGCCGCCTGCCTCGGCGCCCTGTACGTGCTCGAAGGCGCCACCTTGGGCGGTCAAGTGCTGCGCCGGGAAATGGCCCAACGGCTGGGCATCGACGCGAGCAACGGCGGTGCGTTTCTCAATGTATACGGCGCCGAGACCGGTCGGCGCTGGAAAGACTTTCTCGACTACCTGGGCCGCCAGCCACTCGATGCGCACGCCAAACAGCGTGCCGTGGCGGCGGCCTGTTCGACATTCAGTGGCTTTGAGCAATGGCTCGCCAGCCAGGAGGTACTGCTATGAAACCCGACGATTTTGAAGAGCTGCTTGCCAACTGTGCCGACGAACCCATTCGCTTTCCGGGGGCAATCCAGCCCCACGGTGTGTTGCTGACGCTGTCGGAACCCGACCTGCACATCATCCAGGTCAGCGCCAACGTGGGCACTTTATTCGGCCACGCGCCCCAGACACTGCTGGGCCAGCCGCTGCACACGTTGATTGGCGCAGAACACGCCCAAGCCGTGCGAGCCATGGCTGAACAGAACACGTTTTTTGATGCGCCGCCGCTGCACGTCAGCCTCAACGGCGCCGAGTTTGAAGGCTTGTTGCATCGCCATCAAAACGTGCTGGTACTGGAATTCGAGCCGCGCCTCGAGGATTTCAAGCCGCGCGCCCTTAATGGCCGCACCAGTGACCTGGGCAAAATGCTGCAACGCCTGCAGTCGGCGAAAACCCTGCAGGCGCTGTACGAAATCAGTGTGAATGAAATCCAGGCCATGACCGGTTACGACCGGGTGCTGATCTATCGCTTTGAAGACGAAGGCCATGGCCAGGTGATCGCCGAAGCGTCGGCGCCGTCCATGGAGCTGTTCAACGGGCTGTTCTTCCCCGCGTCCGACATCCCCGAGCAGGCCCGCGAGCTGTACCGCACCAACTGGCTGCGCATCATCCCGAATGCCGCCTACGAGCCGGTGCCACTGTTGCCCAAACTGCGCCCGGACACCGGCCAGCCGCTGGACTTGAGCTTTGCCACGCTGCGCAGCGTGTCGCCGATTCACTGCCAGTACATGCAGAACATGGGCGTGTTGTCGTCCATGAGCATCTCGTTGATGGCGGGCGACAAGCTCTGGGGCCTGATCAGTTGCGGTAACCGCGAGCCGCTGCTGGTGCCTAACGACCTGCGTGTCGCCTGCCAAACCATCGGCCAGGTGTTGTCATTGCAGATCAGCGCCATGGAAGCGTTGGACCTCAGCCGTCAGCGCGAAGAAAAAGTCGAGGCCCTGGCCCTGCTTGATCGCGCGATGAAAGCCTCTGAACAAAACGTGTTCGACGGCCTGGCCCAACAGCCGCAAGTGCTGATGGACCTGACCCTGTCGGGCGGCGTGGCGATCATTGAAGACAAACAGCTGCACCGTTACGGCAACTGCCCGCACCCGGAGCAGATTCGTGCGCTGCACAAGTGGCTGCAAGCCAGCGGCGAACCGGTGTTTTCCAGCCACAACCTGGCGGCGGTGTACCCGCCCGCCGCCGAGTTCCAGCAAGTCGCCAGTGGCGTGTTGGCCATGAGCCTGCCTAAGCCGGTGGATAACGGTGTGCTGTGGTTTCGCCCAGAAGTGAAAGAGAACATCAACTGGAGCGGTGACCCGAACAAACCCCTGAACCTGGAAACCTCCGACGCCGGTTTACGCCTGCGCCCGCGCACCTCGTTTGAAATCTGGAAAGTGGAAATGGCCGGTATCTCCACCAAGTGGAGCCATGGCGATTTGTTTGCCGCCAACGACCTGCGCCGCTCCGCCCTCGAAAACGACCTGGCCCGCCAGGTGTTGCGCGAGCAGCAAGCCGTGCGTGCGCGGGATGAGCTGGTGGCGGTGGTGTCCCACGATTTGCGCAACCCGATGACGGTTATCTCGATGCTCTGCGGCATGATGCAAAAGGCTTTCAGCTCGGATGGCCCACACACCTCACGGCGGATTTCCTCGGCCATCGACACCATGCAGCAAGCCGCCGGGCGCATGAACGTGCTGCTGGAAGACTTGCTCGACACCTCGAAAATCGAGGCCGGGCGTTATGTGGTCAAACCGGTTGCGCTGGACGTCAGCCAGATGTTCGAGGAGGCCTATTCCCTGCTCGCGCCACTGGCGATGGAGAAAGGCATCGACCTGTCGTTCAACACCGAGCCCGGCCTGCAGATTCACGCCGACCCGGAGCGCCTGTTCCAGGTGTTGTCGAACCTGATCGGCAACGCCATCAAGTTCACCCCGCGCCAGGGCAACATCGGCATCAGCGCCATGAGCAATGGCGAAGAAATCGTGTTCTCGGTGCGCGATTCCGGCGAGGGTATTGCGCCTGAACAGTTGCCGCATGTGTTTGACCGCTACTGGACGCAGACCGAGAACAACCCCACTGGCAGCGGGTTGGGTTTGTACATCACGCAAGGGATCGTGCAGGCCCACGGCGGGCGGATAGAAGCTGAAAGTGAAGTGGGCCGAGGCAGTGAGTTCAGGTTTACGGTGCCAAAGCCTGCCTGAGACACGCCCTGATCCTACAATCCAAACATGCGGATACCTATGGCCGGGAACGTAAACCCGGCCAATGCCACTGAAGCGATGCGTAATCAAAGGGAATATTGATGCGAGAACACTCCTTCAATTGAGCAAGAGGTTTTCCCATGATCATAGGTAGCACATTCCACACCCATACCATCAACCAAGCCATACAGCCCGTCGAGCCGCCCGCCAAGCCTCAGGAAAAACCTGCGAATAACGTCAGCGACCCACTGCAGCAAAACGCCCAATCTCAGTCGAAAAAAAGCTCGTCCCTGGATTCCCTCGGGCAAGGCCGGCTGACTTAACGCCGCAAGCGCCGGCGGATGGCCTGTTAACAAAACACTGACATCCGCTGCGCTACGCTTTCAGTTCTATCTTCTGTGAGCTGCTTGCTTCATGCCGCAACCCAACACACTGCCCGCTGTCATTACCGGCCCACTGCTACGTCGCCTGGAACCCCGGCGCCTGGTGATCTGGCTGGTGGGCAGCCGTGTCCTGGCATTGTCCTTGAAGCTGATTATTCCCCAGGGCGAAACGCGCACGATTGATCTGGACACAACGCATTGCCAGGTCGTGCCCGTTGGGCGCCATGCGTTCATCCACCTGATCGATATACAACTGGACGATGCCCTGCCGTTGGACGTGGCGATCGGCTATGACCTGCTGATCGACAACATCGGCATTGCCGAGTGGGCGCCGCACCTGCTGTATGCCGAAAACCAGCCACCCAATTTCGTGCTGCACAGCCGCATCCGCCAGTTGGTGCACGGCTCCTGCCGCAAGCCCCATCACCGCGCCGACGAAGGTCTGCTGTGCGTCGACCGCCTGCTGGCCGAGGCCCACACGCCAACCGAACGCCCAGCCTTGCTGATGATGAGTGGCGACCAGATCTACGCCGACGATGTTGCCGGGCCGATGCTGCGGGCGATTCATGCGCTGATCGCCCGATTGGGCCTGTTTGACGAATACCTCGAAGGCGCGGTGGTGGATGACAGCGCCAGCCTCTACGGGCACCGCGCCAGCTATTACCATCGCGCCGACCTGCTACCGGCACTGGAGAGTAACGAGACGCTGCGCGAGCGGTTTTTTGGTGGCGTGAAAAAGCCGATTTTCACCAGCAGCACCGCCGACAATCATTTGGTGACCTTTGCCGAAGTGATCGCGATGTACATGCTGGCGTGGTCGCCGACGCCCTGGACGCTGATCGCACCGCAAGTGCCGCAACTGAACACTGAGGAACACCAGCGCTATGCCCGCGAGCAGGTGCACATCGATAAATTCCGTGACGGCCTGCCAGGCGTTGCGCGGGTTTTCGCCCACCTTTCGACGCTGATGATCTTCGACGATCACGACATCACCGATGACTGGAACCTCAGCGCCCAATGGGAAGAAACCGCCTACGGCCATCCGTTTTCCAAGCGCATCATCGGTAATGCGCTGCTCGCGTACATGCTGTGCCAGGGTTGGGGTAATCAACCGGATGTGTTTGGCGAGTTGCTGAGCCAAACCCAGGCCCTGACCGCCCACGTGCAAGACGACCATCTGCAGGCGGGTGCGCACGATGACCTGCTGGAAACGCTGTTGAAGTTCCAGCGTTGGCATTACGTACTGCCCACCACGCCCGCCCTGGTGGTGCTCGACACCCGCACCCGGCGCTGGCGCAGTGAGTTCGCGCTCAAGCAACCCTCCGGCCTGCTGGACTGGGAAGCCTTGAGCGAGCTGCAACAGGAACTGCTCGACCACCCTTCGGCGATCATCGTTTCGCCCGCTCCGATCTTTGGCGTCAAGCTGATCGAGACCGTGCAGAAGGTGTTCAGCTGGTGTGGCTACCCACTGCTGGTAGACGCCGAAAACTGGATGGCCCATCGCGGCGCCGCCCAGGTCATCCTCAACATCTTCCGCCACTCGCGCACGCCGGGTAACTACGTGATCCTTTCGGGCGATGTGCATTACTCGTTCGTCTACGAAGTGCTGATCCGCCACCGCAACGGTGGCCCCAGAATCTGGCAGATCACCAGCAGCGGCATCAAGAACGAATTTCCACCGCGCTTGCTGGAATGGTTCGACCGCCTTAATCGCTGGCTCTACTCGCCGCGCTCCCCGCTTAACGGCTTCACTCGCCGCCGCAGCATGCAAGTGGTGCCGCATATTCCGCAGCATGCCGAGGCGGGTGAACGGCTGTGGAATTCAGCGGGCATCGGCCAGGTATTTTTCAATCAGCAGGGCCAGCCGGAGGCGATTTACCAGCACAACGCAGATGGGAAGCCTCGCACGCGGATGGTGGCGCCGGAGTAAATCAGCGCTCACCCTCAATTTTTCGCCCGGAATAGTGGCTCATAGCCACCCAACTAAAGCCGCACAGCCGCCCTATTCAAACCGCGCAAGCCCCGATGTACAGTAGCGCCAGCCACGGAGTATTGGCGTCAACGAAGACTGGCTTTACAAGCCAGCGCACGCAGGGAAGCGCAAAGATGGACGATCACTCCGGCAATCAACCGCTACGCAATGACTTTTCCGAGCTCAACGCCGACATGTTGCATGCCGTCATGGAGCTGGTCAGTGACGGTATCTGGGATTGGAATGCCAACACCGGTTTTGTCTACCGCAACCCCGGCTGGTACGAAATGCTCGGCTACCCGCGCCACTCCCTGGAGAACAGCGTGTTCACCTGGGAGAACGTGATTCACCCCGAGGATTACCCCCGCGTGATGGTCGTGTTTGATAACTACATCAGCCAACGCGCGCCCCATTACCAAGCCGAATATCGCTGCCAAAAAGCAGACGGCACCTACTTGTGGATCGAAGACCGGGGCTACGTGATTGCCCGTAACCCGGATGGATCGGTGGCGCGCATGGTCGGCGCGCACCGCGATATTCATAGCCGCAAGAATTCCATCGAACAGCTGCAAAAGCGCAACCAATCCCTGGAAGCGCTGGTGGCCGAGCGCACCCGTGAATTGTCACGGGTCAATCAGCAACTGCAATTGCAACTCAATGAAAACCGCCTGCTGGCCGAACAGGACGCCCTGACGCGCATCGCCAACCGTTACCGTCTGGAAAAAGTGCTGCTGGAAGAATGCGAGCGTGCTGAGCGTTTCCGCTTGCCGTTGGCCCTGATGGCCATGGACATCGATGACTTCAAGCCGATCAATGACCAGCATGGCCATGGCATCGGCGACAGGACCCTGGTACAGGTAGTGCAAGGCCTGGAAGATTGCGTGCGCCCCGGTGATTTACTGGCACGCTGGGGCGGTGATGAGTTTATGGTGATCCTGCCCAAAAGCACCTTGGACACAGCCAGGCAAATGGCCGAAAGGGTTCGGCTGAAAATCACTGAGATTCCCGCCGTGGGCGATTTCAAAGTGACCCTGAGCCTGGGTGTGGTGGAGCGTCGTATGGGCGAAGCCCCAGCCGCCCTGATGGCCCGCGCCGATCAAGCGCTGTACCGGTCCAAGGCAGCGGGGAAAGATGCCGTGTCGGATTAACCACATTCCCATAGCTGCCACATTTTTGATCTTCACTGCCCCCTGAATCATCGGCGTGTTTCCCACTGATCAGGCGGCTAACCGCGAGTTAATCAACACAGGTAATCCTCTGTGGGAGCTGTCGAGCCTTGGCGAGGCTGCGAAAGCGGTGGGTCAGGCGACCACTCTCCCAACAGTGCCGCCGCCTTCGCAGCCTCGCCAAGGCTCGACAGCTCCCACAGTTGGTCTTCATTGCCCCTGAATCATCGGCGTGTTTCCCAATTATCAGGCGGCCAACCGCGATTGAATCAACACAGGTAATCCCCTTGTGGGAGCTGTCGAGCCTTGGCGAGGCTGCGAAAGCGGTGGGTCAGGCAACCACTCTCCCAACAGTGCCGCCGCCTTCGCAGCCTCGCTGAAGCTCGACAGCTCCCACATTTGATCTTCACTACCCCCTGAATCATCGGCGTGTTTCCCAATGATCAAGCGGCTAACCGCGATTCAATCAACACAGGTAATTCCCTGTGGGAGCTGTCGAGCCTTGGCGAGGCTGCGAAAGCGGTGGGTCAGGCGACCACTCCCCCAACAGTGCCGCCGCCTTCGCAGCCTCGCTAAGGCTCGACAGCTCCCACAGTTGATCTTCATTGCCCCCTGAATCATCGGCGTGTTTCCCAATGATCAAGCGGCTAACCGCGATTCAATCAGCACAGGTAATCCCTGTGGGAGCTGTCGAGCCTTGGCGAGGTTGCGAAAGCGGTGGGTCAGGCGACCACTCTCCCAACAGTGCCGCCGCCTTCGCAGCCTCGCCAAGGCTCGACAGCTCCCACAGTTGGTCTTCATTGCCCCTGAATCATCGGCGTGTTTCCCAATGATCAGGCGGCTAACCGCGAGTTAATCAACACAGGTAATCCCCTGTGGGAGCTGTCGAGCCTTGGCGAGGCTGCGAAAGCGGTGGGTCAGGCGACCACTCTCCCAACAATGCCGCCGCCTTCGCAGCCTCGCTAAAGCTCGACAGCTCCCACATTTGATCTTCACTGCCCCCTGAATCATCGGCGTGCTTCCCAATGATCAGGCGGCTAACCGCGATTTAATCAACACAGGTAATCCCCTGTGGGAGCTGTCGAGCTTTAGCGAGGCTGCGAAGGGATCACCGCGCAGCACCTGCCAGACCGCAGCGCCTGCATCGCAGCCTCGCTGAGGCTCGACAGCTCCCACATCAACGCACCGGCGGCGCGTACTGGATGCCGCCGTTGCTCCACAACGCATTGAGCCCGCGCTTGATCTTCAGCACGCTGCCCTGGCCGATATTGCGCTCGAACACTTCGTCGTAGTTGCCCACCTGCTTGACGATTTGCACCACCCAATCCTTGCGCAGCTTCAGGTCTTTGCCGTAATCGCCATCGGCACCCAGCAGTCGTGCCACGTCGGGGTTCTTCGTGGACTTGGCCTGCTCTTCGACGTTCTGCGAGGTGATGCCCATTTCCTCGGCATTGAGCATGGCGAACAAGGTCCACTTGACGATGCTGAACCACTCATCGTCGCCCTTGCGCACCAGCGGCCCCAGCGGTTCTTTGGAGATCACTTCCGGCAGTACCACGAACTCGTCCGGGTGGGCCATCTTGATACGCTGGGCGTACAGGCCGGATTGGTCGGTGGTGAGCACGTCGCAGCGCCCGGCTTCGAGGCCCTTGGCGCTTTCATCGGCGGTGTCGAAGGTGATCGGCGTGTACTTCATGCCGTGGGTGCGAAAGTAATCGGAAACGTTGAGTTCGGTGGTGGTGCCAGCCTGGATGCAAATGGTCGCGCCATCGAGTTGCTTGGCGGCGGTCACGCCCAGTTTGTTATTCACCAGAAAGCCGATGCCGTCGTAATAGGTCACGCCGGTGAACACCAGGCCCATGCCCGAGTCACGGGAACTGGTCCAGGTGGTGTTGCGCGAGATCAGGTCGATTTCGCCGGATTGCAGCGCGGTGAAACGCTCCTTGGCGGTCAACTGGCTGAACTTCACTTTTGACGCGTCGCCGAATACCGCCGCCGCAACGGCGTGGCACACGTCCACGTCAATGCCGGTCATCTTGCCCTGGCTGTCCGGTACACCAAAGCCTGGCAAACCATCGCTGACGCCGCACTGGATAAAGCCTTTTTTCTGGATCGCGTCCAAGGTCACGCCCGCCTGGGCACTGCCCGCCAGGCCCAGTGCCGCAGCGGCAGTGAGGGCGGCCAAAGTGGTCTTGAGGTTGTTCATGCGAGGCACTCCCTGTCGAACTTTATTATTCGGCGCCGCACAGCCCGCGCCGGTTTATAGTGGTGCCGCGCAGTATCGACGGCTTTACACCCCTGCCACAAACGACCTTTAGGCAAAGGCTCCTTCCGATTTGGAATGAACTGCATGATCTCAAAACGCTTGACCCCTTCGATGACTGCCCTGCAGTGCTTCGAAGCCGCCGCCCGCCACCTGAGTTTCACCCGCGCCGCCGAAGAGCTGCACTTGACCCAGAGTGCGGTGAGCAAGCAGGTGGCGCAGCTCGAAGAAATGCTGTGCCACAACCTGTTCGAACGGGTGCGCCAGCGCTTGTACCTGTCGCCGGCGGGCTCGCTGTACCTGGCCGAAGTGCACAAGATCCTCACCCAGGTCGACATCTCCAGCCGCTACATCCTCACCTATGGCGGCGAGACCGAAGTGTTGCGCATCGCCACCCAGCCGACATTCGGCGACCGCTGGCTGGTGCCCAAGCTCAAGGATTTTGCAGCCAGGCATCCGAACATCCACCTGGATGTGCGCAACGAACTCGAACCCTTCGACGTGTTGCAGGCCAAGGCCGATATCGCGTTTTTCTTCGGCCAGGGCTCGTGGCCGGGGGCGACGTGCATTGAGCTGTTTCGCGAAGCCGTGGTGCCGGTCTGTGCACCAGGCTTTGTCGCCGAAGGCAGCGATGCTTCGTCGCGCCACACCTTGCTGCAATGCACCTCGCGCCCGGAAGCCTGGCACGAATGGTTCCTGGAACAAGGCCTGCATTCGCAGAACAGCTACCACGGGCCGCGTTTCGACACGTTCTACATGTGCATTCGCGCGGCGCAATCGGGCTATGGCGTCGCGTTGGTGCCGCAGTATCTGGTGGCCGAAGAACTGGCCAACGCCAGCTTGATGATTCCGTGGGATTACACAATGCCCAGCGCCGGCGCGCATTTTATCGCCCACGCCGAACATGCCGGCGAGGTCCCTAAAGTCAAAGCCTTCCTGAACTGGATGGTGGACTACGTAAAAGCACATCCCGACTTTTAATAATGACCCGGCGACTTTATTTCGTTTGCGGCAAGGCCGGGCGCGCGGCTTAGATAAAAACACGCCCGTCATTGCCGAGTCCGAGATTCATGAGCCGCGAAACCATCAGCCAGTCGATTTCCATCGTTCACCCCATCAGCCTCAGCCACGGCAAAAACGCCGAGGTCTGGGACACCACGGGCAAGCGCTACATCGATTTTGTCGGCGGCATCGGCGTGCTCAACCTCGGCCATTGCCACCCTGGCGTGGTCGAGGCGATTCAAACACAGGCAACCAAACTGACCCACTACGCGTTCAACGCCGTCCCGCACACACCCTACCTCGAACTGATGGATCGTCTTACTGCGTTTATCCCGGTGGACTACCCGGTGAGCGGCATGCTCACCAACAGCGGCGCGGAGGCGGCGGAAAACGCCTTGAAGATCGTGCGCGGCGCCACTGGCCGCACGGCGGTGATCGCCTTTGACGGCGCCTTCCACGGCCGCACCCTGGCCACGCTCAACCTCAATGGCAAGGTGGCGCCCTACAAGCAAAAGATCGGCGTACTGCCCGGCCCGGTGTATCACTTGCCTTATCCCAGCGCGGACAACGGCGTGACCTGCGCCGAAGCACTCAAGGCCATGGACCGCCTGTTCAGCGTGGAAATCGACGTTGAGGATGTGGCCTGTTTCATCATCGAGCCGGTGCAGGGCGAAGGCGGTTTCCTCGCCCTGGACGTTGAATTCGCCCAAGCCCTGCGACGCTTCTGTGATGAGAAAAACATCCTGCTGATTGCTGACGAAATCCAATCCGGCTTCGGGCGTACCGGTCAGCGCTTCGCCTTTTCGCGCCTGGGCATCGAGCCGGACTTGATCCTGCTCGGCAAAAGCATCGCCGGTGGCGTGCCGCTGGGCGCGGTGGTGGGGCGCAAAACCTTGCTCGACAACCTGCCCAAAGGCGGCCTGGGCGGCACGTATTCCGGCAACCCCATCGCCTGCGCAGCCGCATTGGCCACGTTGGATGCGATGACCGATGAACACTTGAAAACCTGGGGCTCACACCAGGCAGAAGCCATCGTCAGCCGTTATGAAACATGGCGTACGCAAGGTTTGCCATTTGTGGGCCGCCTGACCGGCGTCGGCGCCATGCGCGGTATAGAGCTGGCCAGCGCCGATGGCACGCCCGCGTCCAAGCAACTGACCCAACTGCTGAGCCTGGCGCGGGACGCCGGCTTGCTGCTGATGCCCAGCGGCAAGTCGCGGCACATTATTCGGCTGCTGGCACCGCTGACCATCGAGCCTGCGGTGCTGGAGGAAGGCCTGGATATTCTCGAGGCCTGCCTCAAACAGCTGACTCAGTAGCGTGCGTCGGCGGGCTTGCCGCCGTTAGGCCAGTCTTTGACCTTGTCGGGGAAATCCGGACGCGGTTGACCGGAGAAGTACGCCGCCACGTCCACCGTTTCCTGGTCCGACAACCCGCCCTGCCCCAACGGGAATTTCTCGTGAAAGCCGATCGGCATATTGCGTTTGACGAACGCCGCCGCCGTGTAGGGCCGCGCCATGCCGGCGCCGATGTTGAACGACTGCTCGCCCCACAACGGCGGGTACACCAGCTCGCCATCGGCCCCCGCCAGGCCTTGGCCGTTGTCGCCATGGCACACCGCGCATTGCTTGGCGTACACCTGTTTGCCGTTCTCAAGGTCCGGTTTGATCGACGGGTCGATTTTGCCCACGCCACGCCCGGCGACTTTGTCTTCGGGGCGTGTGTTGTTTTTCATCCAGTCGAAGTAGGCGACCATCGCCTGCATATCCGCCGATTGCGGCGGCAGGGGCTTGCCATTCATCGAACGGCGGAAGCAGCCGTTGATGCGTTCTTCCAACGTAACCACCTTGCCCGCGCGTGGCGCGTAGCTGGGGAAGAACGCCGACACGCCCACAAACGGCGAGCCGTCCGCCACGGTGCCGGCGTTGAGATGGCAACTGGTGCAATTGAGCGCGTTGCCGACGTTGTTCGGCAGCAGCGCTTTGGTTTGCAGGTGCAGGCGCATGCCGCGAATCACTTGGTCGGCATTCGGCGCGGCGAGTAAATCGGCCAGGCGTGGGGTTTCGAAAGCCGACGAATCAGTGGTGGCGGGGTTGAGTTGGTCACGCAGTTTTTTCACTTGGGCGGCGCTGATCGGCGTGCCCTCGTTGCCCCAGCGGGTGCGCACGAAGCTCAGGATCTCGGCGATTTCCGGGTCCGCCAAGCGGCTGAAACCCGGCATGGTGTAGACCCGTGGGTGGGTGGCGGTTTGCGCGGTTTCCCAGCCGGTCAGGGTGATGTGCAGCAGCGAGGTCGGGTTGTTGGCCGCGATGCTTGGGTTGCCGGCCAGCGGCGGGAACACGCCTTTCACGCCGCCGCCGTCGCTGCGGTGGCAGTCGCTGCAAAACTGCATGTAACCCAGGCCGCCACGGCTGGTGAACAGGTCCGCCGGTGGCGCTGCGGGGCCGTGGGCGACCGACGGCATTGGCAGATCATCTTTGCCCGGCGGCAGGGATTTGAGGTAGCTGGCAATGGCCGTAAGGTCTTCGTCGCTGAAATGCTGAGTGCTGTGGTGAATCACGTCAGCCATATTGCCGGCCACCGTGGCAAAACGGTTCTGCCCGGTCTTGAGCAGTTGCACGGTGTCTTCCACCGTCCACAGGTTGCGCAGGCTCATGGCGCGCCAGTGTTCAACGGTTTCGCCGGCCAGGTAATGCTGGCCGCTGCGGCCGTCATCACTCATGGCTTTTTCCTGGAAGGCAATGCCGCGTGGCGTGTGACAGGAGCCGCAATGGCCCAGGCCCTGGACCAGGTAGGCGCCACGGTTGAGCACCTCGTTACGGTTCGGGTCCGGCTGGAACGGCTGCTTGTCGAGAAAAGCAAAATTCCACAGCGCCAGGCCCCAGCGTTGGTTGAACGGGAAGCCCATGTCCGCTTCGAGGTTGGCCTGCTGCACGGGTTCGACGCCTTGCATCAGGTAGGCGTAGAGGGCGCGCATGTCCTGCTCGCTCATTTTGGCGTAGGACGGGTACGGCATCGCCGGGTAAAGATTCATGCCTGTCGGCGTTACGCCTTCGCGCATCACTTTGTCGAACTGCTCGAAGGTGTAGGCGCCGATACCGGTCTCACGGTCGGGGGTGATGTTGCTCGAATAGATCGTGCCCATCGGCGTGCTCAGCTCCAGCCCACCGGCCATCACCTTGCCTTGCTTGGCCGTGTGGCAGGCGATGCAGTCGCCCAGTTGCGCAACGTATTTACCGTGTTCGATTTCGGTGGGAGCGGCGTGCAGAGGTAGCGCCAGACACAGCGTCGCCCCCAGCAAGGCCAGGCGTGGCAGGGAGAAGGCCATGGCATTAATCCTTTAATAACCTGGCGTGGAGTGGTCCCCTCGGCGCAGGTAGGTCATCGTTTTTATGGGTTTATCAGGCCTGCGTGTTGTAACGGGTTTTGCGGCGTGGGGTGTTGATGTGGGTCAGGGGCGAATTGATGGACATAACCGTGAAGACTCAAGGATTATCCACCGCCTACCCACACTGCAAGGAAGCACCCCATGCTCGATATCCTCCAAGGCACGCCCCTTTGGGTGTACGCCGTTTACCTGTGGATTTGTTATTACGGCATCAAGGCCTGCCTGGGCGGGCGGGAGAATCGTCGCTCGTTGATGATTCTGCCGGTGGTGTTGGTGGTGTGGTCGCTGATGTCGCTGGCGCCGTCGATACTGTCGAGCAGTGCTTGGGTCGGCGGCGCGCTGGTCGGCAGCCTGGTGGGTATGCTGTTGTTCAACGCCGACGGCGCGCAGCTCGCTGCCAATGGCGAAACGCTGGTGTTGCCGGGCACCTGGAAAACTTTACTCATCTCGCAGCTGTTCTTTGCCGTGAAGTATTACTTCGGCTATCAGCAGGCGGTGCATCCGCTGTTTTTGAGCACGCCAGAGATGCTGGTGGCGGTGGGCGCTGTGTCGGGGTTTACCGTTGGTCTGTTCTGCGGGCGGGCCGTGCGGTTGCAGCGGGCGTTGACGGCGTTGCGCCGTGATAAGGCCGTTGTGCTGCCTTGACCTGATCTGCGAGGCCACTGAAAATGCGCGACGCTTTTTTGTCCCGTTTACTGAAGTAGTGAAATTTCAATGTCCGATTCTTACACCGAACACTCCACCGAAGAATCCGTAACAGCCCTGCGATCCAAGGCTGAATACGAAAACGCCATCAATCTTTCACAGCATGTGCCGGCGGCCAAGATCATCAGCGAGATGGTGCTGGACGCGTTCCACACCTCCAAGGAAAGCGACCAGATCCGCGAGCTGCGCGTGGCCATCCGCCAGGCCCACGACGCCTTTGACGACGACAAGGCCTACGACCTGATGGGCCAGCTCAAGCAGCTCAAAGACGCCGAGGCCGCCGACAACATCGCCCTGGAAGACCTCAGCAGCAAATTCTCGATCAGCCGCATCTTGTCCAGCTTCAAGGACGACCCCGAGTTCCAGGAACTGGTCTACAGCCTGGCGCTCAAGGTACTGAACCAGTCCCACCAGGCGATCAGTAACCCAAGCGCCGGCAAGAGCAAGGCCTCGCGGCCGAAAAAAGAAACCGAAGTGTTTGTGATCAGCAAGGACGGCATCAGCGTTACGCTGCCGCTGCGCACGCCGCGTTCCAAGTTGAACGTCGACCGTGAGGCGTTGGAGTTCCTGGGCTTTACGTTTGTGGGCGAAGGCAGCGAGGCGGAACTGGAAAGTGAAACCTTCGTCGACAACAGTGGCGAAGAGCAGCCCGTCACGCGCAAAAGCATCGTGACCGCGCTGCAACAGCAAAGCGCCTTTGACGGCTACGCCATCGCCGCGCAGTAAGCGGCGGATGCAATAAGGCGCGCGCGCAATGCGTTGCGCCTTGTGCCGTTTACGCTTCCTTGTTCCATAACACCGCCGAACCTTTCATTACGCCCACCGCGACCGCGAACAGCAGCAAGACAAGCCCTGCCAGCAACCACGGCGACGGCAATGATGGCTGCGAGACCAACATAAACGCCAACGACGGCGCGACCATCACGCCGATATTCACCCCCGCCGCGTAATAACCCAGGTTGCGGTCCACGGTATGGCGGCTGGAAATGCTGCTGACGTAATGGGTGATGCCCGGGAACACGATCATCTCGCCCAGGCTCCACAGCACCGTGGCCAGCATCAACAGTGCCCCGACCTGACCAAACCCCATCAAGAAAAAACCGACGCCAGCCAGCAGGAAACCGGCGATCAGCGCGCGGCTGCTCGACAGGTGCGCCATGCGCAGGTTGATCGGCACTTCGAACACAATCACCAGCAACGCGTTGATGAAGAAGATGATGCCCACGTAATACGCCGGCAGTTCGGTGTAGTTGATGATGTACGCCGACAGAAAGGTCGGTGGCAATGCGTAGGCCACGTGAACCGGCAGTGCCGCCAGCAGAATCACCAGCAGCCGCGAGCGCTCATGGAGCGCGGCCTCCGGTAAGCCCTCGCCTTTGCCGGCCACCGCCGCGCCGTGTGCCTCGGGCTTTGAGCGCGCGAGATACAGGCAGGCGGCGAAGGCCAGCAGGGACAACAGCGCATTGATGTAGAACACCGCGTCGGGATGGCTCAGGAACACCAGGCTGCCCAGCAAGGGCCCGATGGCCATGCCCACGTTGATCGCCAGGCGGTTGCAGGAAAACGCCACTTTGCGCGTCTCCAACGTGCTATGGGCCACGGTTTCGGAAAACGTCGCCGGCGTGAAGGCCTCGTAGCAGGCGCCCCACAGAAACGACAACACCAACAGGGCGAGCGGGTTATCCACCGAGGGGATGACCAGCAGCAGCAAGGCATTGAGCAGCAACGCGCCGAGGATCACGCGGTTGGCGGAAAAGCGCTTGATCACCGCACCGATGATCAGGTCGGTGCACAGCGCACCCGCACCGTACACGCCCACCAACACGCCTGCGGTGGCTGCCGATACGGCGTGCTGGTGAATCAGGTACGCCGCGTAGAAAGGAAACGCCAGGGTGCCCATGCGGAACACCAGCGTAATCACGAACAAGGCCTGCAGTCGGGCATTCAGGCCGCGTAATGCGCGATAGGTGCCCATCAGCAAGGCCCGCTGCAACAGATGTCGACCAAGGCTATATAACGTTTCATGCGGCTGTCCCTTCGCAATGGTGATGCCGGTTGATCCGGCGTCACACTCAAGGCTTGGGAACGTAATGCAGCACTGCCGGGCCAACAAGCTGCCCATAAGGACAGGTAAGGTCAGGACGGGTGGCGGATATAGCCAAGCTGCAGGGCCTTGCGGATCGCCGATTTACCGTTGGTAACATCCAGCTTGGCAAAGATGTTCTTCATATGAAACTTGACCGTGTGCGACGTCATCGACGTCAACAGCGCCACTTCGTTGTAGGTCTTGCCCAGGCTGGCCCAGGTCAGCACTTCGGTTTCGCGCGGCGTCAGCAGCGTTTGTGGCTCAACGGCCGCGTGCTGTTCCAAGGCCTCGTCATACACCGACACCAGCAGCATCTGCAGCTCACTCTGGAAAGCCTGCACGGTTTCGCGAAACTGTTGTTCCTCGCCGAAGCTGCACAGGTTGAGGACCGAGTAGAACCCCCGATTGCCATGCACGATGAAACTCGCGCCCTCCCCCACCGGCTTGCACGGGCCCGGCACTGGCAACGCTTCGTCGGCCGGGGCGAGCAGGTTCTCATCGCTCCAGAAAAACGGCTTGATGCGCTTACGGGTCAGGGCAACCAGCTCGCCACGCCGGTAGAAATCATCCGCGGTATCGGACGGTTCCAGGGCATCGGGGTAATTGGAAATAATCTGCGCTTCGTCCAGCGGCGGCCCGCACTGGTAGACCTCGAAGTGCCCCAGGCCACGGCGGCTCAGCTCGGTATCGAGCAATTGCCGCACCTCTTCGGGTTCCAGGGGCGTGGGCGTGTCGGGGTGTCCATTGCGTCGCATGCGTATCGTCCTTGATCATTGAACCCGGTCGAGAATGCGGCATGCCTTGCGCGCCTGTCCAGGCCTTAAGCACTCACCACCTGCGCCGCGAATACCTCGCGAAAGCGCTGCATCTCGTGCTTATTGCCCACCGTCACGCGTACCCAGTGCGGCCAGTCCTTCCACACTCGCCCGATCAACACGCCATGTGCGGCGAGCTTCTCGATCACCTGCTCGGCCGGTTGCTTCACATCGATCATGAAGCAGTTGCTCTGCGACGCGGTACAGGTGAACCCCCGGCCCTTGAGCCACGCCACGGTCTCGTCGCGCAACTGGGCATTGAGCGCCTTGCGCTGTGGCAGCAGCTTGATGTCTTCCAGACTCGCTCGGGCGCCCAGCAGCGTAGAAGCCGCCGGCACGTTGTCGCCACCAAACACCGCCAGCCGTTCCAGCAGCGTCGGGTGGCCGATCGCCAGGCCCAGGCGTGCACCGGCCATGCCGTAGATTTTCGAGAAGGTACGCAGCACCAGCAAATCGTCGTGGTCCTTGACCCAACTGACCACGCTTGGCGTGTCGGAAAAATCGATATAGGCCTCGTCCACCACCAGCACACAGCCTTGGGGTTTGTTCACCAGCGCCTGACGGATCGCCTCGGTCGGGGTGATGGTGCCGGTCGGGTTGTTGGGGTTGCACAGGTAGAACATGCCCGCGTGGGGATCGGCGGCGAGCATCGCCGGTACGTCATGGGCGTGGCGGGCGTCGAGGCTCACTTCATGAACCTGAGTCTTGCAGGATTCGGCGGCCTGGCGCGGCACTTCGTAGGACGGTGTGGCCATGACCAGGCCACGCGTGTCGCGGGTGAATGCCAGCACCGCGTAGCGCAGGGCGGCCATGGAACCGGCAAACACCGCGACGTTTTCTTCGGTGATGCCCTGCTGCTGGGCGAACAACGCGGCTAGCGCGTACATGTCCGGGTAGGGATAACGCCCCGACGTCGCGACCCCGCGCTGCATGGCCTCACGCGCAGCGCTTGAAGGGCCGTAGGGGCTTTCGTTGTAGTTGAGCCGCACCTTGTCAGGCGTCGCCGGCGCCGGGGCGGCGAGCGCCCAATCCAGACGCCCGAGCACGGGCAGGGCCGCACCGAGGGCGAGAAGGGACCGACGACTTACGCTGACCATGGGGCTACTCCTTGTAGACGGGTGATCGATTCGCACAGTGCGTACAAGGAAGTATGACGAGGAAGGTGTCGGCTGATTTAACCGGGCTCCGGGGAATCAGCTCTCCAGGTAGTCGGCAATGGGATAGCGCGCGCACAGGGCTTCAACCTCTGAACGCGTCTGCTCGCAAACTGCAGGCTCCAGGTGGTATTCCTGCTCGCCCAGCGGTGTCACACCGTCCAGCACCCGGCAAACCAGCGCGATGACCTGGCGGCAGCCTTCACGGTCCAGCCTGCGCTGTGCCATGGAGCCGGTGCCGATACACAACCCGCTGGTCACCAACGACGAGCGCGTCTCGCCTGGCACGCGATGCTTGTTCACGACGATGGCGCACTGCTCCAGCGCCGACTCGGCGATAGCCCCGGTCATGGCGCCTTGCAGGCGGATCAACAGCGTATGGTTTTCACTGCGCCCGCCGACCACGTCGTAGCCTTTGGCCTGAAACGCGCTGGCGGCCTCATCGGCAAGTGTACGAACCCGGCCCATGCAGGCGTCGAATTGCGCCGATTTCGCGTAACCCAGCGCGGCGGCTTTTGCCGCGATCAGGTTGACCGCCGGCGCGCCCTGCATGCGCGGAAACACGGCCTGATCGAGTACGCGACTGAAGGTCGAGCGCAAGCCGGGCACTTTGGTGTTGGCGTCGCGGCCCGACAGAATCAGCCCGCCGCGAGGGCCGCCGAGTTGTTTGTGGGTGCAGGTGACGGTGACGTGGGCGGCGTTGATCGGGTTCGGGTGACGCCCCGTCGCCACCAGCCCGGCGATATGGGAAATGTCCGCCAACAGGATCGCGCCCGCCTCATCGGCAATCGCGCGAAACCGCTCGAAGTCCACCACCCGCGAGTAAGCCGACGCACCACAGATGATGATGCGTGGCCGATGTGCCAACGCCAGGCTGCGCACCTGCGCGTAGTCGATCAGGCCATCGGCATCGGTGCCGTAGCGAATGGCCTTGTAGTAGGCACCCGTGAACACCGCCGGGCTGCCAAGGGTGAGATCACCGCCGTGGTCGTGGGCCATGCCGAGCAAGGTATCGCCAGGCTCCAGCAGCGCGCTGAGTACTTGGGCAATCGCGTTGGAGGCCGAGTGCGACTGCACACTGGCGTAGTGGGCGTCGAACAGTTCGCGTGCGCGGCGAATGGCCAGGGCTTCGACCAGGTCGACGTTTTCGCAGCCGGCACGCTGACGTTTGCCCGGCATGCCTGCGGCGCTCACATTGACCAATGCCGAGGCACACGCCACCAGCGTTCGCGGTGTGACCGCGCAGGAAGAGGAAACCAGAGACAGGGTGCGGTGCTGGCGCAAGACCTCGGCATCGAGGAGGCTCGCCAGCTCGAAATCTTCAGTGTGCAGATCGGCCAGGCCACGACGCAGCAAGTCGGCCTGGTCTTTGAGGTGTGCGGTGTTGACTGCCATCGGTGCGGGTCCCTTCCTGGGCGTTGCATGCCGGTCCATCCTGAACCGCGGGCTTTTATTAAACAGGAAATTAAACAGGAAATTAAACATTTTCCAAATTTAATGTGCTTTTTTGCCCGACCGGAACCGAGCGTCGGCGCAGGAACAGCGCACCCGGGACTTTATTGTTAGGGCCCACGCATGCAACACTCCCGCCGCCGCGACGCCGCACGCGCCGCGCACAGGGAAGGCATGACTAAAAGGAAGTGGTGAGCACGTGATACACAGACGGGAAAAAACCGAGCACTTGAAGAGCAACATCAAGTACTTGATCAAAAGCCGCGGCGAAACGCAGCTGTCGTTATGCAGTGCCGCCGGCCTGACCAGGACCACCATCTACAACATCCTGGAAGGCAAGGTCGTCAACGTCCAGCAGTCCACCATTCGCAAGATTTCGGATTTCTTCGGTGTCTCTTACGACGAAATTGAAACCATCGATTTTGAAGCCAAGGAAATCATCGAGAGCAGTGTTTCCCCCCAGGGCAACATGAACCCGGCGGCCGTGCCGATCCTCACGGAAAGCCTGGTGATCCAGAACCTGGACAAGCGCATTGGCGAACTGGCGACGCTGTACCCGCTGACCTACTACTTCGGCACCTCGCATAACCTGATCGCGGTGCGCCTGGAACGCGCGATCCCCGGCATCAATGAGCCGGGTGATCTATTGATCGTGCAAAAAGGCTCGTCGAGCGACGGCAAAGAAAAGCTGGTGTACGACCGCGCCACCAAACGCATGCTGATCACCCTTGAAGCCTCTGCCCACTCGGACCGCCTGTGCGTGGTCGGCGATATCATCGAGGAGCGCTTCAATGACCACGTATGAAGCCGGCATCGAAAACAGCAAATACAAACTGCTGGGCTTTGAAAATGACAAGCGCCTGGCGGTGATCATGGTGATCGCCACGGGCAAGGTCATCAAGATGAAACTGAGCGAAGTACTCAACAGCGAAATAATGGACAATTTAAACAAAATGGAAGTTAAGAACATGTACAAGAAGTTTTATTCGCAGGGCGGGGCACTCACCGCCTACGATATAAACGACCGCAATGAAAGCTCCTGGATGATTTACATCATTCTGAACTTGCTGCTCTTCACGTTTTATATCTTCACCAGCATTGCCGCGACTAAGCCGCTGTACCTGGAGTCGCTGGGCATCATCGTTACGCCGGGCACGTTTCTGTATCCGCTGACCTTTTTGATCGTGGATTTGCTTAACGAGCAATTCGGCCTGCGCCTGGCCAGAAGGGCCATTTTGTTTGCGTTTGCCAGCAACGCGATGATCATCATCTTGCTGTATGGCTCGACCTTTCTACCGGGGCTGCCGGGCTGGAAGCTGGACGGGCCGTATAACGACGTGATCATTCAAGTGTCTTCGGTTCTGGTCGCCTCCTCCGTGTCGTTCCTGGTGTCGGAGAATATAAACTCGTACTTGCTGTGCAAGATCAAGGAACTGACCAATTCCAAATACTTGTACCTGCGCATTTTCTTCAGCACGTTCTTTGCGGTGATTATCGACAGCTTCCTGTTTTGCTTCATCGCCTTTTACGGCGCGATGCAGACCAGTGACATCCTGAGCATGATCTACGTGCAGATTGCGATCAAAGTGGGTTTTGCGTTCTTCAACATCGCACCGGCCTATGGGGCGCGTGCGTTGTTCAAGCGCTGGATTACCGGCAGCGCTGCCTGACACTTAATCGGCTGTGCAATGCGAACTAAATGTGGGAGCGGGCTTGCTCGCGAATACGGAGTGTCAGTCAACTCATCTGTAACTGACACACCGCATTCGCGAGCAAGCCCGCTCCCACATTAAACCTTAGCCCAGCTGCAACTTCTGCTTCAGGCTCTGCATCACATCAGCCTTGTTCTGCAAATACTCATTCAAACCGCGTGCACGCAGGTTGCACGCGTCGCAGTTGCCGCAGCCACTGCCGATAACGCCGTTGTAGCAGGTGAGCGTCTGGTGACGCACCAGCTCCAACTGGTTGTGGTAGTCGGCCAAGGCCCAGGTTTCGGCCTTGTTCAGCCACATCAACGGCGTGTCCAGGCGCAGCTTGTATTCCATGCCCAGCTCGAGTGCCTTGTTCAACGCTTTGACGAATTCGTCACGGCAGTCGGGGTAGCCCGAGAAGTCGGTTTCGCACACGCCGGTGATGACGGTTTCGGCCTTCACCTGGTAGGCGTAGATCGACGCCAATGTGAGGAACAGAATATTGCGGCCCGGCACAAAGGTGCTTGGCAGGCTGCCACCAGAGCTGTCCACGGTCGGTACGGGAATGTTGTCGCGGGTCAGGCTGCTGATGGCCAGTTCGTTGAGCAAGGACACGTCCATGACTTTGTGGACAGTGGCGCCCAGCTGCTTGGCGAGCTTCTGGGCCACTTCGATTTCCGCCACATGGCGCTGGCCATAGTCGAAGGTGATGCAGTGCACTTCGTCGTACAGCGGCAGTGCCTGGATCAGACAGGTCGTGGAGTCCTGCCCGCCACTGAACACCATCACGGCTTTTTTAGTCATTACGTTGCTTCCTGCAGTTTAAAAATGTGGGAATAGTTTAAAGGCCCAGCCATAAAAAACCCCGCGCTTCTTTCGAAGGCGGGGTTTTTTAATGCTCGATGACTCAGTGTGCGTAGGTCAGCAACAGCTCTTTCGGCACTTGGAAATCCAGGGACATCATCACGCTGAGCGCGGTGATGGTGAAGATCGAGAACACGAACAGCTTGCGCGCCCAGACGGTGTCGTCCACCGCCTTGTAGCCGGTCCAGGCCATGTACAACCAGTACATGCCCATGGCCGCCGCGACGGCGAGGTAGCTCATGCCGGCGTAGCCACTGAAGGTCAACATCAAGGTCGCCACGAGGAAGGCCAGGATGTAGAGCAGGATGTGTTTCTTGGCGACCTGGATGCCACGTTTGACCGGCAGAACCGGAATCGAAGCAGCCAGGTAGTCATTGAAGCGGAAGATCGCGATGGCATACGAGTGCGGCATCTGCCACAGGCTGAACATCACCAGCAGCACCAGCGCGGCCATGTCGAAGCTATTGGTCACAGCCACATAACCAATCACCGGTGGCATCGCGCCCGACAGGCTGCCCACCAGCGTGCCGTGAACCGACTTGCGCTTGAGGTACAGGCTGTAGAGGCCGACGTAGATGACAAAACCGATCACGGCAAACAGCGCCGCCAGCGGGTTGGCCACCTTGTACAACAATGCCACGCCTGCAACACCCAGGACGGTCGCGAACAGCAGTGCCAGTTTCAGGGAGATCAGGCCCTGGACCAGCACGCGGTTCTTGGTGCGTTCCATCTTGATATCGATGTCGCGGTCGATGCAGTTGTTGAACACACAACCGGAAGCTACCACCAGGGAAGTGCCGATCATTGCAGCCAGGAAAATGGCCAGATCGACATGTCCCTTGGAGGCCAGGAAAAAACCGCCTGCCACAGAAAGCACGTTACCGAAAATGATCCCAGGTTTGGTGATTTGGATAAAGTGCTTAAGCGACATCGGGTTTTACCTCACTTCGCCATCATGAACGTATGGATGCTGAACATGATCCAGATCGACAGACCAACCAGCAGCAGGATCACAAGGCCTGCGAACACAAATGCAATCACGTTATCGCGCTGCTCTTTGGAACGGTCCAGGTGCAGGAAGTACACCAGGTGAACCAAAACCTGAATCACCGCGAACGCCAGAACGATCATCAAGGTGATCGACTTCGGCAGGGTCGGGTACATCACCAGACCGAACGGGATGAGCGTCAGGATTACCGACAGGATGAAGCCGATGGCGTACGACTTAACGCTGCCGTGGCTCGCATCATGGCTGTCATGGTCATGGGAGTGTGCATTAGCCATTACAGAGTCCCCATCAGGTAAACAACGGTGAAGACGCAGATCCAGACCACGTCCAGGAAGTGCCAGAACAGGCTCAGGCAGCTCAGGCGAGTCTTGTTGGTGTTGGTCAGGCCGTGTTTATTGACCTGATACATCATCACCGCCATCCACAGCAGGCCGGCAGATACGTGCAGACCGTGGGTGCCTACCAGCGTGAAGAACGCGGACAGGAAGCCGGAACGGTGCGGGCCGTAGCCTTCGGAGATCAGCAGGTGGAACTCGTTGATCTCCATGCCGATGAAGCCCAGGCCGAACAGGAAGGTCAGTGCCAACCAGCTCAGTACGCCTTTCTTGCTGCCCTTGTAGAAGGCCAGCATGGCGAAGCCGTAGGTGATCGAACTGAACAACAGCAAGGCGGTTTCGCCGAGCACGTAAGGCAGTTCGAAGATGTCGTGGCCCGACGGGCCACCCGCTACGTTGTTTACCAGTACCGCGTACACCGCGAAGATCGACGCAAACAAGATGCAGTCGGTCATCAGGTAGAGCCAGAAACCGAATACGGTCATTGGCCCCGAGTCGTGGTGATGGTCATCGTGCCCATGGTCATCGACATGGGCGTGTCCAGCATTGGTCACTAAGTTCGACATGGTTTAAGCCTGTTCCAACGAGGTTTCTACACGGTTGGCCGGGATTTTCTTCTCGGCTACCAGGCGAGCGTGTTGCTCGGCTTCGATGCGCTCGATCGTCTCGACCGGCACCATGTAGCCTTGATCATCACGGGCAGCGTGAATGATGAAGTAACCGATGGTGCCTACCAGGCCCACGATTGCCAGCCACCAGATGTGCCAGATCATCGCGAAACCGAACACGGTCAACAGCGCGCCCATCACCACGCCAGTGGCGGTGTTGTTCGGCATGTGGATCGGCTCGTAGTGCTTAGGTTGCTGGTACGCAGTACCGTCTTCCTTGGCTTCGGTGAACGCATCGATCGTGTTCGCAGTAGGAATCACAGCGAAGTTGTAGAACGGCGGAGGCGACGAAGTCGACCATTCCAGGGTGTGACCATTCCATGGGTCGCCGGATTCGCAAGCGTTCTGCTTACGGTCACGGATACTCACGTACAGCTGGATCAGCTGGCAGGCGATACCGGCAGCGATCATCAACGCACCGAACATGGCGACGTACAGGTACGGCACCCACTCAGGGTTGGTGGTGGCGTTCAGACGACGGGTCATGCCCATGAAGCCCAATGCGTAGAGCGGCATGAACGCGACGAAGAAGCCCGAGATCCAGAACCAGAATGCAGCCTTGCCCCAACCTTCGTGCAGCTTGAAGCCGAACGCTTTCGGGAAGTAGAAGCTGAAACCAGCGATGTAACCGAATACAGCACCACCGATGATCACGTTGTGGAAGTGAGCGATCACGAACAGGCTGTTGTGCAGTACGAAGTCAGCACCCGGAATGGCCAGCAGTACGCCGGTCATGCCGCCGATAGCGAAGGTCACCATGAAGCCCAGGGTCCACAGAACCTGGCTGGTGATGCGCAGACGGCCGTGGTAGATGGTGAATAGCCAGTTGAATAGCTTCACCCCCGTCGGGATGGAAATCAGCATGGTCGCCAGGCCGAAGAAGGCGTTGACGCTGGCACCCGAACCCATGGTGAAGAAGTGGTGCAGCCACACCATGAAGCCCAGTACCGAGATTGCGCCCGATGCGTAAACCATCGAGTGGTGACCGAACAGGCGCTTGCCGGTAAAGGTCGAGATCACTTCAGAGAAGATACCGAACGCTGGCAGGATCAGGATGTACACCTCAGGGTGACCCCATGCCCAGAACAGGTTCACGTACATCATTGGATTGCCACCAAGTTCGTTGGTGAAAATGTGGAAATCCAGGTAACGGTCAAGCGACAGCAGCGCCATGGTAGCGGCCAGGATCGGGAACGAAGCCACGATCAGGACGTTGGCCCAGGTGCAGGTCCAGGTGAAGATCGGCATGTCCATCAGTTTCATGCCAGGGGCGCGCATTTTCAGGACGGTGGCCAGGAAGTTGACCCCCGTCAATGTCGTCCCGAGCCCTGATAACTGTAGCGCCCAGATGTAGTAATCCACACCCACGCCAGGGCTGTACTGAATGCCCGACAACGGCGGATACGCAACCCAGCCGGTCTTGGCGAATTCGCCGACGCCCAGGGACAGGTTGATCAGCACCACGCCGGAAACCAGCAGCCAGAAGCTCAAGGAGTTCAGGAACGGATAGGCAACGTCACGCGCACCGATCTGCAGCGGCAAGGCCAGGTTCATCAAGCCGGTGAAGAATGGCATCGCCATGAAGATGATCATGATCACACCGTGAGCGGTGAAGATCTGGTCATAGTGTTCAGGCGGCAGGTAGCCAGGCGAACCCTCGGTGGCCATGGCCAACTGGGTACGCATCATGATGGCGTCGGCAAAACCACGCAGCAGCATGACCATGGCAACGATGACGTACATGACACCGATTTTCTTGTGGTCGACAGACGTCAACCACTCGGTCCACAGGTAGGTCCACTTCTTGAAATACGTAATTGCAGCAAACAGTGCCAGACCACCCAGCGCGATCATGGCGATGGTCACCATTACGATCGGCTCGTGGAACGGGACCGCATCCCAACTTAATTTACCAAACATCGTTTACTCCTCTGCCCCAGCAGTTGAATGCGAGCCCGTGTCAGAACCTTCAACCACGGCCACTTCTTTCTTCTCGTGCTTGACCGGTTTGCCTGGCTTCATACCTTCGTACTTGTCGACGATTTTCTGAAACAGGTCCGGCGTGTACGTGGAGTACAGAGCGACTGGGTTGTTCTGGCTTGGTTTGGCAAGGGCGTCGTATTCAGCTTGATCAAGCTGTTTAGGTCCGGCCTTGACTTTGGCGACCCAGGCGTCGAAATCTTCCTGGCTCGTCGAGATCGCTTTGAATTTCATGCCGGTGAAGCCAGCGCCGCTGTAGTTGGCGGAGATGCCTTCCATTTCAGCTTTCTGGTTGGCGATCAGGTGCAGCTTGGTCTGCATGCCTGCCATCGCGTAGATCTGGCCGCCCAGAGCAGGGATGAAGAACGAATTCATCACGGCGTCGGAGGTGATCTTGAAGTTCAGCGGAGTGTGCTCCGGGAACTGGATTTCGTTAACAGTGGCGATACCCAGGTCCGGGTAGATGAACAGCCACTTCCAGTCCAGCGCGACCACTTCGATGTTGATCGGCTTGACGTCGGATTCCAGCGGACGGTACGGGTCCAGAGCGTGGGTGGACTTGTAGGTCACATAACCCAGGGCAATGATGATGAGGATCGGCACCAGCCAGACTGCAACTTCGATCTTGGTGGAGTGCGACCACTTCGGCGCGTAGGTGGCGCTGGTGTTCGACGCGCGGTATTTCCAGGCGAAGGCGAAGGTCATGAT
This sequence comes from Pseudomonas sp. R76, assembly GCF_009834565.1. GTDB lineage: Bacteria > Pseudomonadota > Gammaproteobacteria > Pseudomonadales > Pseudomonadaceae > Aquipseudomonas. The sequence continues at coordinate 5,659,778 of NZ_CP019428.1, forward strand.
GATCACGGGGACCACGACCAGCAGCATCAGCAGGGTGGCGGTGATGATCAGGTTTCGTTCATCCAGACCGACCTGTCCTTTTGGGTCGAGCAAGGTCCACTTGCAGCCTCCCAGCATTAACAGCATGCCAAGCAGCGGCAAAAAGCCTAGTAATCGGGGGTACCTGTTTTTACTCATCTCACGACCTCTAAAGCAGCTTGCGCAATGCAGTTGGGTTTTGATCGCCAACACTTCACCCTGCCAAGGGTTGGCATTTCTCTTCGATTGAATAAGAGCCTGCCCGGCACGCCATAAATGGACGTTTCACGGACCTGCGGTGAGTTCTTATTCGATTTCGTGGTTAAAGGCCTTGTTACAGACCAATTCCATTTGGTGCGGATAGTTGAAAGGCTTGCCGGAACCTGGGGTCGCACAGAGCCATCCATCTGCCCCTCGACCGCTCCAATGCTCAAATATTGAACAGCACCGGACATTCAGTGCGGGCGATTGTAGTTAGCTAGCGATGTATAAACCATGTCTTATAAAGAAATAATTTTTATCGATTCCAGCAACAATCCTTCACCAATCTTGCAAAGGTTCGGGATCTTATCGTGTTCGATTCTCAACAAAAACCACAAAAATTGCCGTGTTATTGCGTAAAGCACCACAGCCCTTACAGCTTGTAAGGGCATGCAAAACGGATCCAAGTCCCCATAAAACAAGGCATTCGGACATCACCGATTGGCTCGGACTGCGCGACATTCGTGGCATCGCTCAAACGACGAACTGACAGCACATCTTGGCGGTTTTATGCAAATTTAAGCGGTGGCTCGGTGCGTCAGAAACGTCCTGCGACAGTGTCCGTGTGACAACATGTCGCACGCTGCGCGCACCTGATCTTGTCCTTCGTCACGCCCCTTTCACAAATCCCTACATACAAAAACGCCCCGTCCTTCCTTGAATGAAGAACGGGGCGTTTCAGTGAGTCGGGTCAGGCCTTGCGTTGGCGATTCCGATAGATGCCCAGTGGCACCAGGATCACCGTCAGCACGAACGCCACCAGCGCCCATTGCGCCAGGGACAAGCCCAGGATCGGCGGATACGGCGTGCTGCAGAAGCCGTCCACCTGGAAGCCCAGCGGGAACACCTTGGCCAGTGGCAACTCATCGACGATCGGTTGCAGCACGTCGATACCGCAGCTGACCTCGGGGAAGAACTGGGTGTACACGTGATGACCCGCCGCCGCCACGCCGCCCAGGGCACTGATGACCACCAGCCCTTCAAACAGGGTGACCGCGCCTTTGGTGCGCATGGCGGCGCCGATGAAGGCGAAGACCGCGATCAACAGCAACGCATACCGTTGCAGGATGCACAGCGGGCACGGCGCCTCGCCCAACACCACTTGCATGTACAGCGCACCGCCGATCAGCGCCAGGCAGATGATGCCCAGCAACACCAGAAAGCGCCGCTCCCTGCCTAAACGCAATTCGTCACTCATCCCCGTTTCCCTTTGCCTGATTATGGTTGTGCCTGATGGGCGCAAGTTTACACACAGGAAGTGGTTAAAACATTGGGGGGTTAACGGCGGATTAATCTGGAGGAATAGAGAAACAAATGTGGGAGCGGGCTTGCTCGCGAAGGCGGCGTGTCAGTCGACTTATAAGTGACTGATCCACCGCTTTCGCGAGCAAGCCCGCTCCCACATTTGGCCGGTGTTGTTGCCGGAAAAATTATTCCAGGGCCGATGCCGGGCCGAAGAATTCGTAGCGCGCCTGGCTATCAGGGACGCCCAAAGCCTTCAGGTGGCGTTTGATGGCGGCCATGAAGCCTTTAGGGCCGAGGAAGTAGGCGTCCAGGTCGCGCTGTTCGGGCAACCAGGCTGCCAGTTGCTCCTGGCTCAGCATCCCAACCTTGTCCGCCGCCGGGCTCACGCCATCGTCTTCGGCGTAGCAGTAGAAGCGCTTGAGCTGCGGGTGCTTGGCCGCCAGGGTGTCCACCCAGTCACGGAACGCATGCACGCCGCCGTTACGCGCGCAGTGGATAAAGTGCACCGGGCGCTCGCTGGCCAGGGCTGCTTCGAGCATCGGCAAAGTCGGTGTGATGCCCACCCCGCCGCTGATCAGCACCAGCGGTTTGTCGCTGGCCGCCAGGGTGAACTCGCCGGAGGGCGGGAACAGGTCAAGGGTGGCGCCGACGTGCATCTGGTCATGCAGGTAGTTGGACACTCGCCCACCCGCCTCGCGCTTGACGCTGATGCGGTACACGCCCGCGTCACTCAAGGCGGACAGGGAATAGTTGCGGCGCACCTCCTCGCCCTCCAGCACCAGCCTCATGCCGATGTACTGGCCTGGCGCGGCGGCCAGGATCGGGCCGTTATCCACCGGGGCGAAGTAGAACGAGATGATTTCGTCGCTCTCCTCCACGCGTTTCACCAAAAGGAACGGCCGCGCACCACGCCAGCCGCCCGGGGCCTGGGCCTTTTCGTCGTAGATCACGGCTTCGGCGCCGATCAGGATCTCGGCCAGCTGGCCGTAGGCGGCGCCCCAGGCACTCATCACCTCAGGCGTGGCGATCTCGCTGCCCAGCACTTCAGAGATGGCACGCAGCAGGCACGCGCCCACAATCGGGTAGTGCTCCGGCAGGATCTGCAACGCCACGTGCTTGTTGATGATCTTGGCCACCAGGTCGCCCAACTGGTCGAGCTGGTCGATATGCCGCGCGTACATCAGCACGCCGTTGGCCAGGGCGCGGGGTTGGTCGCCGCTGGCTTGGTGGGCCTGGTTGAACAGCGGGCGAACCTCGGGGTACTCGCTGAGCATCATCCGGTAAAAATGCGTGATCAATGCTTCGCCGCCGCTTTCCAGCAGGGGCACAGTGGATTTGACGATGGCACGGTCTTGGGCACTTAGCATGGCAGACTCCTAAGTCTTTTTACTGATTGCCCTTCTCTACTCAGTATTCGTGCCAACTTATAAATCGTTATTTTTCAATGAGTTGAGTAACACCTAGTCAATATAACTTCCTACACGATATAGTCATTAGGACTACAAGGAGTCATTATGACTGCACAATCCCTGCTCACCACCCTACTGCCGCTGGTCGCCGACCTGTCCCGCGAGCTGCCCGAAGGCGAGCGCTACCGGCGCCTGCTGCAAGCCATGCGCGCCCTGCTGCCGTGCGACGCAGCCGCCTTGTTGCGCCTGGACGGCGAATGGCTGGTGCCACTGGCGGTGGATGGCTTGAGCGCCGACACCCTTGGCCGGCGCTTCAAGGTCAGCGAGCACCCGCGCTTCGGCGTGCTGCTGAGCAGCCCAGGCCCAACCCGTTTTGACAGCGACAGCGAACTGCCCGACCCCTACGACGGCCTGGTTGATGGCCTGCATGGGCACCTGGAGGTGCATGACTGCATGGGCTGCCCGCTGTTTATCGACGACAAACCCTGGGGCCTGCTGACCCTCGACGCCCTCGACACCGAGCGTTTCGAGCGCGTCGAACTGGATGCCCTGCAAGCCTTCGCCAGCTTGGCTGCGGCCACGGTCAACGTCGCTGAACGCATCGAGCGCCTGGCGTTGCGCGCCGAAGATGAGCATCAGCGCGCCGAGATCTACCGCCAGGCCAGCGGCCAGCAGCACAAGGAAATGATCGGCCAGAGCAAGGCACACAAGCACCTGGTCGAGGAAATCAAACTGGTGGGCGGCAGTGACCTGACCGTGTTGATCACCGGCGAAACCGGCGTGGGCAAAGAGCTGGTGGCCCAGGCCATCCACGCGGCATCGGCCCGCGCGGACAAGCCCTTGATCAGCCTCAACTGCGCCGCCCTGCCGGAAACCCTGGTGGAGAGCGAGCTGTTCGGGCATGTGCGCGGGGCCTTTACCGGCGCGTTGAACGAGCGCCGTGGCAAGTTCGAGCTGGCCAATGGCGGCACCTTGTTTCTGGACGAAGTGGGCGAATTGTCGCTGACCGTGCAGGCCAAGCTGCTGCGCGTGCTGCAAAGCGGCCAGTTACAGCGCCTGGGTTCGGACAAGGAACATCAAGTGGACGTGCGCCTGATCGCCGCGACCAACCGCGACCTGGCCGAAGAAGTGCGCAATGGCCGCTACCGCGCCGACTTCTATCACCGCCTGAGCGTGTACCCGCTGCAAGTGCCGGCGCTGCGTGAGCGCGGTCGCGATGTGCTGTTGCTGGCGGGGTTTTTCCTCGAACAGAACCGTTCGCGCATGGGCCTGGGCAGCCTGCGCCTGACCAGCGATGCCCAGGCGGCGCTGCTGGCCTACAACTGGCCGGGCAATGTGCGCGAGCTGGAACATTTGATCGGACGCAGCGCGCTAAAAGCACTGGGAAACTGTCGCGAACGTCCGAAGATTTTGAGCCTCAGTGCCCAGGACCTGGACCTGCCCCACGTCAGCGCGTCGCCGGCGATCGAAGCACAGGCCGAAACCGCCGCCGTCGCCACCGGCGACCTGCGCCAGGCCACCGAACACTATCAACGCCAGATCATCAGCGCCTGCCTGGAGCGCCACCAGCACAACTGGGCCAGCGCCGCCCGCGAACTCGGCCTCGACCGCGCCAACCTGGGCCGAATGGCCAAACGCCTCGGAATGAAATAAGAAGGTCACCACAATTCAAATGTGGGAGCGGCGGTGCGACGATTCGACTTGCTCGCGAATACGGAGTGTCAGCCACTCATTCATCGACTGACACACCGCATTCGCGAGCAAGCCCGCTCCCACATTTTTAAACCTGCTTGGCCTTTAAGACCGGGTTCACAAGCTGAGAGGGCCTAGCCTTGCGAAACACCAACACATTCCCCAACATCACCAACACCAACCCCATCAACGCCGGCGCCGTCCACTCATACCCCTCGGCAAACGCCGACACATTCAGCGCCACCACCGGAAACAGCACCGTGCAATACGCCGCCCGCTCCGGCCCCATACGCCCCACCAGCGTCAGGTACGCGGTAAACCCAATCACCGACCCCGGAATCACCAAGTACCACAGCGCCCCGACATACCGCGCGCTCCAATCCATGTCGAAGGGAATTCCACGCACCGCGCAATAAGTCGCCAGCATCACCGAGCCATACGCCATGCCCCAGGCATTGGTGGTCAAGGGCTTGAGCCCTGCCTTCTGCTGCAAACTGGAGAGCATGTTGCCGGCCGAAAAACACATCGTCCCCAACAGCGCCAAGCCCAGGCCCAGCAAGGTCTGCGGGCTGGCGGTATGCCCGACCAACTCAGGCCAGAACAAAAAGCCCAACCCCAGCAGCCCCAGCGCGCCGCCCATCAACACGTTACGCGCCACCCGCTGGCCAAAAAACACCCGCGCATTGAGCGCGTTCCACAGCGTGGCCGTGGAAAACACCACCGCCACCAAACCGCTGGGGATCCACTGGCTGGCCGTCAGAAAGCACATGAAGTTGACGCAAAACAGGCACAAGCCCTGGGCCAGGCAGATCAGGTGCCCGCGCCGGTTCATCACCTGCAACTTGCGGCTGAGCAGCAACAGCGCAAACAGCACCAACGCCGCCAGGCCAAAGCGATAGACGATCGACACAGGAATGGCCACGACGCCCAATTGCCATTTAAGCGCGATCCAGGTGGTGCCCCAGATGAGCACGGTGAGTAAATACAGGAAAAGGTTCATGGTGGGCTCCGGTGGTTGAGCCACAGTGTCGCCCGCCGCCCCGGGAGCGCTCTTGCATATTCTTGCGCTTTTGTCGGGTGCCGGGATCACAGCAACGGCGACGCGGAGTAGGATGCAAGGCGTCGGAGAGAACAACCATGCCAGACCTGGAATCGCTGCAAGTCTTTCAAGCCCTAAACCGCTCCCCCAACGCTCGCCTTGAAGCCTGCGCCGAGCTGGGTGACGGCTTGTCCGCAGCTTTGTGGAGCAACCATCACGACGCCCAGGATTACCAGGCACCTACTCACCACACGTTGTCCTGCTACATCGGCGGCGGCACCGGCACGTTTCGCCGCGACCAGCCCGGCACCAAGGGCGGCCCCGATAAACTGTGCATCCTGCCGGCCGAGCACCAGTCGGCGTGGGTGATCAACGGCGAGATTCGCCTGGCCCACGTATATTTCAGCCCGGAGCAATTCGCCCTCGGCTGCGTCACCTTGCTCGACCGCGAACCGCGCGAACTGCAATTGCGCGAAAGCACCTTTCTTGAAGACGCCAGCCAGGCCCGGCGCTTTCACCAGCTGATCGCCCTCAACTGGCACGAGCCCGCCGAGCGCCTGCTGACCAGCAGCCTGGCGCATGAAATGCTCAGCCACACCTTGCTCAGCCAAGTCGGCGCACGCGACGGGCTGCGCTTGAAAGGCGGGCTGGCCGCGCATCAGCGACGGCTGTTGGTCGACTACATCGACCACCACCTGGAAGACCCGATCAGCCTGGGGCAACTGGCCGGAATGTGCGCGTTGTCCGAATACCATTTCGCGCGAATGTTCCGCCAAAGCTTCGGCCTGCCGCCCCACCAATACCTGCTGGCACGCCGCCTGGCGCGCGCACAAACCTTGCTGCGCAGCGGCGCCCTGCCCCTGGCTGAAATCGCCTGGCTATGTGGCTTCTCCAGCGCCAGCCACTTCAGCCAACGCTTCCGCCAAGCCACGGGCGCAACCCCCGGCGAATACCGCCAAGCCTTCTGCACCTAGCGCACAACCTCAAGCCAACAAAGATCAAATGTGTGAGATCAATGTAGAAGATCAATCTAGAAGACCAATGTGGTAGATCAGTGTGGAAGATCAATGTGGGAGCGGGCTTGCCCGCGAAGACGTCAGCCCAGCAAACATTAATATTGACTGACCCACCGCTATCGCGGGCAAGTCGAATCGTCGCACCGCCGCTCCCACAGGGTTTTGCTCTTAAAGGAGTTTTGCGCTACCCCATCAACCCCAACATCTTGGCCTTCGCCACCGCCTGCGTGCGCCGCTCCACACCAAGCTTGCTGTGTATACGCCGCGCATGAGTCTTGACCGTGTGCAACGAAATAAACAGCCGATCCGCAATTTCCAGATTGGAGTTACCCAAGGCGATCAACTGCAACACTTCCAACTCCCGCTGGCTCAACGGGTTCTCCACCACCCCGGTGGACGACATCTGCGCCTCCAGGCCCAACTCACTCAACAACCCCGGCGAGCGCAAACGCAGCTCACGAATCGCCTGCTGCACCTGGCAACGCCCCGCCAGCTCCAAACCAGCTTGCAGCGCGCTGCGAGCCAACGCCGGATCCCCCAGTTGCCAGGCGACCTCGCCCAGCACCAACTGCAATTCAGTTTCCAGGCAGAGCATGCCGCGTTGCCGGGTGGTATCCAACAAGGCCTTCAGCCGCTCAATAGGTTGCTCGGCACAGCCCAGCTTCACCTCGGCCAGCACCAGCAAATACTCCAGGCGCGGGATGAGTTCCAATGTGGCCGGCGGTGCTTGCTTGGCACAAGGCCCGCGAAAGTGACGCAGCACCCGACGCACCGCTTCCAGGGTCAATTCGGCGCGGCCCTGCTGCAACCAGAAGTGCCCACTGACCAACAGCAGCACCGCGCGATACACCGTGTCCGGCACGTGGCGTTGCTGCATCAAGCGCTCGGCCTCGCGCAGTTGAATAAAGGCCTGGGCGTAATCGCCACGATTCGCCGCCAGTAGCGCCAGGCCGAGAAACCCATACAACACGCGCTTGTCCTGGCTGTGCAGGCACATCGTCAAACCGGCCTCGAAGCACTCGGCGGCCAGGCTGTCCTGCCCCTGGCGCAACGCCAGGTGCCCACGCCGCAACGCGATCCGCCCCGCCAAAGGCCCGGCCTTGAGTCGCTGGCGAACCAGCATCGCCTGCACATTTTCCAGCAGGCTTTGCGCCCGATACGGCGCGCCGCGTTGCTCCAGCAATTGCGCGTGATCCAGCTCCAGCAACGCCTCAAGCACTAACGAGCCATGGGCGCGGGCCAGGCACAGGGCTTCGCGGTTCAAGGCTTGGCCCACGTCCAGTTCACCGCGCAGCAAGGCTTGCTGAGTCAGGCCCGACAGGCACATCAGGCGCGAGGTCCAGGCGCTGTCGGGCAAGGCTTGCAGCGCCTCCAGGAAATGCTCGCGGGAACGCTCGGCATCGCCGCTCAAATGCAACAGCCAGCCCCATTGCGCCTGCCAGCGCGCCAGCAGATAACGCTGTTGCGCCGCCGTCGGTTGCGGCGCGAACCGGGCCAGTTGGTCGATACACACGGCCGCCTGGTCGAAGCGCCCGGCAAACAGCAATGCCGCCGTGACCAAGCCGACCAGTTGCGCCGAGCCGAGCATCAACTCATCGCCATGCTGCTCATGCAGACGCAACAGCAGCACCGCGTTCTGCTGGCGGAACAGGTCTTCGAAACTGAAGTGTTGCAGCAGGCTCACCGCCACTTCATAGGCTTCGGCCAGCAGCGCCTGTTCGAAGGCGGCCTGCCAGTCCTCTTGTGTGGTGAACCATTGGCAGGCGCGCCGGTGCCAGCCGCGCTTGGCCGGCCAAGGCTCATCGCGGATTAACTGCGCCAGGGGCGGGAACACCTGCAGCCAATCGGTGGTGTCTTCCCACGGCTGGATAAACGCACCGAGCGCTTGCAAATCGCGCAGGTACTGATCGCCGTCGCCCGCACCGAACAGGTGCTCACACAGGCTCGGATTGAACCGCGGCAAATGCGCCAATACGCGCCAGGCCTCGGCCAGTTCGGCGGGCAAGGTACTGAAGAGTTCGTGTTGCAGGTAGTCGAGCAGGGTCTTGTCCGGGTGACCGTCGCCCAGCAAAGCGATGCGCACGCCCGCGCACCAGCCGCCGCTGAATTGCATCACGCTGTCGACACTTTGCGCGGGGCCGAGCAACTGCTGGATTTCCGCAGGGCTGAACATCAACTCACTGCACGCCAATAACTCATCGTCGAGCAGCAGGCGCGGCCAGTTGCACAGCGGGCGCCGCCGCGTGCCCAGCCACCAGGTCAGCGTCGGGCTGGCGGCGGTGAGCAAGCGGTCGAGCAAGGCGTCCAGTTCGGGGGCGGGCAAGCGACAGAAATCATCAAGGAATATCCACGCCGTGGTTTGCCAGCGACTGAGTTCGAGCAGCAAGGTGGCTTCGTCGATAAACGCCAGGCCAAGGTTTTGCGCCAGCCGGGCGCAGAACGCATCGGCGCTGAGTACGACGCCATTGAGCGCCAGCCAATACACTTGGCACCCCACCGGCGCCTGCAACGCACACTCGGCGAGCAACGCGCTCTTGCCGCTGCCGCCCGGCGCGCAGAGCAACTTCACCCTGACCTGCGCCGCGAGCAAAGGCTCGGCCAAGCGTGGGCGCAACAGGTGGTGGGCGGACAGCCGTGGCATGAATCCAGGACGGTCCAGGCAGCGTGTCATGGCGGTCATTGCTGCATCCTGCTTTTTATTGTTATGCAACCTGGCGCCTACCCTAGTCCTGTGGTCGGCGGTTGTTGAAGAAGTATTCAGCGGGGTGATTGGCAGGCATAAAAAAGCCGGGATTCCACTCCACCAAAAAGTGGAACCCGGTCAATGTGGGAGCTGGCTTGCCTGCGATGGCGCTGGGTCAGCCAGCCCATCTGTGGCAGGTGTACCGCCATCGCAGGCAAGCCAGCTCCCACAGGTGATTGCATTTCAATTGAGGATCAGCGCACGCCCTCAGACCTCAACGCCGCCGGGGTGTAGTCCGCCGCCTTGGCCGCAAAGCCGAACACGAAACTGTGTTTCTCCTCGTTCTTCATCCCCAGCGCGATGTAGCGCCCGGCGATGATGTCGTACAGCGTTTCCACGGTGTAGGCCGGCACTTGGTGGTCGTAGTAGAACTGCGCATGGCCTTCGGCGACACGCCACAGTTGGCCACGGCCGTCGTAGTGATCCACCAGCGCAACTTGCCAGCTGTCTTCGTCGATGTACATGTGGCGCTTGGCGTAAATGTGCCGCTCGCTCGGCTTGACGGTGCCGACTACTTCCCACACCCGGTGCAGCTCATAACGGGTCAGGTCCTGATTGATATGCCCGGCCTTGATGATGTCGTCGTACTTGAGGGTCGGCGAATCGAGCTTGTAGCTGTTGTAGGGGATGTACATTTCTTTTTTGCCCACCAGCTTCCAGTCGTAGCGGTCGGGGGCACCGGAGAACATGTCAAAGTTGTCGGTGGTGCGCAGGCCGTCGGAGGCGGTGCCCGGGCCGTCGTAAGACACTTGCGGGGCGCGGCGCACACGGCGCTGGCCGGCGTTGTAGATCCAGGCCAGGCGCGGCTCCTTCACCTGGTCGAGAGTTTCGTGCACCAGCAGCACGTTGCCCGCCAGGCGTGCCGGGGCAGTCACCGATTGCTTGAAGAAGCTCAGCACGTTGGCCGCCTTGGCCTGGTCGATATCGGGGATGGCTTGAGGCACCGCCACTTCTTCTTCGAAGCGGATCGGCGTGTAGCTGCCATTCGTTTGCGGGGTGGCCTGGGTGATGATGCGCTTGAGGTTGCCGCCGTGGTAACGGGTGATGTGGTTCCACAACACTTCCACGCCATTCTTCGGAATCGGGAAGGCGTAGTAGCGGTTGCCGGTGAAGTTTTCCAGGCCATTGCCGTCGTTGATCGCGTGCACGTTCAACGCGCTGCGCTTGATCGACTCGTAGATGTCCGGCGGCAGGTTAACCGTGCGGTGGGTCGGGTACACCGGGATCTTGTAGGTCTCGGGGTAGCGCTTGAACATCGCCACCTGGCCGTCGGAGAGTTTGTCTTTGTATTTGTCGACCGTGGCGGCGGTGATCACGAACAGCGGTTTTTCGTTGGCAAACGGGTCGGCCAGAAAGCCCTTGCTGTCCACCGCGCCAGCGTTTTTGGGGATGCCGCCGGTCCAGGCAGGGATCGAGCCGTCGGCGTTGCCGGCTTTTTCGGCGCCGACCGGTGTGAGGCTGGTGCCGAGCTTGGCGGCTTCTTCAGGCGACACCGCCGCCATCACGTGGGCGGCCAGCAGACTCAGGGCCATCACTGCAAATATCTTACGCATAGGTTGTTGTCCTTCCTTAAACCCGATCAGAAGTTCACGCCGAAGCTGAGGGCGATAAAGTCGCGGTCGGTGAGGGTGTTGTAGTCGCCGCCGAAAAAGTCGGTGTAGCTAAGGCTGGCGGTGTAGGTGTTGCGGTAGTCCGCATCCACGCCGACGCTGATCGCCTTGGCGCCTTCGTTGAAAATCCCGTTGGGCCCGTAACCGCTGACGTCATGGGACCAGGACAAGTTGGGCTTGAGGTTCACCCCGGCAAACACGTTGTTGTAGTCGAGGATGGCGCGGGCGCGATAACCCCAGGAGTTGGCGGTGACAAAGCCATCGGTATCGCCTTGGAAACCATAGGCGCCGTACACCGAGTCACGGCCGTAGCGCAGTTTGGTTTTGGCCTCCAGCCCGCCGACGTGCACGAACGCCGCCTCGCCCACCAAGGTCAGGCGTTCGGCGCCCAGCACCTGGTCGAAGAACTGGGTCATGGTGCTCTGGATCTGGGTGATTTCCTTGCGGCGATAACCGGCGTTATCCGAGCCGAACGAGCTGCGGATCGGCGAGGCGGTTTGGCCGGCGATCGGGTTGACCAGCGCCAGGGTCAGGTCGGTGGTGTTGAGTTGCACCGGCGCGTTCGGGCGATAGCTGATTTCGCCGGTCCAGGCGGTGCCGGTGGGCAAAGTGGTGGAAAAACTGGCGCCGTACAGGCGAATGTCTTCCGGGTAATCGAGGTAATACTGGCCACGCCCGAGCATGGTGCTCTGGGCCAGGCCCGAGCCGCTGCCGGGTGCGATGGCATTGGCGGTGGCCGCAATTCGGCCGATGGTCGCCAGGTTGGTGTTGGCGGTCAGCGTGCCCACGGTCGGCGTGCGGCTGTGGTAGTTCATGAAGTACAGGCCGTACTCGGTGTCATCGCCGAGCCAGCGCAAGGCCGCGCCGAACTGGCCGCCATCGCGGGCTTCGCGGTCCTTGGCGCGCTGCACCACCACGCCTTCGCGCGTGACTTGAAAGCCCTGGCCGAACGCTGCGGCCACCGGTTGCAACGGCGCAATCGCCGGGCTGCCGACGGTGTAGTTGCTGTTGCAGCCGTGGGCGACCACGTCGTTACCAAAGAAGGTGCCGCAGTTATCCACCACGGTGTTTTCCCAGTTCAGTTGGTAGAAACCTTCAACCGAAAGCTGATTGGTGAGGCTCTGGGAGGCAAACAGCATGTTCACCGGAATCAGGCCTTCCTTGATCTCCGCACCTGGACGGCGGAAGGCCGACACGTCGATGGGGTTGATGCTGTTGATCGAGTTGCCGATGAACGTACTCTCGCCCCAACTCACCACTTGCTTGCCGACGCGCACGTTGCCGGGCAGGTCGCCAATCGAATAGTTGTGATAGACGAAAGCGTCGAGCAGCTCATAACCGGAAGAGCGCGCGCCTTCGTCGCGATGGTGGTTGCTGATCTGTTTGAACTCGCGGTCTTCGTCCTGCAGTTCGAAGTCGTACCAGTATTTGCCGCGCACGAATACGCCGCTGTCGCCGTATTTGAGCTCCAGGTCGTGGATGCCCTTGAAGATCTTGGAGAAGGTCTCGCCCTTCTTGAAATTCAGCCGCCCGTCATCACCGGTAGACGCCTGCCCCGTGCCGCCATTGGGCACGCCCACCAGCTTCTTGTCGGCATCGCGCATGCCCCAACTGGCGCCCACCGACAGCGAGGAATCGAATTGCCCTTCGATCTCGCCAATGTTGAACGAAACAGCCTGTGCCTGGGCGCAGCAGCCCAGTGCAACCGCCGCAGCCAGCGCCTGTGGCGTGAAGATGGCGCGCATTGTTGTTTTTGTCATGCGTCTTCCCCGGTGAGTGACAGAAGGCCCCACCCTACTGCCGCTCGTCAGGAGCGATAAGCGCACCAAAGGGGTATTCGCAGTGTCGCTCGAAAGGATTAACAGGCGCTCTGGCCGGGGTTTGCGCACGGCTATGGATTGGATAGATGACGGGTTATCAAAAAGATAGATAGGCCGATGATCGTACCCACGCGCGATGATCGTTCCCACGCTCCGCGTGGGAATGCCTCCAGGGACGCTCCGCGTCCCTCTGAAGCCCGTCACCGCCTGCATTTCCACGCGGAGCGCAGGAACGATCGTTACTGATTTGGTAACAGTCCTTGTCCTGAACCGCTATTACTCATTTTGTTACAGACGACTATTCTTAGCAGGCTTTCAGGGCAAACAGCCCGCTTGTGTAAAAGCAGGAAAAGTCTGATTCCAATGGATTGACCCGTTGAATCAATCTATTACCGCTGTTCACTGACGTTGATTTGTCGCTCCTTGATCCAACGTCTTACTTCGGCCGCTGCCTTTGCAGCGGTCTTTTTTATGCCCGCAATAAAACGGGGCGCTATCAGCGCCCCGTCAGATTCAATCGTGTTCTAGCAACGATCAGAGGCTGAACTTCTGCAAGTTGGCCATCATCTCCTTCAATGCCTCGATATTGTCCTTGGGGTGAGCCGCGCCTTCAAAGTCGCAAATCTGCGCCCAGTGCGCCGCCACATCATCCGGTGAGAACCCGGCTTCGGGGTCAAACCCCACACCCAGGCTGCGCTCCCAACGGGTCTTGCCGATCCAACCGCCGCCCACTTCAAATAACCCCGCCGTTTCCTGACAAGCCTCGCTGCCCAGGTACACCACCAACGGGCTGACCAGCTCCGGCTTGAGGCGCTCGAACACTTGCGGCGGAATCAGGCCTTCGGTCATACGCGTGCCGCCGGTGGGGGCGATGGCGTTGACCAGGATGTTGTTCTTGCGCCCTTCCAGTGCCAGGGTGCGGGTCAAGCCATACAAACCCAGCTTGGCCATGCCGTAGTTGGATTGGCCGAAGTTGCCGTAGATGCCCGAGGTGGACGCGGTAAAGATCACCCGGCCATAACCCTGCTCGCGCAAATGCGGCCAGGCGGCGCGGGTGACTTTGTAGGCGCCTTCGACATGCACCCGGTAAACCAGGTCCCAGTCGCTGTCGTCCATTTTGTGGAAGGTCTTGTCGCGCAGAATGCCGGCGTTGTTCACCACCACATCGATGCGACCAAACACGTCGAGCGCGTGCTGCACGATTTTGTCACCGTCGGTGACAGAGTCATGGTTGGCTTCGGCAATCCCGCCCGCCTCGCGGATCTCGGCGACCACGCGGTCGGCAGCCGAGGCATTGGCGCCTTCGCCCTGGGTAGAACCGCCGAGGTCATTGACCAGCACTTTGGCACCGTGCCTGGCGAACAGCAGCGCATGCGCCCGACCCAACCCACCGCCGGCACCGGTGACGATCACGACCTTATCCTGGAACTGCACTGACTCACTCATACCGAACTCCGCTGGCCACAATGGGAATGGCTTGAGTGTCAGGCACACAGCCTCTGGTCACAATAAAGTCGGCCGAGGCTGAATGGTGCGCGATAAGGCAGCGGGATGATCCACCACCTTCTCAGTGGCGAGCCCGCTAGCCACAACAGACCCGCTTGCCACAGGAAGCCCCATGAGCAGCTCAGGAATAGGCCACGCGCGTGGCCGGCTGGCCGATCCGCTCGCGAAACGCCAGGTAATGCTTGAGCACCAGCACCGGCGCTTCAATCTGCGGGTAATGGCCGATATTGGCCAGCAACACCGTGTCAGCGTGCGGCACCAATTGGTGATAACGCTCCACCATGTGCGCGCCGGAGATCGGGTCGACTTCGCCATCGATCACACACAACGGCACTTCGCCACGCTGCATCGCATCCACCCAGCGCTCCCGCAATCGACGGCGCTGGGGAATGTAGGCGATCAGTTTGTGCAGGATGCGCGTACCGTCATTGCAATTGATCAGGCTCCAGAAATCATCCAGCGCGCTTTCACTGGGCCGCGTAGTCGGGCCGAAAATCTGGCTGAAACTGTTCGACAAGGCATTGCGCCCAAACGCGCGGCCGATCATCCAGCCGAGCGGGCTGAGCAGTAGCTTCTGCACCAGCGCCGGGCGATGGGTTTCCGGAAATAGCCCGCCATTGAGGAACACGCAGCTGGCCATCTGAAACCGGCCTTCGTAATGGCGGGCGAGCAGTTCCTGGGCGACGCTGTCGCCGTAGTCGTGGGCCAACACGTGCACCGGCTGCTCCACGCGCAGGTAGTCGAGCAACGCCTGTTGCAGATCGGCTTGTTCCAGCAGGCAATAATCGTGGTCCACCGGCTTGGCCGATTCGCCGAACCCCAGCATGTCGCACGCGATCACCAGGTTGCGCTGGGCCAGCGGCTGCCACAGGTAGTGCCAGTCCCAGCTGGCGGTGGGGAAACCATGAATCAACAGCAGCGGTTCGCCCTGCCCGGCCACCCAGTAACGGATCTTACGGCCACGGAAGATGAATTCCTGGCTACGTTTGCGCCAGGCTCTGAGCGGGATTTCGGCGAGTGGCATCAGCTTTTATACCCGGGATCTTGCAGGTCCAATTTACGCAGCAGCGCCGGCCAGGCCAGCGCGCCCCCCATACCTTGAGCACTCTTTGTGACAGCCGCCACCATGGCCTTGGCGCCCGCAAGAATCTGCGGCTCGATGTTAATCAATTCGGCCGCGCCGTTTTGCGCCAGCACCTGGATATCGCAGGCGCGCTGGAAGGTGAACATCATGAGGAACGTGTCGGCGATGGTGCCGCCGCAGGTCAGCAGGCCATGGTTGTGCAGCATCAGGAAATTGTTGTCGCCCAGGTCTGCCTGCAGGCGCGCTTTTTCTTCAGGGTTCAGCGCCACGCCTTCGTAGGCGTGATAGGCCAGGCTGGCAAGCACGAACAACGATTGCTGGCTGATCGGCAGCACGCCCTGCTTCTGGGCGGAGACGGCCACACCCGAAGGTGTGTGGGTGTGTATCACGCACGCCACATCGTGGCGCACTTCATGGATGGCACTGTGAATCGTGTAGCCCGCCGGGTTGATCTCGTAGGGGCTGTCCATCAGCTTGTTGCCGGCCTGATCAATCTTGACCAGGCTTGAGGCAGTGATTTCGTGGAACATCAGCCCGTAGGGGTTGATCAGAAAGTCATCGGTGCCCGGCACCTTGGCGGAAATATGCGTGAAGATCAGGTCATCCCAGCCATGCAGTGCCACCAGGCGATAGCAGGCCGCCAGGTCGACACGGGTTTGCCATTCGGCAGCGCTGACCTGGTCTTTGACATTCTGTGGCGATAGAACGGGGGCTAGGCTCACGGTAACGACCTCCTTGGCACATTTTTTTATTATTTTTTGAGTGAGGGGCCAGTCTAGTCAGACGACGTAGCGGAAGGAGTTGCCTTCGCAGCCAGCTTGATGACTGAGCGAGTCACCCAAGAGAATAGTCCATGCGGCGTCAGAGAAGCGCCGCCAATAAAGGCACGGCGAACAGGTTGAGCAAGCCCGTCAGCACCATCACCAGCCCCGCCACCGAGCCTTCTTCGCCGCCCACTTCCCGCGCGCGGCTGACACCCGCGCCATGGGCGCCCACACCAAACAATGCACCACGCGCCAAGGGCGTACGCAGCGGCAACCATTTAAGCAGCACGCCGCCGAGCATGGCGCCGAACACGCCGGTGAACATCACAAACACGGCGGTGAGTTCCGGTACGCCACCGAGGTCAGAGGACACCGGCATGGCAAACGGCGTGGTGATCGAACGCGGCAACAACGACATCGTCACCGAACTGTTTAACGCCAGCGCCTTGGCCAACCCGAACGAGGTGCCGATAGAGGCCGCGCTGCCCGCGACCATCCCCAGCAGCAACGCCGACCAATGCCGCGCCAACAGGCGGCGCTGCTGCCAGATCGGCACGGCAAACGCCACGGTCACCGGCCCCAGCACCAGCATCAGCCAATGGGTGTCGGTGGCGTATTCGGCGTAGGCGGTTTTCATCGGCACGGCCACCGCCAGCAATAGCGCGGGCACCAGGATCAACGGCGATAGCAGATAGCGGCCGGTGCGACGATAAATCCAGCGACTGAAGATGTAGGCGCCCAGGGTCAGGGCGAGCCAGAACACTGGCATCAGTTCAAGCTTCACGGCGCATGCTCCAGCGGCAGACCATCTCGACGGTGAACGCCGTCACCAGCATCACCGACAGCGTGCTGAAGCCGATCACCAGCAGGATGCGCCAGCCGTCATTGCGCACCAGGCCGCCGTAATCGAGCAGGCTCATCAGCGCCGGGATAAAGAACAGCAGCATTTCTGCCATCAATACACCGGCGCCCAATTGCAGGGTCGCCGGCTTGACCAGGCCACTGGCGAAGGTCGCCAGCAACAGGCCCAGGCCGACCACGCCGCCGGGAATCGGCCACCCAAACCACACCGACAGTTGAGTGCCGAGCAGGTAGATAGCCAGCAGTACGACCAACTCCGTCAGCAGACGGCCAAGGTGTTTGAAGGTGAAACGTTTCATGAGCTTTGGGTCCTCGCAGGCAACCCATTTTAAAGAGACCGCCCCCATCCCCACAGCGAATTGTTAGACTGCCAACTATTCCAAACTGGAATCGAAGCGATGGAATTCAAACAGCTGCGCAGTTTTGTCGAAGTGATTCACCGCGGCGGCTTTACCCAGGCCGGTAAAACCTTGCACATCAGCCAATCGGCCGTCAGCAAGCAGGTGGCGCAGCTGGAGCAAAGCCTGGGCACACCGCTGCTGGAACGCACGGGCTCGCACATTCGCCTGACGGCCGCTGGCGAGGTGGTCTTGCAGCGCGCCGAGGCCATGTTGCGCCTGCAGACCGAGTTGCTCAGCGAGCTGGATGATATGCAGCAACTGGCCCGCGGCGAACTGCGCCTGGGTCTGCCGCTGTTGGCAGGCGATACATTGTTTGCCGGGCTGTTTGCCGAATACCGCAAGCGTTATCCCAAGGTCACCATTCAACTGCTCGAAGGCGGCAGCCGGACGATCGAGCAGGCGATTCTCAGTGGAGAGTTGGACGTGGGCGGCACCTTGATGCCCAGTGATCCGGCCTTCGCCTGGCAACCGTTTTGCGATGAGCCACTGGACGCCTTGCTGCCGATGGATCATCCATTGGCCGAAAACGCCCATGTGCGCCTGGAGGAATTGGCGGACACACCGTTCCTGATGTACCAGCGCAGTTTTGTCCTCAACGACCGTTTGATGCAGGCCTGTCAGCAATTGGGCTTTACGCCGAAGGAAATTGGCCGCAGCGGCCAGGCGGATTTTCTGGTCGCCCTGGTCGCCGCCGGCCAAGGCGTGGTGCTTTTGCCCAGCGTGGTCGCCCGTGGGCTGGTGCGACCGGGCGTGGTACGCCTCACACTCAAGGCGCCCGACTACCTGCGCTGGGACATTGCCTTTATCTGGCGTGAAGGCGCCTATCTGTCCAAGGCCGCCCAGGCCTGGCTGGCGTTGCTGCGTGAGTTTCCGGTCAACCGCGCAGTGCAGTGACCAGCTCGGCCAGCCACGGCTCGGCGTCGGCTTCCGGGGTGACGCTTTCGCTGGCGTCCAGGCGCAGCATCGGCAGCACTTCGTGTACGCCCAATTCGGCGAACAGCTCGCGCATTTGCTCGCCACCGCCACAGAAAGTGTCGCCGTAGCTGGCGTCGCCCAGGCCGATCACGGCACCGGGCAGGCCGCGCCAGGCGGCGGGCAATTGGTCGCGGATGGTCGAGTACAGGGGTTGCAGGTTGTCGGGAAGTTCGCCCATGCCGGTGGTGGAGGTCACCGCCAGAAAGGCCTCGGGGGCGAAGGCCTGCACGTCGGCCAGGGTCGCGCGAGGGTTGTGCCAGGCTTCAAAACCGGCCGCATTGAGGAGGCCGGCGGCGTGACGGGCAACTTCTTCAGCCGTGCCGTAGACCGAGCCGGAAAGGATGGCGACTTTCATCAATCTGATCCTGTGGTTGAGCGAAAGCGTGGGATATTAGCAGCTGACGCAAATTTTTCAGCGCACACCGTGCAACATTCAACGCTCGCCCTCACTCCAAATTTCCATACCCGGCCATGGACCGCTCGATAATGATCAACGCCAAGCTGATGCAGATGGTCATCAATGCCTCCAACGACGGCATCGTCGTCGCCGAACGAGAAGGCAAAGACAAACCGCTGATCTACGTCAACCCTGCCTTCGAACGGCAGACCGGCTACACCCTCGACGAAATCCTCTATCAGGACTGCCGCTTCCTGCAGGCAGGCGACCGTGACCAGCCGGCACTGATAGCGATTCGTGAGGCGCTCGACAGTGGCGCCTCGTGCCGGGAAATCCTGCGCAACTATCGCAAGGACGGTACGCTGTTCTGGAACGAACTGTCGCTTTCGGCGGTTTATAACGAGGCCGACAAGCAGACGTATTATGTTGGCGTGCAAAAAGATGTCACCGTCCAGGTCAAAGCGCAGCAGCGTGTCACCCAGCTGGAAGCGCAAGTGGCGCAACTTAAAGCGCAATTGGCGGCGCTCAAAACGACGAGCGGAAATAACTAAGTGTAAAAAATGCGGCCTTTAGGGCGATAATGGCTTTTTAATGTCTCATCGTTGAGCTACATCAATGCACCGCGACGCTCTATTGACGCAGGACGAACTGGATTTTATCCAGGACATGCAGCACAACCCGCAGCTCAACCTGCGGGATGCGTGGTCGAGCCTGACCGTCAATGGCGGTGCGCAGATTCGTGATTTGCTCACGCGGCTGGCCGCTCACGACCACGTCACCATCCAGGCGCAGTTCGACAATCAGCAACTCACCTTTCCGCTGCATCTGGTGGAAGACGAGTTTCATGCTGTGCATTTGCGCTTGGGCGTGCCAAGCATTTTTGAAGACGGCCCGATGATTCGGCCTTGGCGGCTGGCGCTTGAAACGCCAGTGGCGCTGGAGAACGTCAGGGGCAACCCGGGCGCTCTTTGGGTGCATGAAGTGTCATTCAAGGGCGTGCTGGTGGAAATTCGCGGCCGGGTCAAACCGCCGAAAACCTTTTCCCTGTGGTTCAGCCCGTCCGGTTACGAGCGCATTGCGCTGCGCGGCTCGCTGGAGCGCGAAACCGCCCGCGGCTTGTTCGCTTACCGCCTGAGCCAGAGTGATGCCGATGAAATCGAGCGCCTGCGCCAGTTCATTCTGCACCAGCACCGTCTGGTTCACCCGCACGTACACGCCTGATTTCAGGTATCCAACTGCCCACTGAGAAACTGCTGCAAGCGCCGTTGCATCAGGCGTCCTTCACTGCCCAGACAGCCGATGGAAGACCCCGCCAGTTCATCCTGGGCCATGTCCGACGCGGCACCGGCAAGGAACAGCGGGCAATCCAGGGTCAACGCCAAGCGGCTCAGGCGCCCTTGCAGGTCCTGAGTTTGTGAGTGGTTGGAGAACACGATCAGCGCCTGGGGCCGGGTCTTTTCACAGACCAGGGTCAACTCATCCAATGGCTGGCCCATCTCCAGCACCCTCACGGCCAAGTCATCCCGACTGATCAACAGCGCCGCCACCAGCAATTCCAATTGACGGCATTCACCGGGCATTGCAGCCAGCACGACCCGCAGCACCGGTGCGGCGCAGGCGTGCTGCAGACGTTGCCTGGCGTGCCCGCGCAGAAACGCATCGAAGAACAACCACTCGCTGGCCTGGCCGAAACGGCCCTGATGGCGGTGCAGCTCATTCCAGAGCGGCATGAGGATGTCTTGA
The DNA here is from genome assembly GCF_009834565.1 of Pseudomonas sp. R76. Lineage (GTDB taxonomy): Bacteria > Pseudomonadota > Gammaproteobacteria > Pseudomonadales > Pseudomonadaceae > Aquipseudomonas. The sequence goes on from NZ_CP019428.1 coordinate 5,680,362, forward strand.
AACGCCACACTGAGCGGGTACATCGAAAAAATCTGGCCGTACACATGTTCAAGCGTTCGATCATCGAAAGCGCTGACGGCCAGCTTCAACCGCGCTTGCCATTGCGGCCACTGCGCGTCCTCGCCGGTGTCTCGTTCAGCGCGCACGGCTGCTGCCTGCTGATCGTCACGAGCGAGAATCTTGCCGACCTTGCTGACGGCCACACCCCGTCCGATCCAATCGAGAATACGCTCGATTGTTTCAATATCGGCTTTGGAGTAGAGGCGGTGCCCGCTTTCGGTGCGCGTGGGCTGAATCAGCCCATAGCGACGTTCCCAGGCGCGCAAGGTGACCGGGTTGACACCTGTCAATCTCGAGACTTCACGGATCGGCAACAGCTCATCGGAATCAGCGAGGTTGCGGTGGGTGATTTCACGAGTAGGAGCAGTAATCTCAGACATCAGCGGCCGGAAACATCCGTGTGGATTTGGATCCCATTTAACGCTTTTAGACTTGTCCTTTTCAAGGCCTGCTCTGTCAGACCAATGTCACTGGCGTATTTTTACAAAACAGGAATAATCCTTGCCTGTTTTTTCTACGTCGCTGCACCACCCCGCAGCCTCGTTCGTGTGCCACCTACCCGGTTCGGCGCACCCGTACATTTGGAGATACACAATGTCTACCTCTCCCGTCACCCTGATGGTTGCGCGCCGCGTGGCCAAAGGGCGCTATGAAGACCTGATGGCCTGGCTGCGCGAAGGCGAGCAACTGGCCACTGACTTTCCCGGTTACCTGGGTTCCGGCGTGCTTGCACCGCCGCCCAATGACGATGAATTCCAGATCATCTTCCGCTTTGCCGACGAAAAAACCCTGCATGCCTGGGAGTTCTCTGCCTCGCGCAGCGCCTGGCTAAGCCGGGGCAGCGAGCTGTTTGCAGACCCGTCCGAGCATCGCGTGAGCGGTATCGATGGCTGGTTCGGCGCCGTGGGTGCACGGCCGCCGCGCTGGAAACAGGCCGTGGCAATCTGGTTGGCGTTTTTCCCGGTGTCGCTGCTGTTCAACTTCGTCCTTGGGCCGCTGCTCAGTGAGCTGGCCCTGGCCCCGCGCGTGCTGGTCAGCACCATGGCGCTCACGCCGCTGATGGTTTACTGGTTCATCCCGCTGTCGACGCACCTGCTGGCGAGCTGGCTGCACCCCGCCCCGCCACCGCGCAAGGTCACCGAAGCCGCCGCTTGAGTACAGGGGCGCCCGGTCGCTGGTATAGTTTCAACCTGCCAGCGACTTGAGCCTCCCATGACTGCAACAGACGCCCCGATCCTGATCACCGGTGCCGGCCAGCGTGTCGGCCTGCACTGCGCCGAGCGCCTGTTGGACGAGGGCCATTCGGTAATTTTCAGCTACCGCAGCAAACGCCCGGGCGTTGACAGACTGCGTGATCGTGGCGCGATCGGCGTGTTTGCCGACTTTTCCAGCGAGGCCGGGATTCTGGCCTTCATCGCCGAGCTGAAAACCCACACCGACAGCCTGCGTGCGATCATCCACAACGCCTCGGCATGGGTCGCAGAAACACTCGGCGATGAAAGCCGCGCGTTTACCGACATGTTCAGCGTGCACATGCTTGCGCCGTACCTGATCAACCTGCATTGTTCACCTTTGCTGCAACGCTCGACACCTGCCGATATCGTGCATATCAGCGACGACGTGGTGCGCAAGGGCAGCCGCCAGCACATTGCCTATTGCGCCACCAAAGCCGGGCTCGACAGCCTCACGCTGTCGTTTGCCGCGCAGTTCGCGCCGCTGATCAAGGTCAACGGTATTGCGCCGGCCATGGTGATGTTCAACGAGGGCGACGACGCGGCTTATCGCGCCAAGGTCCTGGCCAAGTCCGCACTGGGCATCGAGCCCGGGCCCGAGGTGATCTACCAGAGCGTGCGTTACCTGCTGGACAACCCTTATGTCACCGGAACCACCCTGACCGTCAACGGCGGGCGGCATATCAAGTAAGCCGTTTGTGAGGATGTTGTATGACCTTGTCCCTGCCCCAACACTACCGCGAGATCCTCAAAGGCCTGGGCGAAGACCCGGAACGCGAAGGCTTGCTCGACACCCCCAAGCGCGCCGCCAAGGCCATGCAGTACCTGTGTCACGGCTATGAGCAGAACCTGGACGAAATCGTCAACGGCGCGCTGTTCGCCTCCGACAACGACGAGATGGTGATCCTCAAGGACATTGAGCTGTATTCGCTGTGCGAGCACCACCTGCTGCCGTTTATCGGCAAGGCCCATGTGGCCTATATTCCGACCGGCAAGGTGCTGGGCCTGTCGAAGCTGGCGCGCATTGTGGACATGTATGCGCGGCGCCTGCAGATTCAGGAAAATCTCACGCGGCAAATCGCCGATGCTATCCAGCAAGTCACCCAGGCCGCCGGCGTGGCGGTGGTGATCGAAGCCAAGCACATGTGCATGATGATGCGCGGTGTGGAAAAACAGAATTCAACCATGAACACCTCGGTGATGCTCGGCGCCTTCCGCGAGTCGAACACCACGCGCATGGAGTTCCTGCAACTGATTGGACGGAACAAGTAGCAATGCCACAACTTCAACCAGGCATGGCGCGCATCCGGGTCAAGGACCTGTGCCTGCGCACCTTTATTGGCATCAACGAGGACGAGATCCTCAACAAGCAGGACGTGCTGATCAACCTGACCATCCTGTATGCCGCTCAGGATGCGGTGCGCGATAACGACATCGACCACGCGCTGAACTACCGCACCATCACCAAGGCCATCATCGCCCACGTCGAAGGCAACCGCTTCGCCCTGCTGGAGCGCCTGACCCAGGAACTGCTGGACCTGGTGATGAGCAACGAGTCGGTGCTGTACGCCGAAGTCGAAGTGGACAAGCCCCATGCGCTGCGCTTTGCCGACTCGGTTTCCATTACCCTGGCGGCCAGCCGCTAACCCTGAATCTGCGTGAGCCCTATGAACGATCAACAACGCCTCGAACTTGAAGCCGCCGCCTTCCGCCGGCTGGTGGCCCACCTGGACAGCCGCAAGGATGTGCAGAACATCGACCTGATGAACCTCTCGGGCTTCTGCCGTAACTGCTTGTCGAAGTGGTACAAGGCCGAGGCCGACGAGCGCCACATCGAGCTGAGCCTCGATGACGCCCGTGAAGTGGTGTACGGCATGCCGTACGCCGAGTGGAAAGCCCAATACCAGAAAGAAGCCAGCGCCGACCAACAGGCGGCGTTTGCCAAAGGAAAAACCCATGACTGACCTGAACACCCTGCGCACCAGCCTCAACAGCGGCGAACACGTGTTTGCCGACACCTTGGCCTTTGTTGCTGCCGGTTACGACTACCAGCCGCAAGCCTTTACCAATGGCAGCGTGGAGAACGCCGCCGGGCAGAACGAAGGTTCGTGCAAGACCCTGGGCCTCGCGCTGCTGGAAGGTCTGAGCGACCAGGAAGCGCTGCTGGCGTTTGGTGAGCATTATCGCTCGGTGGTGGCAACGCCTGAGGGCAGTGACCATGGCAATATTCGGGCGTTGATCCAACATGGATTGGCCGGTGTGAGATTCAGTCAGCAGCCTCTGACCCGCCGCTGATTCAATGTGATAACCCGGTTAATGTGGGAGCCGGGCTTGCCCGCGATGACGGTGGTGACTGACACATCGCTATCGCAGGCAAGCCAGCTCCCACAGTGATTGGGTTAACACATCGCAATTGTGGCGCTGATTAACCCCAGCGCATAAAAAAACCGGCCTCAGCCGGTTTTTTCATTTCAACGGGTTTAGAACGAAGCGTCCTTCAAACCGTCGAGGTAACGCTCGGCATCCAGGGCCGCCATGCAACCGGCGCCGGCCGAGGTGATGGCCTGGCGGTAGACGTGGTCTGCGACGTCACCGGCGGCAAAGATGCCTTCGATGTTGGTCGCGGTGGCGTTGCCTTCACGGCCGCCTTGCACCACCAGGTAGCCGTCTTTGGCTTCCAGCACGCCTTCGAACAGCGAGGTGTTCGGGGTGTGGCCGATGGCGATGAACACGCCGTCGACTTTCAGCTCGTCGAAGCTGCCGTCGTTGTTTTTCAGGCGAGCACCGGTCACGCCCATGTTGTCGCCCAGGACTTCGTCGAGGGTGGCGTTGAGCTTGAGGATGATCTTGCCTTCAGCGACACGGGCGTGCAGCTTGTCGATCAGGATCTTCTCGGCGCGGAAGGTCTCGCGGCGGTGAACCAGGGTCACGGTGCTGGCGATGTTGGCCAGGTACAGCGCTTCTTCCACGGCAGTGTTGCCGCCACCGACCACGGCGACCGGCTTATTGCGATAGAAGAAACCGTCGCAGGTCGCGCAGGCGGAAACGCCCTTGCCCATGAACGCTTCTTCCGACGGCAGGCCCAGGTAACGGGCGCTGGCGCCGGTGGCGATGATCAGTGCGTCACAGGTGTAGACGCCGCTGTCGCCGGTCAGGCTGTAAGGCTTTTTCGAGAAGTCGACTTTGTTGATGTGGTCAAAGACGATCTCGGTTTCAAAGCGCTCGGCGTGTTCTTTCATACGCTCCATCAGCACCGGGCCGGTCAGGCCGTGGACATCGCCCGGCCAGTTGTCGACTTCAGTGGTGGTGGTCAACTGACCGCCCGCCTGCATGCCGGTGATCAACAGCGGCTTGAGGTTGGCCCGCGCAGCGTAGACGGCAGCGCTGTAACCGGCAGGGCCGGAACCGAGAATAATCACTCGCGAATGACGGGTATCAGACATGACTCACTCCTATCGACCGCCCGGACAACACAGGACGGCTGGAATAAAAAAGGACCGCGAAGCACTTGGGGAAGTGCTTGAACTCGCAGGCCCTGAAAAATAATGGGTGCAGCGTATCGAGGGGGGCAAGATTAAGGAAATACGGAATAACAATCCAGCTCATAGGTGGTCTCTATGCAGTCCACCCGATTAATCGACGCCATTGTTACCATAGATGTCGCCGCTTCCGCACTGAATGCAAAGTCGGTAAGGTCGGCGCGTTCGCCCTTTTTGCTCGGAGTTCTCCATGCCCGCCCCTGCTCTTTCCGGCCCGCAATACCTGCGTGAAGGCCTCAAGCTGGTGCTCAGCCCAGGCCTGCGCCTGTTTGTGCTGTTGCCACTGGCAATCAACCTGGTGCTGTTCGTCGGTTTGATCTACTTCGCCGGCCATCAGTTCAGCCTGTGGGTCGACACCTTGATGCCAACGCTGCCGGGCTGGCTGAGTTTTCTCAGCTACATCCTGTGGCCACTGTTCGTGGTGCTGGTGGTGCTGATGGTGTTTTTCACTTTCACCATGCTGGCGAATATCATCGCCGCGCCGTTCAACGGCTTTCTCGCGGAAAAAGTCGAAGTGGTGGTGCGTGGCACCGACGACTTCCCGCCGTTCAGCTGGGGTGAATTGGTGGCGATGGTGCCGCGCACACTGGCGCGGGAAATGCGCAAGCTGGGCTACTTCCTGCCCCGCGCCATTGGCCTGTTTATCCTGTCGTTCATTCCGGTGGTCAACCTGGTCGCCGCGCCGCTATGGCTGCTGTTCGGCGTGTGGATGATGGCGATCCAGTACATCGACTACCCGGCCGACAACCACAAGCTGGGCTGGAACGAAATGCTCGCCTGGCTGCGCCAGAAGCGCTGGCAGAGCATGAGCTTCGGTGGGATTGTTTACCTGGTGTTGCTGGTGCCAGTGGTCAACCTGTTGATGATGCCCGCAGCGGTGGCCGGGGCTACGTTATTCTGGGTGCGCGAACAAGGCGCCGAGGCCATGGCGACGCAGAAACTGACCAAGTCATAAATCCATCATGCCGATGACACAATGACGACATGGCCCACGGTGACACTGTGGGTCATGACGACAGCCTCGCTTCACATCACTTTGATTACCGAAACCTTCCCGCCAGAGATCAACGGGGTGGCCAATACCCTTGGCCGCCTGTGTGAGGGTTTGCGCGCGCGCGGCCATCAGGTCGAGTTGGTGCGCCCACGCCAGGGCAGCGATCAAAGCCGCCCCAGCGACGACGCCTTATTACTGTGCCGTGGCTGGCCGCTGCCGGGCTACCCGGGCCTGCAGTGGGGCCAGTCGTCGATGCACAAGTTGCTACGGCGCTGGACCCGCCAGCGCCCCGACGTGCTGTACATCGCCACCGAAGGGCCGCTGGGCCTGTCGGCGTTGCGTGCGGCGCGGCGCCTGGGGATCAGCGTGGTCAGTGGCTTCCACACCAACTTCCAGCAGTACTCGAACCAATACGGTCTGAGCCTGCTCAGCCGCATGGTCACGCACTACCTGCGCTGGTTTCATAACCGCTCGACATTGACGTTGGTCCCCAGCACCAGCCAACGCCTGGAGTTGGAACGTCGGCAATTCGAGCGCTTGGGGATGCTGGCGCGTGGGGTCGACAGCCAGTTGTTTCACCCTGCCAAACGCGACAACGCACTGCGTGAAAGCTGGGCGCTGAACAGTGAGCAAATCGCCGTGCTGCATGTCGGCCGACTGGCGCAGGAGAAGAACCTGGGGCTGCTCAAGCGCTGTTTCGAGACCTTGCAAGACACCTATCCACTGCGCCAGATGAAGCTGATCATCGTCGGCGACGGCCCACAACGGGCGATGCTGGAAAAGGAACTGCCCGAGGCGATATTCTGCGGCACCTTGCGCGGCGAAGAACTGGCCCGGCATTACGCGTCTGGCGACGTGTTCCTGTTCCCCAGCCTGACCGAAACCTTCGGCAATGTGGTGCTGGAAGCCATGGCCTCGGGATTGGGGGTGGTGGCCTACGACCAGGCGGCCGCGACCCAGCACATTCGCCATGGTTACAACGGCGTGCTGGCGATGCCGGGCGATGAAGAGGCGTTTTGCGACGCTGCCAATTGGCTGCTGGAAGATGCAGAAAGTTTGCGCCGTATGCGCCTCAATGCCCGCCAACACGCGAGCCGCCAGGGCTGGCCGGCGATTATCGAGCAGTTTGAACGGCAGTTACGCGGGGTGTGCAAGGACGGCCACCCAGTGCCCGCCCTTTCGCCCCTTACACCAGGGTCGTCAACGCCTCACGACTGAACGGCAGGATGTCGCCCTCGCGACCTTCGCGCACCTTCAGCGCCCAATCCGGGTCCACCAGCAGCGCACGGCCTACGGCAACCAGGTCGAACTCGTCGTTGTTCAGGCGCTCCAGCAGTTTTTCCAGGCTGGCCGGTTGTGCGACCTTGTCAGTGTTGACCATAAATTGCAGGAACTCGCCGTCCAGGCCGACGCTGCCGACGGTGATGGTCGGCTTGCCGGTGAGCTGGCGGGTCCAGCCGGCCAGGTTGAGGTCGGAGCCTTCGAACTCCGGCTCCCAGAAACGGCGAGTGGAGCAGTGGAAAATATCCACGCCAGCGTCGGACAACGGCTTGAGGAATTCGCCCAAGGCTTCCGGGGTTTGCACCAGGCGTGCGGTGTAGTCCTGCTGCTTCCACTGCGAGAAACGCAGGATGATCGGGAAGTCCGGGCCTACGGCGGCGCGAGTGGCCTGGATCAGCTCGATGGCAAACCGCGAACGGTTGGCCAGGCTGCCACCGTATTCGTCGGTGCGCTGGTTGGTGCCTTCCCAGAAAAACTGGTCGACCAGGTAACCGTGAGCGCCGTGGATTTCCACGCCGTCCATGCCGATGCTCTGGGCATCCTTGGCGGCTTGGGCGAAGGCGTTGATCACATCCTGGATGTCTTGGGTGGTCATGCCGTGCACGACCACCTTGCCATCCTTGAGTTTCTCCATAGGGCCGTAGGCCGGAACGCTGGCGTCAGGCTCAGTGCCGATACGGCGCACGCTGCCCACGTGCCACAGTTGCGGGACAATCTTGCCGCCCTCTGCGTGCACGGCGTCGACCACTTTCTTCCAGCCGGCCAGCGCGGCCTCACCGTAAAAATGCGGGACGTTCGGGTAGCCATTGGAGGCTTGATGGCCTACCACGGTGCCTTCGGTGATGATCAGGCCCACGCCGGCAGCGGCGCGTCGACGGTAGTACTCGATGACTTTGGAATTGGGTACGCCACCCGGTGAGAACGAACGAGTCATCGGCGCCATGACCACGCGGGTCGAAAGCTGCAGTGCGCCGAGCTGGAAGGGTTTGAACAAGGCTTGGACAGGCATGGGAGCACTCCACATCAGAGGGATTTATGATGTGGATAATATTGTCAGTGCGAAGTCCTGAGTAGCACTATTGATCTGGGTGATTAAGGGGTAGTAGTCGCGAGGGACTTGGGACTGCTGCGCAGCCCAGCGCAAGCAAGCTCCCTCGCCACAGGGGGCCAATTCAGCTCAGGGCTTTTTCAATGGCCTGGATAATCGTCAGATCATCTGGTGCGGTACGTGGGGAGAATCGCGCCAGCACGCGGCCATCTTTGCCGAGCAGGAATTTCTCGAAATTCCAGGTGATATCCCCCGGAAATTCCGCGCCCTCGCCCGCCAGCAAACGATACAACTGATGACGATCGTGGCCGTTAACGTCGAGCTTGCTGCCCAACGGGAACGTTACGCCATAGTTCAGGCTGCAGAATTGCTGGATTTCTTCTTCGGTGCCCGGCTCCTGACCCGCAAACTGGTTGCACGGCAGCCCCAGCACGGTAAAACCCTGGCCCTTGTATTGCTGGTAGAGGTTTTCCAACGCCGCGTATTGCGGGGTCAAGCCACATTTGGAGGCCACGTTGACCACCAGCACCACTTGCCCCTTGAAGGGCGCCAGCGGCAGCTCTTGTCCGTCCAAAGCTTTGAGTTTCAGGTCGTGGAAAGCACTCATGACGAACTCCAGATATCCCATGTTCTTCGCATTGCGACCGTTCGAGATTACAGACCGCAAGCCTGCAATCATAGACGCCGATTACAAAACTCGCCTGCAGACTACTGAGCGGTCGGCCAAGGCAAAATCGGAATCGCGGTAACCGCGTTTTGCGGGCTGCCTTCGATCAAGCGGTCGCTGTAGACCAGGTAAACCAGGGTATTGCGCTTCTTGTCGAGAAAACGCACCACCTGCATGGTCTTGAACACCAGCGAGGTGCGCTCCTTGAACACTTCGTCGCCGTCCTTGAGCTCGCCTTTGAAATGGATCGGGCCGACCTGACGGCAGGCAATCGAGGCCTCGGCGCGATCTTCGGCCAGGCCCAGCCCGCCTTTCACGCCGCCCGTCTTGGCGCGTGACAGGTAGCAGGTCACGCCGTCGACCTTGGGGTCATCAAACGCCTCGACCACGATTCGGTCGTTGGGGCCGACAAATTTGAACACCGTCGACACCTGGCCAATCTCTTCGGCCGAGGCCAGCAGTGGCAGGGCCAGCAACAGGCCGAGTAAACCTTTTATGACGCGCATCGTGTATTCCTTTGTTTAGACCAGGATCAGGTTATCGCGGTGAACCAGTTCCGGTTCAGCCATGTAACCTAATAGTCCGACAATCGCGTCAGACGATTGTCCAATGATTTTCTGTGCTTCAAGCGCGCTGTAGTTGGCCAGGCCACGGGCGATCTCACGACCGTCGGGCGCCACACACACCACCATCTCACCACGGCGGAAGCTGCCCTGCACCAACTTGACGCCGACCGGCAGCAAGCTCTTGTTACCTTGGGACAACGCCGACACGGCGCCATCGTCCAACACCAATGTGCCGCGGGTTTGCAGATGCCCGGCCAGCCACTGCTTGCGCGCCGCGAGCATGCCGCGTTCCGGCGACAGCAGCGTACCGATACGCTCACCCGCCTTAAGGCGATCCAGCACACGCTCCAGGCGCCCACCGACGATGATGGTGTGCGCGCCGGAACGCGCAGCCAGGCGCGCGGCGCGCAGCTTGGTCTGCATGCCGCCACGCCCCAGGGCGCCGCCAACGCTGCCGGCCACGGCATCCAGCGCCGGGTCATCGGCGCGCGCTTCGTAGATCAGCTGGGCGTCGGGGTTGTTGCGTGGGTCGGCGTCGAACATGCCGTCGCGGTCGGTCAGAATCACCAGCAGGTCGGCTTCCACCAGGTTGGCCACCAGCGCAGCCAGGGTGTCGTTGTCGCCGAAGCGGATTTCGTCGGTGACCACCGTGTCATTTTCGTTGATCACCGGGATAACCTTGAGCTCGACCAACGCGCGCAAGGTGCTGCGGGCGTTGAGGTAGCGCTTGCGGTCGGACAGGTCGTCGTGGGTCAGCAGGATCTGCGCCGTATGGCGGCCGTGCTCGGCAAAGCTGGATTCCCAGGCTTGCACCAGGCCCATCTGGCCGATGGCGGCGGCGGCTTGCAGTTCGTGCATCGCGCTGGGTCGCGCGGTCCAGCCGAGGCGGCTCATCCCGGCGGCAACTGCCCCGGACGACACCAGCACCAACTCGACACCGGCCTCATGCAAGGCCACCATCTGCTCGACCCACACGCTCATGGCTGCGCGATCCAGACCTTTGCCGTCCGCCGTCAGCAGCGCACTGCCGATCTTCACGACCCAGCGCTGCGCACCTGTCACTTTGCTCCGCATCATCTTCAACCTTAGATTGAGGGCAGCGCGACCCAGCGCCGCCCATAACGTTATTAGTGACTACGTATATCCAGATACCAAAACGCCGCTCCAGAGAGCGGCGTTTAAGTTTATCGCAACCGATCAGTCGCGCACGTAAATGATTTCCGGACCGTCTTCATCATCCACGTCTTCTTCGTCCCAATCATCGTCGCCGATGTCATGGACAGACTTCACGCCGCTGCGACGCAGGGCACGCTGGTCGTCCAGGGCTTGCAGCTGGGCGCGGGCTTCGTCTTCGATCTGCTGATCGAGTTCGGCCAGTTCTGCCTTGAATACCGGGTCAGCGGCCAGGCGGTCGGCGCGGTCTTCGAGGTAGCGCATGATGTCGCGGGTCAGGCGCTCGGTGCCTTCTTTGGCGATGGCCGAGATCACGTAGACCGGACCTTCCCACTCCAGGCGGTCGACGATTTCCTTGACGCGTTCTTCGTGCTCTTCTTCGAGGATCTGGTCGCACTTGTTCAGCACCAACCAGCGATCACGCTCGGCCAGGGCCGGGCTGAACTTGGTCAGCTCGCTGACGATCACTTCGGCAGCGTCCGCTGCACTGGTGTCATCCAGCGGCGCCATGTCGACGAGGTGCAGCAGCAAACGGGTACGCGACAAGTGCTTGAGGAAGCGAATCCCCAGGCCTGCACCGTCGGAAGCACCTTCGATCAGGCCGGGAATGTCGGCGATCACGAAGCTTTTCCAGCGGTCGACGCTGACCACGCCCAGGTTTGGCACCAAGGTAGTGAACGGGTAGTCGGCGACTTTCGGCTTGGCGGCCGAGACCGAACGGATGAATGTACTTTTGCCGGCGTTCGGCAGGCCCAACAGGCCAACGTCAGCAAGTACTTTCATTTCCAGCTTCAGGTCACGCTGCTCGCCCGGCTTGCCCGGCGTGGTCTGGCGTGGCGCGCGGTTGGTACTGGACTTGAATCGGGTGTTACCCAGACCGTGCCAGCCGCCCTGCACAACCATCAGCTTCTGGCCGGCCTTGGTCAGGTCGCCAATCACTTCCTGGGTAGCGGAATCGATGATCGTGGTGCCGACCGGTACGCGCAGTACCAGGTCTTCGCCTTTTTTACCGGTGCAGTCGGTGCTGCCGCCGTTGGAGCCACGCTCGGCATCGAAGTGCCGGGTGTAACGGTAGTCGACCAGGGTGTTGAGGTTTTCGTCGGCCATCATGTAGATGGAGCCGCCGTCACCGCCGTCACCGCCGTTGGGGCCACCGTTCTCGATGAATTTTTCGCGACGGAAACTCATGCAACCGTTACCGCCGTCGCCTGCTTTTACTCGGATGGAAACTTCATCAACGAACTTCATAACAAAACGCCTCTCGTCGCATGGACGAGCTTAAGAAACCAAGACATAAGACTCTTGCAAAAATGAGCGCAGCGACCTCAAACAACAACCGCCTATCCAGCGCTTGAGCTCATTACAAACAGCTTTGCAAGAGACTCACTCCACAAACGAAAAAGCCCCGTCGCGAGACAGGGCTTTTCCAGCGATCGCGCAATTAAGCGGCGACAACGCTCACGTAACGGCGGTTGAACGCGCCTTTTACTTCAAACTTGATCACGCCTTCGATTTTAGCGAAGAGGGTGTGATCTTTACCCATGCCAACACCGTAACCGGCGTGGAATTGGGTGCCGCGCTGACGCACGATGATGTTGCCCGGAATGATTTTCTGGCCGCCATACATCTTCACGCCAAGGCGTTTGGCTTCTGAGTCGCGACCGTTACGGGTACTACCACCAGCTTTTTTGTGTGCCATGAGTCAATTCTCCTAGTGAGGAATTAGGCTGAAATTAAGCCTGAATACCGGTGATTTTGATCTCGGTGTACCACTGGCGGTGGCCCATACGCTTCATGTGGTGCTTACGACGACGGAACTTGATGATGCGGACTTTATCGTGACGACCTTGGGAGATCACTTCAGCCACAACGGTAGCGCCAGCAACAACTGGAGCGCCGATGTTCACGTCATCGCCATTGGCGACCAACAGAACGCGATCAAAGGTAACGGATTCGCCAGTAGCGACTTCCAGTTTTTCGATCTTCAGGTATTCACCTGGGGCGACCTTGTATTGCTTGCCACCAGTAACAATTACTGCGTACGACATGGTATTTCTCCGATAATCCTGCTCACCCAGCGCTTTATAAGAAGAGGTATTGGCTGGCATGGCTGCATGGGATGGACGTCCCGAATGCAATTGCGTAAGGCAGGTGCTGCCCAGGAAGTTCAGGGTGCGCGATTGTACGCAAGGTAAATGGGTGATGCAAGTGGCCGTCTATCGCGCCTTGACAGTGCCGGGCCTGAGTCCTAGCATGCCGCGCAACCCTTCTGGAGCGACTGTCGCTGATGCAACCCCAAGCTTTCTACCGCGCGGTCGCGGACGATTTTAGCGCCGTCGACGGCATCATCAAGCAGCAGCTGACGTCTAAAGTGCCGCTGGTCTCCAAAATTGGCGACTATATTACGTCGGCGGGCGGCAAACGCCTGCGTCCTTTATTAGTGTTGCTGTGTGGCAAAGCCCTGGGCCGCGAAGGCGATGACCTGCGCCTGCTGGCCGCCACTATCGAATTTTTGCACACCGCCACCTTGCTGCATGACGACGTGGTCGACATGTCCGGCATGCGCCGTGGTCGCGAGACGGCCAATGCGATGTGGGGCAACGCCCCCAGCGTACTGGTGGGCGATTTCCTGTACTCGCGCTCGTTCGAAATGATGGTCGAGCTGGGCTCGATGCCGGTAATGAAGATTCTTTCACAAGCCACGCGCATCATCGCCGAGGGCGAAGTGTTGCAGCTGTCGAAGGTCCGCGACGCCAGCACCACCGAAGAAACCTACATGGAAGTGATTCGCGGCAAAACCGCGATGCTCTTCGAGGCCTCGACCCACAGTGCCGCTGCCTTGTGTGGCGCGACTGTCGAACAGTCCGAAGCCCTGCGCACCTTTGGCGATCACCTGGGTGTGGCGTTCCAACTGGTCGACGACCTGCTCGACTATAAGGGCGACGCCGAGACTCTGGGCAAGAACGTCGGCGACGACCTGGCCGAAGGCAAACCAACGCTGCCGCTGATCTACACCATGCGCGAAGGCACGCCGGAACAGGCTGCCCTGGTGCGCAAGGCGATCCAGAAAGGCGGGATCGAAGACCTGGAAGCCATCCGCGCAGCCGTGGAAGCCTCCGGCTCCCTGGAATACACCGCGCAACTGGCGCGTGACTATGTGGCCCGCGCCATCAAGTGCCTCGATGCCCTGCCTGCCAGCGAATACCGCGATGCGCTGGTTGAGTTGAGTGAGTTTGCGGTCGCGCGTACTCACTGATTCCACGCTGAATAATGTGGGAGCTGGCTCGCCTGCGATGACTGTAGTGAACTCACTACCGCTATCGCAGGCAAGCCAGCTCCCACATTGCACCGAGTCCCCGCCCCTCTCTTGCAATAAACCTTATATAATGTGCGACTTTTAGCCATCCTGACTTTCAAGGAGCTTTAGTGAGCACGTTGCCACCCTGCCCGAAATGCAATTCCGAATACACCTACGAAGACGGCGCCCAGCTGATCTGCCCGGAATGCGCCCATGAGTGGTCCGCCAATGGCGAGGCCGAAGCAGCCGGCGATGAAACCGTGAAGAAAGACTCTGTAGGCAACGTCCTGCAAGACGGCGACACCATCACTGTCATCAAAGACCTCAAGGTCAAAGGCACGTCCCTGGTGGTCAAGGTCGGCACCAAGGTCAAGAACATCCGCCTGTGCGACGGCGACCACGATATCGATTGCAAGATCGACGGTATCGGCCCGATGAAACTCAAGTCCGAGTTCGTCCGTAAAGTCTGATTCTGCTGCATCCATCCCGCGCCCGCCGCGGGATGGCGTTTCGCCCTCCCCGTTGATCGAACGCAATATCCACACAGAAAAACCTGGAAACCGCCAATAGGCACTTGCTATTCTACGAATAAGAATTATTCTCATTGAAACTTATCAAGGAGAACGACCATGACTTATTTGATAGATGCCTGGCTGGACCGGCCACACCCTTACCTGCGAATCCTGCATCGGGAAACCGGGGAAGTCTGCGCGGTGCTGGAAGAAGAAGCGTTGAATGAACTGCAGGACCAGGGCGACCTGGACGTCAACGGCCTGAGTTCGAGTGAGCCTGGCGTGCTGAAGGAAGTAGTGCGCAACCTGTTTCTGTTCTGCTATGCCCGAGCGTTGCGCCCGGCCACGGAGTTGAATGGCAAGTTCCATCCATGAATGACCACGCGAAGCCTGAATGCACCCGCTCTATGTGGGAGCTGGCTTGCCTGCGATAGCATCAACTCGGTAGGAATTTAGACCGAGTCGTCTGCATCGCGGGCAAGCCCGGCTCCCACATAAGGCCAGGTGCAACCATCAGCAGGTCTTACAGAACGTCAAGCAGCTCGACGTCGAACACCAGAACGCTGTGCGGCGGAATGCTGCCAACGCCTTGAGCGCCGTAAGCCAGTTCGCTCGGCACGTACAGACGCCATTTGCTGCCGGCATTCATCAGTTGCAGGGCTTCGGTCCAGCCGGCGATCACGCCGCCAACCGGGAATTCTGCAGGCTGGCCGCGCTCGTAGGAGCTGTCGAACACAGTGCCGTCGATCAGGGTGCCGTGGTAGTGGGTACGCACTTGGTCTTCACGGGTCGGCTTGGCGCCGCTACCCGCAGTCAGCACTTCAAATTGCAGGCCGGAAGCCAGGGTGGTGATGCCGTCACGCTTGGCGTTTTCAGCCAGGAACGCCAGGCCAGCGCCAGCAGCCGCTTCAGCCTTGGCAGCCGCTTCGGCTTGCATGATTTCGCGGATAACTTTGAAGCTGGCCGCCATTTGCTCTTGGTCAACGCGGCTTGGTTTGCCTGCGAACGCGTCGGTCAGGCCGGCCAGGATCGCATCAATGCTCACGCCCGGTGGCGGGTTGTCGCGCAGTTGGTCGCCCAACTGACGGCCGATACCGTAGCTGACGCGGGTTTCGTCGGTGGACAGATTAACTTCGGACATAAAGAGGCTCCGCTGTAGGACAACACGATTTCCCGTGCCATCCAAAACTAAAAGGGCCAGCAGACTAGCACACAAGGCCTGCCCGTGATGAGCCCCTGCCCTACACCGTAAGCCACACGGCGATCGCGACCCTTCGTCGCACCCGGATTAAAAATATTTCAGAATCACCTGACGCCGCCGATACAGCCCTACACACTTTGGCTGGCTCAAACAAAAAAACACCGTCCAGCAGACACACATCATTCTTGCGGAGCATTCGATGAATAGCTGGTTCGGCAACATAAGCGTCAACCTTAAACTCGGCCTGGGCTTCGGCCTGGTGCTGGTCCTCACCTCGATCCTGGCACTGACCGGCTGGACCAGCCTGGGCGGCTTGATCGACCGCAGCAACTGGATGAGCGACATCACCCAGCTCAACGCCTCGCTGACCAAGCTGCGCATCGTGCGCCTGCAATACATGCTGGCTAACGGCGATGAAGCGGTGGCACAGAACGTCCAGACCAATCTCGACGCCTTCGCCGCCCAGCAACAGAAGCTGCTGGACAGCTTCAAGAGCCCGGAAAACCTCAAGCTGCTCAACGAGCAGAAAGCCGTCATCACCGCGTATCAGCAGTCCTTGAACAAAATGCGTGAGGCCTACCGCAACGGTAACGCCGCGCGCCAGGTCATGGGCGACAAGGCCGACATCGCCAACGCCCAGATCGATGCGCTGGAAACCACTGTGCAGCAGATGCCTGACAGTCCGGAGCGCTTCACCCAGTACCAGGCCGTCACTCACGCCAAGGAAGACTTCCAGTTGAGCCGCTACGAAGTGCGCGGCTACACCAACAGTCCCAGCGCAGAGACCGAAGCCCGCGCCGCTGCACAAGTTGAAAAAGCCATCAGCGGTTTGAAAGGCCTCAGTGCCGCATTCGGCGCCAGCCAACAAAGCGCATTGACCTCACTGGAAACCGCGCTCGGCGCCTATCGCAGCGCCGTACAAAGCTACAAGGCGGCCAACGCCAACATCGTCAGCGCCCGTGCAGAAATGACTACCCAAGGCGCCGATATCGTCACCATCAGCGACAAACTGTACGACATCCAACTGGATCGCCGTGACGCCGAAAGCGCCCAGGCCCGCAGCCTGCAACTTATCAGCACCTTGCTGGCCCTGCTGGTCGGCGTCATCGCGGCACTGGTCATTACCCGCCAGATCACTCGCCCGATCCAGGAAACCCTGGCCGTGGTGGAGCGCATCGCTTCCGGCGACCTGAGCCACAACATCCAGGTCACCCGCCGCGATGAACTGGGCGTGTTGCAACAAGGCATCCAGCGCATGGGCACCACCCTGCGTGAATTGATCAGCGGTATTCGCGATGGCGTAACCCAAATCGCCAGCGCCGCCGAAGAGCTGTCGGCGGTTACCGAACAGACCAGCGCCGGCGTGAACAGCCAGAAGATCGAGACTGATCAAGTCGCCACGGCGATGCACGAAATGACTGCCACCGTGCAGGAAGTCGCACGCAACGCCGAGCAAGCCTCGCTGGCCGCTGCCGATGCCGATGGCCAAGCCCGCGCGGGCGACAAAGTGGTGGCCGAGGCCATCGCCCAGATCGAACGCCTGGCGGCTGAAGTGGCACGTTCCACCGACGCCATGACGCACCTGCAACAAGAGAGCAACAAGATCGGCAGCGTGATGGATGTGATCAAGGCGGTAGCCGAACAAACCAACCTGCTGGCACTCAACGCCGCGATTGAAGCCGCGCGCGCCGGTGAAGCCGGTCGTGGCTTTGCCGTGGTCGCCGACGAAGTCCGCGGCCTGGCCCAACGCACCCAGAAATCCACCGAAGAAATCGAAGGCCTGGTCGCCGGTCTGCAGAACGGCACCCAGCAAGTCGCCACCGTGATGAACAACAGCCGCAGCCTTACCGACAGCAGCGTCGAGCTGACGCGCAAGGCCGGTGTGTCGCTGGAAAACATCACCCGTACGGTGTCGAACATCCAGTCGATGAACCAGCAGATTGCAGCCGCGGCCGAACAGCAGAGTGCCGTGGCTGAAGAGATCAGCCGCAGCATCGTGAACGTGCGTGATGTGTCCGAGCAGACCGCCACGGCGAGTGACGAGACAGCCAAGTCGAGCGTGGAACTGGCGCGTTTGGGCAGCCAGTTGCAGCAGATGGTCAGCCACTTCCGGGTTTAAAAACCAAAAAGCCGCCTCGGCCTAAACCGAGGCGGCTCCACTTCTCAGACCTTACAGGTCATCGAAGCTGTCCCGCTGGAATGTCCACACGTGATAAACACGCAGGGCATTCACTACGAGGTTCCACGTACGTCGTGCAAACTTAGACATACTCGGCCCTCCCTGAGTTAGGCCTTACCTCCAGCACACTTACCGGAACACGTGGGCCTTGGGATGCACATCACTGCTTCCTTTGAGGCGGCCGGGCTTTGGTTCCTCCCGCATGAATCCGGCACGGATTACTAGCCCGTGGCGTTCGGTCCATTATTCCGCGCGCATACCCAGCCACCTACAAAACGACGGACTTGGAACGGGGCTGATACTAACCAACATCCCGGCGAAAGGTGTAACGAGCGACGATAAAACCTACTGCAAGGTCCGCAAATTCATTGCCAAACTTTACCGCTCATTTTGGATAGAAAATGAAGAGTACCGACCGTCGTCATGTCTTGCCTGATGCAGTAACCGGCAGTAGTATCCGTGTGGCACATCACTGCTTCCAATGAGGTCGCAACCCCAGCCACTCACTGGGTTTGCAATAAAAAACCGCCCTACTAAGGCGGTTTTTTATTGCCTGCGATTTGCCCATCAACCCTCGCCTTCCTCGACAAATACCAACCGATTCCCGAACGGATCGCCGATGCTCATCTCCCGCGAACCCCAAGGCGTTTCCTCAACCCCAGGCTTGGCATACCGATAATCTTTGGCCAGCAACTGCTGCTGATACGCGTCCACGCCCTGCGCCTGAATACGCACCGCCGACCCGGGCGAAGCATCGCCGTGATGCTCGGACAAATGCAGCACGCACTCGCCCAGCGACACCTGCAAATACAACGGAAAATTCGCCTCGAAGCGATGCTGCCAGTCGACCTTGAACCCGAGGAAGTCGACGTAAAATTCCAACGCCTTGGCTTCGTCGAAGATGCGTAATATCGGGGTGACTTTTCCTAAGTGCATGACCATAGCTCCGTGTATGAGAGCACCCACTATAGAGACGCAAACCCACCACGCAAATCTCCACTGCGCGCCAGGAAGCGGCCCGGCCGCTGACCATTGGCCTGTCCGTCGCTATAGCTCAACACCCCGTTGACCCACACCCCATCAATGCCTTCGGCCGCGCGTTGTGGCTCTTTGAAGTCCGCCACATCGCGCACGCGCAACGGGTCGAACAACACCAGGTCAGCCCAGTGCCCTTCACGGATTTCACCACGCTCAGCCAGGCCGAAGCGCGCTGCCGACAGCCCTGTCATCTTGTGCACCGCCGTGTGCAGCGGGAACAACCCCACATCCCGGCTGAAATGCCCCAGCACCCGTGGAAACGCGCCCCACAAACGCGGGTGTGGAAAAGGGTCTTCAGGCAAGCCATCCGACCCGACCATCGACAGCGGATGCGCGAGGATGCGTCGTACATCCGCCTCGTCCATCCCGTAGTACACCGCCCCGGCCGGTTGCAGGCGACGTGCTGCGTCCAGCAGCGAAACGTCCCACTCGGCGGCGATGTCCTGCAAGTCGCGCCCACCGACTTCCGGGTGTGGTGTCGACCAGGTGATGGTGATGCGAAACGCGTCGGTGACTTGCTTGAGGTCCAGCGTCGAAGAGCTGGCGGCGTAGGGATAACAATCACAGCCCACCGGGTGAGTTTTCGCCGCCAGTTCCAGCGATGCCAACAGCTGCGGACTACGCCCCCAGTTACCCGCGCCGGCACATTTGAGGTGGGAAATAATCACCGGTGCCTTGGCATGGCGGCCAATCAGAAAGGCCTCGTCCATCGCCTCCAGCACCGGCTCGAATTCGCTGCGCAAATGCGTGGTGTACACCGCGCCGAAGGCCGTCAGTTCTTCACTGATTTGCAGCACTTCATCGGTCTCGGCATTAAACGCGCTGGCATAGGCCAGGCCTGTGGATAAACCAAGGGCGCCGGCTTCCAGGCTCTCTTGCAACTGCACACGCATGGCGGCGATTTCAGGTGGCGTGGCCGTGCGGTGCAGGTCGTCCATGTGATTGCTGCGCAGCGCCGTATGGCCAATCAACGCCGCAACGTTGACGGCCGGATGGGCGCTTTCCACGGCCGCACGGTAATCGGCAAAGCGTGGATAAGCGAACGCCTCACGCGAACCCAGCAAGTTCATCGGGTCCGGCGGATCACTGCGCAAACTCACCGGCGAGGCGCTGATGCCACAGTTACCGACAATCACCGTGGTTACGCCCTGGCTGAGCTTGGGCAGCATTTGCGGATGGCGGATCACCACGGTGTCATCGTGGGTGTGCACGTCGATAAACCCTGGAGACAACACGCGGCCACTGGCGTCGATCTCGTGCTCGGCGGTTGCGCTCGCAAGGTCGCCAATCGTCTCGATACGCCCGCCGCGCAGGCCTACATCGGCGACATAGCCTGGCGTGTTGCTGCCATCAATGATCAGCGCTTGGCGAATCAGCGTGTCGTACTTCATTTCAATCTCCAAGCGGCAGGCTGTCAGGGCCGCCGCGATAATCGTCCAGGGCCAGCTTGATCCGGCGCAGGCGTTCCTGGTTGTCGTCCGGCATGGCCAGCGCCAGCTCGGTGGCGAGCAGGTCGATGGCCAACAGCATTCCGTAGCGCGCCGCAGTGGGCTTGTAGATAAAACTGGTTTCGGCTGGTTGCAGCGGCAGCAGCACGTCCGCCAATTCGGCCAGCGGTGAGCCAGCCAGCGTGATCGCAACGATGGGCGCATCGTAGTTGCGCGCCAGCGTCACCACGTCCAGCAACTCGGGCGTGAGGCCGGAGAGCGAGCACACGATCAGCGCATGTTCTGGCCCCAAGGTCGCCGCCGTGACACGCATCATCACCGGGTCGCGGCAAGCGGCAATCGGGTAACCCAGACGCACCAGGCGTACTTGCAACTCTTCACTGCACAGGCTCGACGGGCCGCCCATGCCGAATGCATGGATCATCCGCGCCTTGCCCAACAGGCTGACGGCGTCGACAAAACTCGCCTGATTAAAGCCTGACAGGTGCTGACGCAACGTCGCTTCGATATCGCCGAGAATCTGCCGATGAAACGCCGACTGTTCCGGCAACCCCGCCGGGTCGAGGAAGCGGCTGCCAACCCCGCTGGCCTGGGCCAATTGCAGGCGCAAATCACGCAAGTCACGGCAACCCACACTGCGGGCAAAACGCGACAAGGTCGCCGTGCTCACCTCGGCCCGTTGTGACAACTCTTCCAGGCTGGCCGATGCGGCAAAGCCCACGTCATCAAGCATCAGCTTGGCGATACGGCCTTCGCCGGCACTGAAGGAATCCTGGCGGGCGCGGATCTGGTAGAGGATGTCCATCGGGGCTCCGGGTTACGAAAGAAGGCTCATAGAACCAGAGACAGGCCGTAAGTCAGACCGAATGCGACTACCGAAATCAACGTCTCCAGCACGGTCCAGGTCTTGAAAGTCTGGATCACCGTCATATTGAAGTATTCCTTGATCAGCCAGAAGCCGCCGTCGTTGACGTGGGAAAAAATCACCGAACCCGCGCCGGTGGCCAATACCAATAATTCAGGATGTGGATAACCCAAGCCCATGGCCACGGGCGCAACCACACCGGAAGCCGTGGTCATGGCCACCGTGGCCGAACCGGTGGCAATGCGCATCAGCGCGGCAAACAACCAGCCCATCACCAGCGGCGACAAATGGAAGGCATGCGCCAGGCCGAGAATTTCGTTGGTCACGCCCGCGTCCACCAGGATGCGGTTCAAGCCGCCGCCCGCGCCCACCAGCAAGGTGATACTCGCGGTCGGTGCCAGGCATTCATTGGTGAACTTGAGGATCGCTTCGCGGTTGAAACCCTGGGCCAGGCCCAAGGTCCAGAAGCTCACCAAAGTGGCCACCAACAGCGCGATCACCGAGTTGCCGATAAACAGCAGGAACTGGTTAAAGCCGGTGCCGGGTGTGGAAATCACATTGGCCCAGCCGCCGATCATCATCAACACCACCGGCAACAGGATCGTGCCCATGGTCAGGGTAAAGCTCGGCAAACGGGTGCGCGGTTCGCGCTCGATAAACTGGCGTTCCAGCGGGTTCTCCGCCGGCAGGTGAATACGCGGCACGATGAACTTGGCGTACAACGGGCCAGCAATAATTGCCGTGGGGATACCGATCAGAATCGCATAGAGCACGGTCTGCCCGACCGACGCGTTGTACGCCAGCACCGCCATCATCGCCGCCGGGTGCGGCGGCACCAGCGCATGCACCACCGACAAGCCGGCGACCATCGGCAAGCCGACCATCAGGATCGACACCCCAACGCGCCGCGCCACGGTAAAAGCGATCGGCACCAGCAGCACAAAACCGACCTCGAAAAACAGCGGCAGCCCCACCAGAAACGCGATGCACACCATTGCCCAATGCGCATTGCGCTCGCCGAAGCGGTTGATCAGCGTGCGCGCCACCTGCTCGGCACCGCCGGACTCGGCCATCATCTTGCCGAGCATGGTGCCCAGCGCCACCACCAGGGCGATATGCCCCAGGGTTTTACCGACGCCCGCCTCGTAGGAACCCATGATTGTGTCTGCCGGCATGCCGGCCATCAGCGCCAGGCCGATGGACACCAAGGTGATGACAATAAACGGGTTGAGTCGGTAACGTGCGATCAGCACGATCAATGCAATGATGGCGATGGCAGCGTATGCCAACAGCCCCAAGCCCAGTGGTGCGGCCATGCGGTACTCCTTGGAAAGGGTCACGTCGAATTGGTTGTGAAACTCATAAATCATTACCCGGTGTAATTTTCAATTTTTATGAAAGTAATTTTCGCCCACGGATAAGCGCTGTCGCTTGGGGATATGCCCAACGCCAGCGCATGAAAATCCGGAGGGTGTTCTTACATGAAGTTTTTGCCGCGCAGAAACTCAGCCGCCAAGGCCGAGTCTCAGATTGCGGCCTCCACTACGATCAGGAATTCCCACCATGAACCGCAAGACCCTGCTTGTTCCTTTCGCCGCCAGCGCCATGCTGTTGGCCCTGTGCGGCAGCGCCTCGGCCGCCGAGAACGCCGCACTGAAAAAATGCATGGACAGCGCCAACACCACCGTCGACATGGTCAATTGCAACGCCAAGGAAGCCAAGGTTCAGGACGAGCGCCTGAACAAAGCCTATAAAACTGCCCTGGCCGCCCAGGAAGGCGACCGCAAGGAGAAACTGCAGGACGTGCAGCGCCTGTGGATCAAATACCGCGACGCCAATTGCGGCTTCGCCGGCTCCGCCACCGGCGGCACCATCGACCAGGTCAACGGCTCCGGCTGCCTGCTGGACATGACCCAGACCCGCGCCCAGGAACTTGAAGACCTGGTCGGGCCGTAATCATTTACTCCTGATGCACGCGGGCGCGCTTGAGCAGCTTCTTGCAGCGCTCCGACAAATGCAGCACCCGCAAATGCTTGCCGGCCTTGGTATAGCGCTCGCGCAAGGTCATCAACGCAGCAATCGCTGAGTAGTCGACGAAGCTCAGGTGACGGCAATCGAGCGTCACCTGGGCCGGGTCGTTGGCCGGGTCGAACTGGTTCAAGAAGGGCGTCGTCGAGGCAAAGAACAAGGTCCCGTGCAGGCGATAGAGCTTGCTGCCGTCGGCTTCCAGATGCTCATCGGCATACAACTCACGCGCCTGTTGCCAGGCGAAGTTCAGCGCCGCAATCACGATGCCGCAGAGCACGGCGGTGGCCAGGTCGGTGAAGACGGTGATCACCGTCACTGCCAGGATCACCAGCACATCGTTGAACGGCACCTTGTTGATCACCCGCAACGACGCCCACGCGAAGGTTTGCTGGGACACCACGAACATCACGCCCACCAGCGCCGCCAGCGGAATACGCTCGATCAGCGGCGACAGAAACAGTATGAACAACAGGATCATCACCCCGGCAAACACCCCGGAGAAACGCCCGCGCCCGCCGGAACTGAGGTTGATCACGGTTTGCCCGATCATCGCGCAACCGCCCATGCCACCGAACAGGCCGCTGACCATATTCGCCGAGCCCAGGGCCACGCTTTCGCGGTCGGGGTAGCCACGGGTTTCGGTGATTTCGTCGGTGAGGTTCAGGGTCAGCAGGGTTTCCAGCAGGCCAACCATCGCCATCAGGAACGCGTAGGGCGCGATGATGCCGAGGGTTTCCAGGGTCCAGGGGATTTGCGGTAAGGCAAAGGTCGGCAAGCCACCGGCGATGTGCGCCATGTCGCCAAGCGTGCGGGTCGGCAGGCCGAGCAGGTACACCGCCAGGCCGACGCCGAGGATCGCGACCAAGGCAGGCGGCACGGCGCGGGTCAGGCGCGGCAGCAGGTAGACAATCGCCATGGTCACGGCGACCAGGCCGATCATCACATACAACGGCGTGCCGCTGAGCCAGTGCTCACCGCTTTTGAAATGCTCCAGTTGCGCCAGCGCGATGATGATCGCCAGGCCGTTGACGAAGCCGAGCATCACCGAATGCGGCACCATGCGCACCAACTTGCCCAGGCGCAGCAGGCCGAACGCGACCATGATCAGCCCGCCCAACAGCACCGTCGCCAGCAAGTACTCCACGCCGTGTTGCACCACCAGCGCGACGATCACCACCGCCATCGAACCGGCCGCCCCCGAGACCATGCCGGGCCGGCCGCCGAACAGCGCAGTGAGGGTGCAAATGATGAAGGCGCCGTAGAGCCCCATCAGCGGGTTGAGGTGGGCGACCAGGGCAAAGGCGATGCATTCGGGCAGCAGCGCAAACGACGTGGTGAGGCCGGCCAGGGCATCGGCGCGCAGACGGGTGAGGTTCATGAAATACCAGGGTAATGCGGGGGATAAGGCGGGGAATGGTACGGAATTGCAGGGAGTGGGGCCAGTAAAGCGTAACAACAAATGACCGAGGCGCCTTCATCGCAGGCAAGCCAGCTCCCACATTTGAATGTATTCACAATCCAAAATGTGGGAGCTGGCTTGCCTGCGATAGCCGCGCCGCGGTGCTAAGCGAACATCACACCATCTCGTTGCGAATCCACTCAACCACAGAAGTACGCTTCGGCGCCCAGCCCAGCAACTCACGCGCATGCTTGCCACGCACCCGGCTGTTGGAGCCCAAACCATAGTTGGCCATTTCATAGCCCCACTCGGCTTCAGCATCCGCCAACGGCCAATCCTGTGGCTTGCCCAGCTTCAACGCGTCGGCAATCGCCGTGGTCATGTCGACAAACGCCGCTTCGCCGCTTTCCACAAAGTAGAAGGTGCCTGGCACATTCTTCTCAAGCGCCAGCAGGTACAGCGCCACCACGTCTTCAATATGCACGTTGGACCAGATGTTCTGCCCGGTGCCGACATGGCGCACCACGCCACTTTTGCGCGCCTGCTTGAGCAAGCGCGGCAATTGCACGCTGTCACGCTTCACGCCCAGGCTGTGACCGTAAATCAGGGTGTTGCAGATCACCGCCGAGTTCACGCCGTCTTTCGCCGCGGCCAGGATCAGGTTGTCGATGGCCACGCGGGCAGCCTTGTCGACGGTTGGCTCCGGCAGGCTGTCTTCAAAGTAGATGACATCGCTGGATTTACCGCCCGACGCATCACCGACGATGCTCGAACCGCTGGTGTGCAGGAACGGTTTATTGGAGCCCTTCAACGCAGCCAGCAAGGTCTCAACCGCAGCACGATGGTCGCTGCTGGCGGCGTTGATTACCGCATCAGCCTTATGCGCCTGCTCGGTCAACACGGCTGCGTCATCAAGGGTGCCAATAACCGGGGTGATACCGAGGGCGCTCATTTCAGTGGCTTGTTCGGCGCTGCGCACCAGGCCGGTAACGCGGTGGCCAGCCTTGACCAGGCCGGTGGCGATGGAACCGCCGATAAACCCGGCTGCGCCGGTTACGAATACGTTCATGGAGTGTGCTCCTGACTGGGTAAGTGATGGGTCCATTGTTACGGACCCGTCCCGGTCGAATAAGACCCGATTGCCCAATTCAATCTTGCGCGCACGTCACGAATCAGCAGGCATACCGCGCCAGCTTGGTCTGAATGAAGTCCAGGAAGCACTGGATGCGCAACGCCAACTGCGAGTTGCGGTAGAACACCGCGTGGATCGGCTGGCGATAGCCACTGTTGAACGCCTCCAGCACCGGCACCAGGCGCCCGGCGTTGATGTCCTCGACCGTCATGAAGTTCGACAGGCAGCAAATGCCCTGCCCTTCCAGCGCCAACTGGCGCAGGGTCTCGCCACTGGAAGCGGCGACACTCGGCTGGATCAGCCAACGGTCGCCCTCCACATGGCGTAGCGGCCAGTGGTTGAGGGTTTCAGTCTGGGTAAAGCCCAGCAAGGTATGGTCTGCCAACTCGGCCACCGTGGTCGGCGTGCCGAATTGTTTGAGGTAGTCGGGGCTGGCCAGGATATGCAGCGGCGTACAACCCAGCGACCGCGCGTGCAGCGTGGAGTCGGCCAGGGCACCGATGCGGATGGCAATGTCGGTGCTCTGTTCCAGCAGGTCGATGATCAGGTCATCGCTGTTCAGCTCCAGCTGGATTTCCGGGTAGAGGCTGCGAAACTCGGCGATGTACGGCACGATCCCGTGCAGCATGAAGGGCACGGCGGCGTTGATGCGCAGGCGCCCGGCCGGGTTTTTCTGGCGCGACGACAGGCGCTCTTCCAGCTCATCCATCTGCGCCAGGATCACCTTGGCCTGCTCGAAGAAGTATTTGCCCTCTTCGGTCAGGTCCATGCGCCGGGTGGTGCGGTTGATCAGTGTGGTGTCGAGCTTGGCTTCCAGGCGCGACAAGGTGCGGCTGACCGCCGACGGCGTCTGCCCGACCTGCTCCGCTGCGGCGGAAATCGAGCCGCACTCAATCACGCTGACGAAGATCTGTAACTCATCGGATCGGGCTTTCACGGGCTGTCCTTCTTGATCGGTGAGTAGCAGCTTACACCGTGAAGTTGAACACCTGCGCCAGATGCTGCTCGTAGCGCGCCACGTCCGCCTCGATGGCCGGGCGTTTCATTACGTCTACGCACAGGAAGGTCGGCAGGCCGGTCATGCCGAGGAACTCGTTGGCCTTGTGGAACGGGAAGTACACCGCGTCGACGCCCTTGGCTTCGAAGAAATCCGTCGGGTCGTCGAAGGCTTGCTGCGGCGCGTTCCAGGTCAGCGACAGCATGTACTGCTTGCCCTGGATCAGGCCGCCGCTGCCGTATTTCTGCGACGCGTCGGAACGGGTGCGGCCGTCGCTGGCATACAGGCTGCCATGGCCTTCGGTGAAGACTTCGTCGATGTACTTCTTGACGATCCACGGCGCGCCCATCCACCAGCCGGGCATCTGGTAGATGATCACATCGGCCCAGAGGAATTTGGCGACTTCTTCGGCCACGTCGTAGCCTGCGTCGATGTGCGTAACTTTGACATCGATACCGCCACGGTCCAGCACCGCCACGGCAGCGTCATGCAGGGTGGTGTTGTAGCGGCCGTCGGAATGGGCGAATTTTTTGCCGCCGTTAAGCAGAAGTACTTTTTTCATGGGAGGGAATCCAAAGGGTTAGCAATGTCTGCCGGCAGGCTATCGACATTGCGCCCTTGGAATAAGCAGCGGTGCGGCAAAATACATTTGATCAAAAGGCACGAATAACGCCGTACTCTTGATTTAACCGCTGATCAGCAAATGGCCGCCCAGCAGCGCCATGCCGATAAAAAAGACCCGTTTGAACAGCACTGCACTGATGCGCTGACGCAGTGCCTGGCCCAGCCACATGCCCAACAGCGCAGGCACCAACGCCAACAAAGAGGCGTTGATTTCGCCGCCGCCGAGGGTGCCACGCCACGCCAGACCGGCCGCCAGCGCCAAGGTCGAAACGGTGAACGACAGCCCCGGCGCCTGCACCAACTGATCACGGTTCAAGCCCAAGGCTTGCAGATACGGCACGGCGGGAATCACGAATACACCAGTGGCCGAGGTGATAATGCCGGTGATCAGCCCACACAACGGCCCCAGCCAGCGCTCGGTGCGAGGCTGCACCTTGAACGTGGGCAAGAACAACCCGCTCAACGCATACACCAGCAACGCGCCACCCAACGCGCGCACCACCCAATGGCCGCCGTCCATGCCGAGCCACAACGTGCCGAGCCCGGTGCCGAGGAAAATCAGCAACAGCATTGGCCACAGGCGCTTGAGCAGCGCGCTCAACTGGCCGCCAAATGCCAGTTGCCAGAGGTTGGTTACCGTAGAGGGAATGATGAGTAATGCCGCAGCCTGCGCCGGAAGCATAGCCAGGCCGAGCATGCCCATGGCCACGGTGGGCAGGCCCAGGCCGATCACGCCCTTGACGGTGCCGGCCAGCAGGAAGGTGCCGATGACCAACAGGGTCAGGGCCGGGCCGAGGTGTTGGTAGAACGCCAGGAAGGTAGTCATGGGGGCATTGTGCGGCGTTAAGGCGGTTATGAAAATTCGCCATATACTGAGGCAGCCTCTTGTTTTGTGTGAGGCTGCGATGAGGCCAGTCCAATCACCGGGAATTTTCAGCCATGCACTTTGACCTGATCGACCTGCGCCTTTACCTGCACATCCTCGACACCGGCAACATCACCGCCGGCGCAGCCCGCAGCCATTTATCCCTCGCCGCCGCCAGCGCGCGCATCCGCGCCATGGAGGCTTCATTGGGTATCGAGTTCCTTGAACGCGGCCGCCGTGGCGTCACACCCACGCCAGCGGGAAAGGCCCTGGCCCGCCACGCGCGCCTGCTGCTGCAACAGGCCGAGCACCTGCAACAAGACCTGGCCGAGTACGCCAATGGCGTCAAAGGCCAGGTGCGCCTGCTGTGCAACACCACCGCCCTGAGCGAATACCTGCCGGAACTGCTCGCGGATTTTTTGCGCGAACACCCCAACCTCGATATCGACCTGCAGGAACTGCCCAGCCTGCGCATCACCCAAGCCTTGCGCCAGGGCACGGCAGACCTGGGGATTATTTCCGACGCAGTCGACACCCATGGCCTGCAGACCCTGGCGTTTCGCGACGACCCGCTGGTGCTGATCATGCCGCTCGACCATCCGCTGACCACGGCGAGTTTCATCGACAGCCTGCAATACGATTTCGTCGGCTTGGCCGCCAACAGCGCACTCGCGGTGTACCTGGAAGAACAGGCGCTGCACGCGGGCTTTCGCCTACAAACACGCATCCGCGCCGACGGGTTTGATGGGCTGATTCGCATGGTCGCAGGCGGCGCCGGCCTGGGCATCGTGCCCCAGGCCGCATTGGAACGCTGGCCCTCGGAGCAGCGCTTCAAAGCCCAGCCTCTGCAAGAAGACTGGGCCTGCCGCAAACTGCTGCTGTGCGCGCGTTCCTTCGAGCAATTGCCCGGTTACGCCAAGGCCTTGTTTGACGCCTTGGCCCTGCCCTTGCGGAAAAACCCGTAATACACCGCCGACAGAATCAGCAGGAACGGCACGCCGAACACCAGCGTCATCTTGAACGCTTCGGTGAAGTACGTGGTGATCATCACCGCGCCCATCAGCACCAGGCCCAACAGTGTGCTGTAGGGAAACAGACGCAGCTGGAACGACAGCTTCGCGCCGCCGTGGCGCTTGCGGTGGCGGCGGAAAAACAGGTGCGTGAGGAAGATCATGAACCAGGTGAAGACCGCGCCAAACATCGAGATCGCCATCATCAGCGTGAACGAGCTTTCCGGGTACACCACGTTCAGCAAGGTCGCCAAGGCAATGCCCGAACTGGACAGCAGCAACGCGTTAAGCGGAATCCCGTTCTTGCTCAAGGCGCCCATGGACTTGGGCGCAAAGCCTGCGCGCGAGAGGCTGAACATCATGCGTGTGGTGATATACAACTGGCTGTTCATCGCCGACAACGCGGCGATCAGAATCACGAAGTTCATCACCCCGGTGGCGCCGGGAATGCCGATGGTCTGCATCACCGTGACAAACGGGCTCTGGGTTTGGCCAGCCTGGTTCCAGGGCACGATGGCCAGCATCAGCGCCACCGTCAGCAGGTAAAACACCACCAACCGCACGATAGTCGCGCGAAAGGCCTTCTTCACCGCCTGCTCCGGGTCGGCGGCTTCACCGGCGGCCACCGCGATCATCTCCACGCTCAAGTAGCTGAAGATCGACACAATCACCGCGATCCACATGCCGCTCAAGCCATGGGGTAAAAAACCGCCGTGGGCGGTGTAGTTCTGCACGCCGTAATCCGGGTTGCCAGAGCCGAACACCACATACACGGCGAGGATGATGAAGCCGACGATGGCGCTGATCTTGATGGTCGAGAACCAGTATTCGAAGTTGCCGAAGGTCTTCACGCTGATTGCATTGAGCAGGATCAGCACACTGGAAAACGACACGATCCACACCCATTCCGGCACGTTGGCGAACCAGTACTTCATGTACATCGCCACCGCCGTGACCTCGGCGCCCACCGCCAGCACAATCGCTGCCCAGTAGGCATAGCGCACCAGGAACCCGGCCAGCGGGCTGATGTAGAACTCGGCGTAAGCGCCGAACGAGCCCGAAGTGGAATGCGCCACCGTCATCTCCGCCAGGCAGCCCATCAACAGCAAGGTGATCAGCGCGCCGATGGCGTAACTCACCAATACACTTGGCCCGGCATAACCGATGGCATAGGCGCTGCCCATGAACAGCCCGGTGCCGATGGCGCCACCGATGGCGATCATGCTCATCTGGCCGGAAGTCAGCTGGCGCCTCAGGCCCAGTTCGCGGTGGGTGATCTCTGCAAAGCCGTTGTCGGGTGTGGTCACGTGGTGTGCCCCTTTATTATTGTGATTGTTACTGCCGGTGCCGAACCCTGTGGGAGCTGGCTTGCCTGCGATGACTTCAGTGAATTCACCACCGCTATCGCAGGCAAGCCAGCTCCCACATTAGTGTGGTGGTGCTCTTAGGTGACGCTGTTGCGCACTTTGAATTGCGGCTGGTCCCACGTGGCGTTATCGAGGATTTCACCGAGGATTTCCACGGCGTCAAACACCTCGGTAAAGCTCGTATACAACGGCGTAAAACCAAACCGCATGATGCGCGGCTCGCGGTAATCACCGATCACGCCAAGGGCGATCAGCGCCTGGATCACCGCGTAGCCTTCAGGGTGTTCGAAGCTCACATGGCTGCCGCGTTTTGCGTGCTCACGTGGCGTGATCAGCGTCAGGCCGTGGGCGGCGCAGCGAGCTTCGACCAAGGCGATAAACAAATCAGTCAACGCCAGGGATTTAGCGCGCAGGCTGGCCATGTCGGTCTGGGCAAAGATCTCCAGGCCGCATTCGACCATGGCCAACGAAGTGATCGGCTGAGTGCCGCACAGGTAGCGCGCGATGCCGGCGCTTGGCGCGTATTGAGCTTCCATGGCGAACTGCCGGGTATGCCCGAACCAGCCCGACAGCGGCTGGCGCACCACGTCCACCAACGCCGGGTTCACCCACACAAACGCCTGGGAGCCTGGCCCGCCATTGAGGTATTTGTAGGTGCAGCCGATCGCGTAATCAGCCTCGGCCTTGTGCAAGTCGACAGGCACCGCGCCCGCCGAATGCGCCAGGTCCCAGATGCTCAAGGCGCCGCATTCGTGGCTCAACGCGGTAAGCGCCTGCATGTCGTACATGTAGCCGGTCTTGTAGTTGACGTGGGTGAGCATCACCACAGCCACGTCCTCGCCGACAGCCTGCGGCAGCTCGTCGGGGCTGTTGACCAGTCGTAATGAATAGCCCTGTTGCAGCAATTCGGCCAGGCCTTCGGCGATGTACAGGTCGGTGGGGAAGTTGCTCGCCTCGCTGACGATCACCTTGCGATTCGGCTGGTGT
Source organism: Pseudomonas sp. R76 (assembly GCF_009834565.1). Classification (GTDB taxonomy): domain Bacteria; phylum Pseudomonadota; class Gammaproteobacteria; order Pseudomonadales; family Pseudomonadaceae; genus Aquipseudomonas. The sequence goes on from NZ_CP019428.1 coordinate 5,711,872, forward strand.
TGGCGCTGCACACTCAGCGCGGCGCTGAGCACCTTGAACAGGTTGATCGAGGTGGTATCAGTGATCGCCACTTCACCGTCGCGCGCACCAATCAGCGGTGCCAGGCGGTTGCCCAGGCGTAGAGACAAATCCGCCCAACCGGCGCTGTTCCAGCTGCGAATCAAGCCATTGCCCCACTCTTCGGCGATCACCTGTTGCGCTCGTGCCAACGCTGCGAGCGGGCGCGCGCCGAGGGAGTTGCCGTCGAGGTAGATCACGCCCTCGGGCAAGGCGAACTGGTGACGCAGTGGCGCCAGCGGGTCCTGGGCATCGAGGGCTTGGCAGTGGCTTGGGGTGGTCATGGGCTGTCCTGGTTTTTATAAGTGAAGATGGACCAAATAATGAGCGAAGATTTACAGAATTTTCGTGCAAAGTTTTAGGCAACAAGCTAATTAAGCTGTAGGAAATTCGAATTTAACCCCAAAACACGCGGATTTATTCTAACCATGATTCTCGACGCCACCGACCTGCGCCTCCTGCATTTTTTGCAACAGGATGGCCGTATCAGCAACCAGGAACTGGCGGAAAAAGTCGCCCTGTCGCCTTCCGCCTGCCTGCGCCGTTTGCGCCTGCTGGAGAGCGAGGGAATCATCAGCGGCTACCGCGCCGTGTTGAATGCCGAGCAGTTAGGGATCGAGCTGGAAGCCATCGTGCACCTGTCCTTGCGCCAGGATGTGGAGGATTGGCACGAGACGTTTATCAAGAAGGTGCAAGGCTGGCCGGAGGTAGCCAGTGCGTATGTGATTACCGGCGCCAGCAATTATGTGCTGCGGGTGCAGGCGCGGAATTTGAAACACTTTTCCGACTTTATCGTGAACCACCTGAACCGCACGGCGGGGGTGATGGATATTCGCTCGGAGATTGTGTTGCAAAAGATCAAGGATCGGGATGAGGTGTTGGACCTCGTGGTGCGCAAATAACCCGACGATCGTTCCCACGCTCTGCGTGGGAATGCATCCTGTGACGCTCTGCGTCATGCCTTTAAGAGCGGACGCGGAGCCTCCAGGGCGGCATTCCCACGCAGAGCGTGGGAACGATCAGCAGAGCGCGGGAACGATCAGTTCGGGTTTAGTCTTCGAGGGCGCGCACGCGTTGCATGCGTTTTTGCTCTACAGGCGCGTCAGCCAGTTGCAACTCAAAGTCAAAATCAATCTGCGCAAACCGCCCTTCCACGCCAAACTCCCGCGCCAGCTGCTGATCGTCACTGAAGCGAATCTCGGCAATCAACTCATCCCGCGTCGCATAGGCAAAATCATCGTGCAGGTACGGGTCATCCGACAGGTTGATCTGCGTGGTCAAATGCCGATGCCCCGGCGCCGAGATGAAGAAGTGAATATGCGCCGGCCGCTGCCCGTGGCGCCCCAGTTGGTCGAGCAACTGTTGCGTCGGCCCGCTCGGCGGGCAGCCGTAGCCGGACGGCACAATGCTGCGAAAACGGTAATTGCCCTGGGCATCGGTCTCGATGCGTCGACGCAGGTTGAACTCCGATTGCGCCGGGTCAAACCACGAATAGGTACCAGCGGTATTGGCCTGCCACACATCGACAATCGCGCCCGCCAACGGCTTGCCATCGGTATCGCGCACTTGCCCGCGCATAAACAGCGGCACCGCGTCGTCCTTGCCATCATCCAACCGTGCTTCGTACTTGCTCAGCGGCGCGCCGGCCACGTACAGCGGGCCTTCGATGGTGCGTGGCGTGCCACCGGATTTGCCGGCTTCCTCGTCCGCAGCATCCATCAGCAAATCGAGGTAATGCTCCAGGCCCAACCCGGCAGCGAGCAGCCCCGCTTCCTGATTTTTACCCAGCTCGTTGAGGTAATTGACCGCCTTCCAGAACTCTTCCGGGGTCACTTCCAGGTCTTCGATGATGTTTACCGTATCGCGCAAAATTCGGTAGATCAGCGCCTTGGCGCGCGGGTTGCCGCCGTCGTTGTGGTGGCCGCTGGCTTCTTCGAGAAACGCTTGGGCATGGGCAGTCTGGGACAGTCGGATGGACATGGTGCAATCCTCATCTTGTAATTATTGGGGGCAAAACAGGCTCAGCGGTCGTCTTCATGGATCGACGAAGGGTGCCGGCACAGCGCATTCACTTCGATGGCCATATATGGGAAAAGCGGCAGTTGCATCAGCAGGTCGTGCAGGTCTTGCACGCTGTCGACGTCGAACACGCTGTAGTTGGCGTAGTGCCCGGCGATGCGCCACAGGTGGCGCCATTTGCCCTCTTGTTGCAGCCGCTGCGCCAGGGCTTTTTCCTCAGCCTTGAGGCCGGCCGCGCGCTCGGGGTTCATGTCCAGGGGCAGGTTCACGGTCATTTTTACGTGGAACAACATGGCAGGCGCCTCTTAGTGTTTGTCACGACGGAAGAACGCCAAACGCTCTTCATCAATGCTCAGGCCCAGGCCTGGTGCAGTGGAGACATGCAGCTGGAAATCGCGGTACACCGGCGGCTCGGTGAGGATGTCTTCGGTGAGCAGCAGCGGGCCGAACAGTTCGGTGTCCCAGGTCAGCTTGTTCAAGGTCAGGAAGGCATGCGCCGAGGCCAGGGTGCCGATGCCGCCTTCGAGCATGGTGCCGCCGTACAAGCCGATACCGGCCGCTTCGGCAATCGCAGCCGTACGCAACACCGCCCGCGGGCCGCCGTTCTTGGCGATCTTGAGGGCGAACACCGAGGCTGCGCCTTCGCGGGCCAGGTTGAAGGCGTCTTCCACGCATTCGATGGACTCATCGGCCATGATCGGCGCCGGGCTCGACAGATTCAGCCGCGCCATGCCGCTGCGGTTGTTGCGCGAGATGGGTTGTTCGATCAAGTCGATGCCGTTATCGCCGAGCACCTTGCACGCGCGCAGGGCCACCGCTTCGTCCCAGGCCTGGTTGACGTCGACGCGCACACTGGCGCGCTCGCCAACCGCCTGTTTGATCGCGATCACGTGGGCCAGGTCGCGGCTGACCTCACCGGCGCCGATCTTCAATTTGAAGATACGATGGCGGCGCAGGTCGAGCATCTTCTCGGCCTCGGCGATGTCCTGTTCGGTGTTGCCGCTTGCCAATGTCCAGGCCACCGGCAAGGCATCGCGCACGCGCCCGCCAAGCAATTCACTGACCGGCAGGTTGAGGCGTTTACCCAATGCATCGAGCAAGGCGCTCTCGATGCCGGACTTGGCAAAGGTGTTGCCCCGAATGCTGCGCTCCAGGCGCAACATGGCCGCGTTGATATTGCTCGCGTCCTGGCCAATCAACAGGGGCGCGAAGTGCCGGTCGATGTTGACCTTGATGCTGTCGGGGCTTTCATTGCCGTAGCTCAGCCCGCCGATGGTGGTGGCTTCGCCAATGCCTTCGATGCCGTCGGCGCAACGCAGGCGGATGATCACCAACGTCTGGTTTTGCATGGTGTGCATCGCCAGCTTGTGCGGGCGAATGGTGGGAAGGTCGACGATGATCGTTTCAATCGACTCGATGGCGCAAATCGGCATGGCTATACCCATTGGGTTCTTTATAGATTTGCGCCGATTCTGTGCCGTATTTTTCCTGGCTTCCAATATAGAATGGGTCTCGCACAATACCTTCAAGGTATGAAAGGAGCCGCCATGGAACTGCGTCATCTGCGCTATTTCCAGGTGCTGGGTGAAACGCTGAACTTCACCCGCGCCGCCGAACGCCTGCACATCGCCCAGCCGCCGTTGAGCCGGCAGATCCATCAATTGGAAGATGAATTGGGCGTGATTCTGCTGGAGCGCGGCCGACCGCTGCGGCTGACCGAGGCCGGGCGGTTTTTCTATGAGCACGCCAATGTGCTGCTCGAGCAACTGGGCAAGGTCTGCGACAACACGCGGCGCATCGGCCAGGGCGAAAAGACCTGGCTGGGCATCGGTTTTGCGCCGTCGACCTTGTACGGCGTGTTGCCGGAATTGATTCGGCGGCTGCGCAACCATGAGATGCTGGAGCTGGAGTTGGGCTTGTCGGAGATGACCACCTTGCAGCAGGTCGAAGCGCTCAAGGCCGGGCGGATTGACGTGGGTTTCGGGCGGATTCGCATCGACGACCCGGCCATCGTCCAGCGCGTGCTGGTGGAGGATCGGCTGGTGGCCGTGCTGCCCGCCGGGCACCCGCTGCTGGAAGCGCCCGCCACCCTCGCCCAGCTGGCCGCCGAGCCGTTTGTGCTGTACCCCGGCAACCCGCGCCCCAGTTATGCCGACCATGTGATCGCGCTGTTCGACGCCCACGGCTTGAGCCTCAAGGTGGCGCAGTGGACTAACGAATTGCAGACCGCCATCGGCCTGGTCGGCGCGGGCATGGGCGTGACGCTGGTGCCGGCCTCGGTGCAGGTGCTGCACAGGGCGGATATTGGTTACACGCCGATTGTGGAAAGCACTGCGACCTCGCCGATTATTCTGAGCCGGAGGGTGAATGATCAGTCGCCGGGGCTGAGTCATTGTTTACAACTGGTAGAAGAACTGATCTGAGATCTCCCAAACACCCTAGATCCAATGTGGGAGCGGGCTTGCTCGCGAATGCGGTGTGTCAGTCAATGCATGTGCTGGCTGAACCACCGCATTCGCGAGCAAGCCCGCTCCCACAGTTGGATCTTCATCAGGTTTAAAGGCTGCGCAGGCGCTTGCGTTGCAGGGTTTGGCTGGGGGACTCATCAAAGAGCTTGCGGTACTCCGCCGAGAACCGCCCCAAATGGGTAAAGCCCCAACCCAGGGCAATCTCGGAAATGGTCCGAGTAGATCCATGCTCCAGAATTTCCTGGCGCACCGCCCCCAACCGGTACTTCTTCAAATACGCCATGGGCGACAGCGCAAAGTACTTGCGAAACGCATCAAACAGCTTGAACCGCGACACGCCCGCAGCCGTTTCCAGATCCTCCAAATGCACCGCTTCACGGGCGTTGTCGTGGATGTACTGCCGCGCACGAATCAAATAATGCGGCAGCTTCACGCCCAGCACGTCGCGCAGTTCTTCTGAATAATTATTCGGCTGGGCGAGGATCAACCCTTTGATCAGCGAGCTTTGCAGGTCACGGGTAAACGCCGCCTGCTCATACAGCTCGCTGCTGCGCTCAAGCTCGGCGATAAAGTAGCGCGCCATGCGCCACCAGGACGCCGACGCGCCGTCCACCGCGTCCATCACCGATTCAAAACGCAACGGCGCCTCAATCGGCCGTTGCAGCAACGCCTCCAGCGATTCACTCATCGCCGCCCGCGTGATCACCACCTGCAACTTGCGGCAGTCACCGGATATCGCCAGCACTTGGTGCTCGTTGGGCGACAGGATCACGCCTTGGTCGCGGTTGGAACTCAAGCGCTCGCCGTTCTTGCTCAACTCCTGCTCGCCCACCAACGGCAGGCTCAGGCTGTAGCTGCTGAAGTGCTCGGCGTCTTCGATGCCGATAGTCACGTCGGTGCCGTATTCGATCACGCCCAGGGTGGTGGCGCGGGACTTGAACACGTTGGCACTGTGGTGAAAGCGCAGGCGCTCGGGTGTCGAGGTCGCCAGGCGGTGCGGCCCACAAATTCCGGACATCCAGCTGCAGGCGCCTTCGAGGTCGAAGCGTTGAATATGGATTTCGCGTGTATGGCTACTCATCAGGCTGCACCCACGGCGGTTAGGCGGTTGCGCGCTCTGGCGGCGCGTCGTTAACAATCGACAGCAAGTTCTACGCCACGCCCGCGTGAATGCAACGGGGTGGATAGCAACGGTCGACTATGTGGATAAGCCGCCGTTTTTTGCGGCTTTCCCTTGGTATGACAGTAGCGCATCGCGTCACCTGGCTGCACCGAACTGGGTATTTGCTGCCCAACTATGCGCCCCAACTATGCCCCCCCAACTATGCGGCCCATCTCTGCCCATTAAGCGGATAGCCCGCACCCTGCCCCGCTGCCTCTAATGGACCACCGATCAGCCTCTATCAAAAAGGTGCCTCCCATGAGTGGTGCAAAAAGCGTCGAGCAGTGGAAAACATTCATCGAAAGCTGCCTGGACTTTCGCCCGGCCGATGAAGTGTTCCGCATCGCCCGCGACATGTTCACCGAGACGGAACTGTTCGACCTGGAGATGGAACTGATCTTCGAAAAGAATTGGATCTACGCCTGCCACGAAAGCGAGCTGGCGAATAACCACGACTTCGTGACGATGCGCGCCGGGCGCCAGCCGATGATCATCACCCGCGATGGCGAGGGCCAGCTGAATGCGCTGATCAACGCCTGCCAGCATCGCGGCACCACGCTCACGCGCGTCGGCAAGGGCAACCAATCGACCTTTACGTGCCCGTTCCATGCCTGGTGCTACAAGAGCGATGGCCGGCTGGTGAAGGTCAAGGCGCCGGGCGAGTACCCGGAAGGCTTCGACAAAGCCACACGCGGACTGAAAAAGGCGCGCATCGAAAGCTATAAGGGTTTTGTATTTATCAGCCTGGACGTAAACGGCACCGACAGCCTGGAAGACTTCCTCGGCGACGCCAAAGTGTTCTTCGACATGATGGTCGCGCAGTCCGCCACGGGTGAGCTGGAAGTGCTGCCGGGTAAATCGGCCTACACCTACGACGGCAACTGGAAGCTGCAAAACGAAAACGGCCTGGACGGTTATCACGTCAGCACCGTGCACTACAACTACGTGGCCACGGTGCAGCATCGCCAGCAGGTGAACACCGAAAACGGCAGCGGCGCAGGCACCACGCTGGACTACAGCAAGCTCGGCGCGGGCGACGCGAATACCGATGACGGCTGGTTCGCCTTCAACAATGGCCACAGCGTGTTGTTCAGCGACATGCCCAACCCGACGGTGCGCTCGGGCTACGCCACCATCATGCCGCGCCTGGTGGAAGAACATGGCCAGCAAAAGGCCGAGTGGATGATGCACCGCCTGCGCAACCTGAACATCTACCCGAGCCTGTTCTTCCTCGACCAGATCAGCTCGCAGCTGCGGATTATTCGCCCGGTGGCGTGGAACAAGACCGAGATCATCAGCCAGTGCCTGGGCGTGAAGAACGAGTCGGATGCCGACCGTGAAAACCGCATCCGCCAGTTTGAGGACTTCTTTAACGTGTCCGGCATGGGCACACCGGATGACCTGGTGGAGTTTCGCGAAGCCCAGCGCGGTTTCCAGGGCAGGCTGGAACGCTGGAGCGATATCTCGCGCGGCAGCCACCGCTGGGAGACCGGGCCCACGCCGAACAGCGAAGCCATCGGCATCCAACCGGCGATGACCGGCACCGAATTCACCCATGAAGGCCTGTACGTCAACCAGCACCGCAACTGGCAGCAGTTCCTCCTCAAGGGCCTGGACCAACAAGCGCTGAAACTGCGGGAGGTGAAGTGATGAATGCGCAATTGCAGTACCGGATCGAACAGTTTTTCTACCGTAAATCCGAGCTGTGCGACGCACAGGACTGGGACGCCTATGTGCAGCTGTTCGACCCGCAGAGTGAGTTCCACCTGCCGCAATGGGACTCGGAACACGTGTACACCCGCGACCCCAAGCGCGAGATGTCGCTGATCTATTACGCCAACCGTTCGGGCCTGGAAGACCGCGTGTTCCGTTTGCGTACGGGTAAGGCCGCGTCGGCCACGCCGATGCCGCGCACGTTGCACTTGATCAATAACGTGCGCATTGCCGAGCAACCGGGCGGGTTACTGGAAGTGAAGTTGAACTGGCACACGCTGTTTTATCGGCTGGCCACGTCGGAGCAGTTTTATGGGCATGCCACCTACAGCCTCAAACCCCATGGCGACAGTTGGTTGATCACGCGCAAACACGCCTTGCTGCTCAACGACACCATCAACTCGGTGCTGGATTTTTATCACCTCTGACCCAGCACATCACCCCTGTGGCGAGCAATCATATGAATCACAAAGTGGCCTTCAGTTTTGCCGACGGCAAGACCCTGTTTTTCCCGGTGGGCGCTAATGAAATCCTGTTGGACGCGGCCCTGCGCAACGGCATAAAAATCCCTTTGGATTGCCGCGAAGGCGTGTGCGGCACCTGCCAGGGCCGGTGCGAGTCCGGCGATTACACCCAGGATTATGTCGACGAAGAAGCCCTCTCCAGCCTCGATCTGCAACAGCGCAAGATGCTCAGCTGCCAGACGCGGGTGAAGTCCGACGCGGCGTTTTACTTCGACTTTGATTCGAGCCTGTGCAACGCGCCGGGGCCGGTGCAGGTGCGCGGTACGGTGAGCGAAGTGCAGCAAATTTCAAGCAGCACGGCGATTTTGCAGGTGCAGCTGGAGGCACCACTGGATTTTCTGCCCGGCCAATACGCTCGCCTGTCGGTTCCCGGCACCGACAGTTGGCGCTCGTATTCCTTCGCCAATCGCCCCGGCAATCATCTGCAGTTTCTGGTGCGCCTGCTGCCCGACGGCGTCATGAGCAACTACCTGCGCGAGCGCTGCCAGGTCGGTGATGAAGTGCTGATGGAGGCACCATTGGGCGCGTTTTATCTACGCCATGTCACTCAGCCGCTGGTGCTGGTGGCCGGTGGCACTGGGTTGTCGGCGTTGCTGGGCATGCTCGATGAACTGGCGGCCAACGGCTGCGACCAACCTGTGCACTTGTATTACGGTGTGCGTGGTGCCGAGGACTTATGCGAAGCGGCGCGCATCCACGCCTACGCTGCAAAAATTCCGAATTTTCGCTACACCGAAGTGCTGAGCGACGCCTCACCGGCGTGGGCCGGCAAGCGCGGCTACCTCACCGAGCATTTCGACCTGGCCGAATTGCGGGACAGATCGGCGGATATGTACGTGTGCGGCCCGCCGCCAATGGTCGAATCGATCCAACAATGGCTGTCGGATCAGGCACTTGATGGCGTTCAGCTGTATTACGAAAAGTTTACGCAGAGTAATATCTGACCCCTCAGCAGTTCTGAGGGGCGGGTGCGGCGTGCAATCACCCTCAAGAAAAACAAGTAGAAGGGAATGTTAATGGCGGATGACATGGTTAACCCGGTTGGCCTCAAGCGTGGCCTGAAGAACCGGCATATTCAGCTGATCGCCTTGGGAGGGGCGATTGGTACGGGGTTGTTCCTCGGCTCGGCCGGGGTGCTCAAGTCGGCGGGGCCGTCGATGATCCTGGGTTACGCGATTGCCGGTTTTATTGCGTTCCTGATCATGCGCCAGCTCGGCGAGATGATTGTCGAAGAGCCGGTGGCCGGCTCCTTCAGCCACTTCGCACATAAATACTGGGGCGGCTACGCAGGCTTCCTGGCGGGCTGGAACTACTGGGTACTTTACGTGCTGGTGGGCATGGCCGAACTGACGGCCGTGGGCAAATACATCCAGTTCTGGTGGCCGGAGATTCCAACCTGGGTCAGCGCGCTGGTGTTCTTCGTCGCGGTGAACCTGATCAACACGCTGAACGTGAAGTTCTTCGGTGAAGCCGAGTTCTGGTTCGCGATCATCAAAGTGGTGGCGATTGTCGGCATGATCGTGCTCGGCTGCTACCTGCTGTTCAGCGGCACCGGCGGCCCGCAAGCCTCGGTGAGCAACCTGTGGAGCCACGGCGGGTTCTTCCCGAATGGCGGCATGGGGCTGTTGATGTCGATGGCGTTCATCATGTTCTCGTTCGGCGGCCTGGAGCTGGTGGGCATCACCGCCGCCGAGGCCAGCGAGCCGCGCAAAGTGATCCCCAAAGCCATCAACCAGGTGGTTTACCGGATCCTGATTTTCTACGTCGGCGCCCTGACCGTACTGCTGTCGCTGTACCCGTGGGACCAACTGCTGCAAACCCTCGGCGCGTCAGGCGATGCCTACAGCGGCAGCCCGTTTGTGCAGATTTTCTCGCTGATCGGTAACGACACCGCTGCACACATCCTCAACTTCGTGGTGCTGACCGCGGCGCTGTCGGTGTACAACAGCGGCGTGTACTGCAACAGCCGCATGCTGTTCGGCCTGGCCGAGCAAGGCGACGCGCCGAAAGCGCTGATGAAACTGAACAAACAAGGCGTGCCGCTGCGCGCCCTGGCGATTTCGGCACTGGTGACGATGCTCTGCGTGGTGGTCAACTACGTCGCGCCGAAGAGTGCCCTTGAGTTGCTGTTTGCGCTGGTGGTTGCCTCGCTGATGATCAACTGGGCGCTGATCAGCATCACCCATATCAAGTTCCGCAAAGCCATGGGCGAGCAAGGCGTGACGCCATCGTTCAAGACCTTCTGGTTCCCGTTCAGCAACTACCTGTGCCTGGCGTTCATGGTGATGATTGTGAGCGTGATGCTGGCGATCGAGGGTATTCGTGAGTCGGTGTATGCGATGCCGGTTTGGGTGGGGATTATCTATGTGGCGTATCGGTTGCGGGTTAGAAACGCGAAAGTAGCCGTAGCGCAGTAACCCCTGTGGGAGCGGGCTTGCTCGCGAAGGCGGTGGATCAGCCAGCACATGTATTGACTGACACACCGCTTTCGCGAGCAAGCCCGCTCCCACAGTTTTGAATGCATTCCAGATGTAGAAAGCCCCGGGATTCCGGGGCTTTTTGTTTAGAGCGTGGAACGCACTCGCCACAACTCGGGAAACAGCACCGTGTCGAGCATCTTGCGCAAATACCCCACGCCTTCAGTGCCGCCCGTGCCCGGCTGAAAGCCGATAATGCGCTCCACCGTCGTCACATGCCGGAAGCGCCACTGGCGGAACGAATCCTCTAGGTCGATAAATTTCTCGGCCAACTGATACAAATCCCAATACCGACTCGGGTCGCGATACACCTCACGCCACGCCGCTTCCACCGATTCATCGTGAACCGTGGCCGCCGTCGGGTCGCGCTCGGCACGTTCAGGGTCAATCGCCAGGCCCGCCTTGGCCATCAGGTTGACCGCCTCGTCATACAGCGACGGCGTGGCAATCGCCACTCTCAACTCGTTCAACAACTCCGGCCGATGCGCGTGAGGACGCAGCAGCGCCGCGCTTTTGTTGCCGAGGATAAATTCGATCTCGCGGTACTGGAACGACTGGAACCCCGAAGACTGCCCCAGGAACGGGCGAATCGCCTTGTACTCCGACGGCGTCATCGTCGCCAGCACCGCCCAGGCGTGCACCAGTTGATCGAAGATCCGCGATACCCGCGCCAGCATCTTGAACGCCGGCGGCAGCTCGCCCAGGCGCACGTGTTCGCGGGCGGCCTTCAGTTCGTGGAGCATCAGTTTCATCCACAGCTCGGAGGTCTGGTGCTGGATGATAAAGAGCATTTCGTTGTGGTCCGGCGACAGCGGGTGCTGAGCGCTGAGGACTTTGCCCAGGTCCAGGTAGTCGCCGTAGCTCATCGACTCGGAAAAATTCAGCTCGGCGTTATGCCATTCTTCCGGCGGTTGATAGTCAGCAGAGAAAGGACATTGGCTCATCGCGTGGGCTCCTTGAGCGGGCGGAGAATGGCGCGGACCGGGCTCGCGTCCAGATTGGCAAAACGCAGCGGCAGCGCGATCAATTCATAGTCGCCCTCCGGCACGTCATCGAGCACGATGCCTTCGAGAATCGCCATGCCATGGCGGGCCACGGCGTTGTGGGAATCCATGGTCTTGGACTGTTGCGGGTCCAGCGACGGCGTGTCGATACCAATCAGGCGCACGCCCAGGCTGGCGAGCAGCTCGATGGTTTGCGGGGCGATGGCGGTGAAATTCGAATCCCACTCGGTCAGCGGCGCTTGTGGATAAGTGCGCAGCAGCACGCGCTCGGGCAAGTTATCCACACGCCCGTCCAACTGATGCGGCTGCACCAGCGGACCACTGCCCAGGCAATGCAGTACACGGCACGGGCCCATGTACACGTCCAGCGACACCTCGCCAATCGGCGCGCCATCCGCGCTGTAATGCAACGGCGCGTCCACATGGGCGCCGGTGTGCGGCGAAAAGGTCACGCGCCCTACATTCACCGGGCACTCCGGGCCGAACTGCCACACGCGCTCTTCCTGGAATGGCGTATCGCCCGGCCAGGTCGGGGTGGCCGTGCTCAAGGGCGGGCTGATATCCCACCACGTTTTTATTGGGATCATTTCGAGGCTCTCGGTCGTTACTGGGGTGAATGATACGAGGGCCAGCCGTGCATTTTCTTGCTTATTCCAGCGCCAAGCGGGAATTCTTTCGCAGTTACTGCGAGGAAAGGTCGGGTTCACGCCAGGAAGTTTCATCTGATGAAAGTGGCTCAAACACTGGAGATCCAATGTGGGAGCGGGCTTGCTCGCGAAGGCGGCGGGTCAGTCTAAGTATTTAGCGACTGGTACTCTGCATTCGCGAGCAAGCCCGCTCCCACATGGACTGCAGAGTGCCAGAGGAATCGCATTCGCCTGCGCTTCTGGGCATCCCGATGTCGAGTTCAGACCACTGACACAACGCCCCAGGCCTTAGGGTTGCTCTTTCCATTCCCTGCCTCGGAGCCATCATGTCCAAGCCCATCACCGTACTGCGCGACACCCACCCACTGCCGGTCCTGGATGCCTGCAAATGGGAAAAACTCGAAGGCGACCCGCACACCGTCAACCTCAACGCCTACACCAGCGAAGACGGCAGCAAGATCATGGGCACCTGGATCTGCACGCCGGGCAAGTGGTACGTGGAATACGTGAAGTGGGAATACTGCCATTTCCAGGAAGGCTACTGCGTGATCACGCCCGAAGGGATGGCGCCGATTCACCTGCGGGCTGGGGATATCTTTGTGGTGGAGCCAGGGATGAAGGGGACGTGGGAAGTGGTTGAGACTGTGCGTAAGTATTTTGTGTTTGCGTGAGGCGCAAAAACCCGAGAGCCCGCCAACGGCAGGCTCTCGGAAAACGCCCTATTCGGGCTTGCGATAGCTGTTGATGATCGCCGAGAAGTCTTTGCCGCCTTCCCCGCGCTGGCTCATCGATTGATACAACTGCTGGGCCACGGCGCCCAGAATCACCGGTTGCTTGGCTTGGCGCGCGGCTTCGGTGGCCAGGCCGAGGTCTTTGAGCATCAGGTCGGCGCCAAAACCACCGGTGTAACCCCGCGACGACGGCGCGGTTTCGATCACGCCCGGCCAAGGGTTGTAGGTGTCGGAACTCCAGCAGCGCCCGGTCGAGCTGTTGATGATGCCGGCCAGCACTTGGGTGTCGATGCCCAGCGCATCGCCCAGGGCCATCGCCTCGCTGACGCCGACCATGCTGATGCCGAGCAACAGGTTGTTGCAGATTTTGGCGATCTGGCCGGTGCCGACGTCGCCGCAATGCACGATGTTACGACCCATCTGCGCCAGCACCGGTTGCAGGGTGGCGAACAGCTCCGGGGTGGCGCCGACCATGAAGGTCAGCGTCCCTGCGCTAGCACCGCCGGTGCCGCCGGAGACTGGAGCATCAGCTATCACCACACCTTGCTTGGCCGCCGCAGCGGCAACCTCGCGGATGGTTTGCGGGTCGATGGTGCTGCAATCCACCGCCGGTACGCCTTTGCCGATGCCGGCCAGCACGCCGTCTTCATTCAACCAAACGCTGCGCACATGGGCGGCGGCAGGCAGCATGGTAATCACCAGCTCCGCACCTTCTGCAGCTTCACGCGGTGAGCCTGTGACGGTGGCGCCCAGTTCTGCGAATTCCTTGAACACGCCTGGATTAACGTCGAACACATTCAGCTTATTGCCAGCCAAAAGCAGGTTGCGGGCCATGGGCGCGCCCATGTTGCCCAAGCCGATAAATGCAATCTTCATGGTCGTCTCCCGGAATCAGCGCAGGTTGATGGTGGTGTTGACGCCATCGTTGACCGTGTCGTCGTCGAACCAGCGGCTCGTAACGGTTTTGGTCTGGGTGTAGAACTGCACCACTTGCTTGCCGTACGGGCCCAGGTCGCCGAGCTTGGAACCCCGCGAGCCGGTGAAGCTGAAGAACGGCACTGGCACCGGGATCGGGATGTTGATGCCGACCTGGCCTACATCGATTTCGCTCTGGAACTTACGCGCCGCCGCACCGCTTTGGGTGAACAGGCCAGTGCCGTTGCCGAATGGGTTGGCGTTGACCAACGCGATGGCCTCATCGAGGGTCGCGACTTCCAGCACCACCAGCACCGGGCCGAAGATTTCCTGGGTGTAGATTTGCATATCAGTGGTCACGCCCGAGAACAGGGTCGGGCCGACGAAGTTGCCTTGCTCGAAGCCCGGCACCTTGATGTCGCGGCCGTCCAGCTCCAGCTTGGCGCCTTCTTTTACGCCGCTTTCGATCAGCTCCAGAATGCGTGCTTTGGCGCGCTTGGAAATCACCGGGCCGACGTCCGTGCCGGCTTCGCTGCCGGCATTCACTTTGAGTTTTTGCGCCAGCGCCTTGAGGTCCGGCAGCCATTGTTTGGCCGCGCCCACCAGCACCACCACCGAGGTGGCCATGCAACGCTGGCCCGCTGCGCCGAAACCGGCACCGACCAAGGCATTCAGCGTGTGTTCGCGGTTGGCGTCCGGCAGCACCACGGCGTGGTTCTTGGCGCCCATCATCGACTGCACGCGCTTGCCGTGCTTACCGGCCAGGTCGTACACGTGAGTGCCGACGGCGGTCGAGCCGACGAACGACACCGCCTTGATATCTTTATGGGTGCACAGCGCATCCACCACATCCTTGCCGCCGTGCACCACGTTGAGCACGCCCGCCGGTACACCGGCTTCCAGCGCCAGCTCCACCAGCAACATCGTCGACAGCGGATCCTGCTCGGACGGCTTGAGCACGAAGGTGTTACCGCAGGCAATCGCCATCGGGAACATCCACAGCGGAATCATTGCCGGGAAGTTGAACGGGGTAATACCGGCGCATACGCCGATGGGTTGGCGCAGCGTATAGGTGTCGACGCCACCGGCGACGTTTTCAGCAAATTCGCCCATCTGCAAGGTGCCGATGGAGCATGCGTGCTCGACCACTTCCAGGCCACGGAAAATATCGCCTTCGGCATCGGCAATGGTCTTGCCCTGCTCAGCGCTCAGGACCACGGCGATGCGCTTGGAATGTTCGCGGATCAGGGCTTGCAGCTTGAGCATGATGCGCATGCGCGCGCCGATCGGCGTCAGCTTCCAGGTCTGGAAGGCTTGGTGGGCAGCGTCGATGGCGGCGTTGACCTCATCGGCGGTGGCGAACGGGACTTTGGCCAGCACTTGCTGGGTAGCCGGGTTAACGATGTCTTGCCAATGGGTGGTCTTGGACTCGACCCATTCACCATTGATCAGCAACTTGACCTGTTGCACGGAAATATCGGCAGAAGCGTTCATGTGGTCTCCAATCTTGTAGTTATGCAGAGACAAGGCGCGTGAATCGCCTTGGAAATGAGGCGTTCGGACTGTTTTTGGAGTATAGATGTGCAAATCTCTAATAAGAACGCACATAAAAGCCGGTCCAATATGCAAAAAAACATCACGTCATTGGGCTCCCTGAACTGGGATGACCTGAAGTTTTTCCTCGAAGTGGCCCGCACCCGCAAGGCCAGTGTGGCCGCCAAGCGCCTGGCAGTGGACTACACCACCGTGTCGCGGCGCATCAGCTCATTGGAAGTGTCACTCGGCACGCTGCTGTTCGAAAAATCCCGGACCAGTGGTTTTGTTCTCACCACCGAAGGCCAGCGTTTGCTGGGCTATGCGGAGTCCATCGAAAGCACGCTGCATATGGCTTGCGAACAGGTGTCCGGCTCTGGCGTGGCCTTGTCGGGCCATGTGCGCATGGGCTGTACCGAAGGCTTTGGCAGTTTTTTCGTCACGCCGCAGCTCAGCCATTTTGTCGACACCTACCCGGCGATCTCGGTGGATATCCTGCCCCTGCCCCACTTCATCAGCCTGTCCAAGCGCGAAGCCGACATCGTCATCGCCCTGGAACGCCCGGAACACGGGCCGTATGTGTGCTGCAAACTGTGCGACTACAAGCTGCAGCTGTTCGCGACCCAGGACTACCTCGACCAACACCCGCCGATCCAGCGGCCGGCGGATTTGGCGGAGCATCCGTTTATCAGTTACGTGGATGACCTGGCGTTCAGTTCCGAGCTGTTGTACCTGGCGAATGTAGTGCCCGGCGCCAGCGCGAGTTTGCGCAGTACCAGCGTGATTGCGCAGTACGTCGCGGCTCAGCAGGGTCGGTCGATGGCGATATTGCCGTGTTTTCTGGCGGCGCAGGATTCGCGGTTGTTGCCGGTGCTGGGGGAGCAGATTTCGATCACGCGGCAGTTCTGGATGTATTGCCGGGAGGATCTGCGGAAGTTGAAGCGGATTACGTTGTTGTGGGATTACATCCGGGAAGTGACGGAGCAGAATCAGGGGTTGTTGATGGGGGAGACGCGGGAGATGAGGTTCGCGGATTGAAGGGCCATCAACGACGATTCGCTTTAATTTGCAGGACGTTTCCTAGAGACTCTCTACCCCATTGCGCCTTACCGTTTGGGTCACTAGCCTCCCTGGGTCGCTGCATATCAGCGATCGGGTTTAGCGACTCGGATTAGTTGGGGATGTGATGCCAAAGTATTGCCAGGCGTTTTACCTGTCTTTACCGTTTTATGGCGGCTGTACGCGGGAGACCTTCGGGTCTGCCGGGTTCCCAAATTTACCGGTTCGCTAACCCGTGTACAGCTGCCACCTCTTCATGTTTAGCGACATGCCGTGGTGACCCCTACTGCAAATTTGGGAAACATCATGTCAAAAATCGTCCCCGATCCACCGCTGTCCTCCATCACCACCCTCGGCATCGTCACCTTCGGCGACTACGGCGAAAACCAAAAACCCCTGTTCCGCGTCAATTCCGGCATGCCCATCGAGCAAGCCCTGGAACACGCCTCCACCCTGCTGTTCTACTCCAAAAAACTCGCCATGGAAGCCGCCATGGACGTTCGCGGCGAGCAATACGCATGGGCCGCGCATTACCTGTGTGAGATGGGTAAGGCCGTGGTGGATGACTTGACGCAAGCGATGACGCCGAGCAGCTAAGCGAAACACTGTCTCCATGTGGGAGCGGGCTTGCTCGCGAATGCGGTAGGTCAGTCAATAAATTATTGGCTGAACGACCGCTATCGCGGGCAAGCCCGGCTCCCACATTTGAATTATGGTGGGTGCGAAATTTTGGTCAACGCAAATAAGTGTGGGAGCTGGCTTGCCTGCGACGGCGGTGGGTCAGTCAGCTTAGCCGTTGCTGATACACCGCATTCGCGAGCAAGCCCGCTCCCACATTTTTTGAACTGTGGCGGGTGCGAAATTTGGTCAGGCGCAAATAAGTGTGGGAGCTGGCTTGCCTGCGATGGTGTTGGTTCAGTCAGCACATCTGCTGCTGATATACCGCTATCGCAGGCAAGCCAGCTCCCACAATTGGGAATGCCGCCCTGGACGCTCTGCGTCCGCTCTCGGCGTTAGTCCGCGATCACCACAATCGACACGCGCCGATTCTCGGTGCGCCCCGCCACGGTGGTGTTCGGCGCCACCGGCTCGCTGCTGCCCAGGCCGCGCAGTTGGATGTTTTCTTC
Source organism: Pseudomonas sp. R76 (assembly GCF_009834565.1). GTDB lineage: Bacteria > Pseudomonadota > Gammaproteobacteria > Pseudomonadales > Pseudomonadaceae > Aquipseudomonas. Next base: position 5,729,308 of record NZ_CP019428.1, read on the forward strand.
TTTCATGCCCACACTGGTCAACACGTTGCCTACGCTTTTGGCGCGACGCAGGGACAGTTGCTGGTTGTAGCTCTCTTTGCCCGAGGCGTCGGTGTGGCCGTCGACGCGCACGCGGTCGATGCCGGCGCCGACCAGGGCTTTGCCGATGCGTTCGACGATGTCGGTGCTGGCTTTGTTGAGGCTTTCAACGTCGCTGCCGAACAGCACTTTGCCTGACAGGCCGAAGGCCCAGCCTTCGTCGGTCAGTTCGAAGCCTTGCTGCTTGAGGACCGCGACTTGGGCCGGGGTCAGGCCTTTGGGTGGGGCCGTCTGGCAGCCGCCGAGGGCCAAAAGGGCCACCAATAGAGTGATAAACATACAGCGCGCGGTCGAGAACAAGGGATCAACTCCTGTGGTTAACATTTGCGGCGGTGGGCTCCGATTCCGCCGTTTGCTGGCCGCCCTGGGACAAACGTTTGGCCTGGTACATCGCCGCGTCGGCGGCATTGAGCAAGGTGCCGGGGGTGGCGCCATGATCGGGATAAACGGCAATGCCGATACTGAGGGAGGTCAACACCTGGGTGTTGCCGGGCAGTGGGATCGGCTTGTCCATGCTGGCGATAATCTTGTCGGCGATGCGCTGGGCGTCGTCGAGTTTGTGCAACGGCGCCAGCAGCACTGCGAACTCATCACCGCCCAGGCGCGCCACCAGGTCATCTTCACGCAATTGCGCGCGCACGCGCTCGGCGACGGCGACCAGCACGGCATCCCCGGCGGCGTGGCCGAAGTTGTCGTTGATGTCTTTGAAGCGGTCGCTGTCGAGGAACAGCACGGCCACGCGCTCGTTGACCTTGGCGGCACTGCGCAAGGCACGGATCAGCCGGCCTTCGAAAAATGCGCGGTTGGGCAGGCCGGTCAAACTGTCGTGGCTGGCTTGGTGGGCGAGGGTCTCGTTTTCACTTTGCAGGTGGCTTTGCCAGGCCTCCATCTCACCCAGCAGGGCATTGAAGTCACTGCCGAGGCTGTCGAGTTCGGCGATCTGCGCCGGAGGCACGCGCCGGTCAAAGTCGCGCTCGCTGCGGGCGGCATGGGCCACGGCGGCGAGGCTTTGCAGCGGTCGGGTGATGCCCAGCAACAAACGCCGCGCCAAATACAACGCCACCCAGGCACTGAGGGCGGTACAAATCACGATGCCAGCCAGACCGCTGAGCAGAAAACGCAGCAGGCTACCGCCATGGCCGACCACATGAATGCTGCCCACAGTCTGCCCTTGATGCACGATCGGCTGGCTGATGGGCTGTTCGAGCAAGGCATGCGCCAGCGCCAGTTCGACCTTGGAGAGCATCCCGGTTTCTGGCCGCACCCATTGCGCCAGCAACTTGCCATTGGCGTCGAACACTTCGGCCTGGGCCACCTCTTCGGTGGAGGCGATCAGGCTGAGGGCTTCGGTAGCGGCCGCGCTGTCGTTAAACACCACCGCCGCTTCCACGGTGTAGTTGATGGAGCGCGCGATCAGGTGCAGGTTGTGCTCGGCATACACGCGCAGCGCCAGCACACCGAGCAGGGTCAGCGACACGCTGGCCAGGGTCACGGCGACCAACGCCAAAATCAAATGCCCACGGCCGATGACCGAACGCAGAGTCGGCCGCGCTTTCACGGCTTTCATGACGCGGGCGCTCGACGGCGGGACAGCTGCAACACGCTGGGGTGAATACGCACGCCACTGCGGGCAACCGAGTCCAGGTTGACCTCGAACGACACTTGCTCATCGCCCACGCGCAGGCAAAACAGGCTGCCCACGGTGCATTGGTCGCCACCTTCGCTGATGCTCAACACCGGGTGGCCGATCAGCGAAGTAAACAGCCGGGCGCGTTCGTCTGCGCTGAGTTTGCCGATGTACACGGCGTCGCAGGCACTGACAATGTCGGGATGGTCGGCCAACAGGCGCTGCACCACTACCGGACGGCCGGTCGCCTGGGTGGTGCCTTTGACCAGGTCGTCGGTGTATTGGGTCGGCCCGACGATGCACAAACGCAGTTGCGCAGGCTCCACCGGCCAACGTGCGTAACTGAGGATGCCGAGTACGACTTGGGTGACCGCTTGGGCGCGTTGGTCAGCCGGGCTGGGCGCCTGGGCAAATGCTCGTGGGGCGAGCAGGCACACGAGCGCCACCAGTAACATGTGTCTCCAGCTCAAACTGCGCTCTGTGGGCGAGACAGCCACGTTCATGCAGCGATTCTCTTCAGGTATTTTCGAGGTGATGCCGCAACGATAGCACAGCGGCGGAAAGCCCCACGAAGCCGGTGCTTCGCGGAGTCCGCTATTTTTTCAGAAAATTCAGACGACTGAATCAGAAATATTTCATGACCTATCAGTCAGTTTTTTCATCCTGGGCGTCCAGCTCCAGCATCAACCCGCTCAAGCGCTTGACCTTGCGTCGCACGGCTTCTTCGAACACGCCGCCACGCGGCTCAATCAGGCTGAACCAACGCTTGGCGCGGGTGATGCCGGTGTAGATCAGTTCTTTGGTCAGCACCGGGTTAAGTGCATCCGGCAGGATCAGCGCGGTGTGGGTAAATTCCGAGCCCTGGGATTTGTGCACGGTCATGGCGTACACGGTTTCCACATCGTTCAGACGGCTAGGCAATACAAAACGCACGCCGCCTTGGCCATCGTTGCGTGGGAAAGCTACGCGCAGCACGTGGGGGCCGCCGTCTGTTTCGGGCAGTTTGAGGGCGATGCCGATGTCACCGTTCATCAAACCGATGCCGTAATCGTTGCGGGTCATCAGCACCGGGCGGCCTTCGTACCATTGGTCATCGCCTTCGATCAGCCGCACTTTGCGCAAGGCGGCGGTGATGCGCAGGTTCAGGCCTTCCACGCCCCAGGGGCCTTTGCGCACCGCGCAGAGCAGTTGGAAGGCATCGAACGCCTGCAGCAGTTGTTGCGCCCAGTGGGTCCAGGCCAGGTCTTCACGGGGTGTATCGAGGGCTGGGCGCGCACTTTGCAGCAGGTTGAGGTAGTAGCGATAACCCTGGGCTTCGTCGCCCTGCCCGTCCAGCACCAGGCGCTCGAAGGCGTGGTCGTGCTCGCCCTTGAGGCTGAGGCAGAACAGGTCATCGTGGCTGCGCGCGGCGAGCAGTTTGCGCGCCTCTTCGGCGTTTTGCTGGTTGACCCAGCGCGCCAATTGGCCGATGCCGCTGCCTTCGCCAAACCGTCGCGAGTAGCGCAGCATCACCACTTGCTGGGCCAGGGGATGGCTGCCGTCGAGGTCTTCTTGCAGGCCGCTGGCGCTGAGGTCTTCACCGCTGACCGCTTGCAGCCATTGGCGCGTGGCGGGGCTGTACCAGCCGGCTTCGGCGTCGCGGCACAAGTCGCCGAGGACGGCGCCGGCTTCCACCGAGGCAAGTTGATCCTTGTCGCCCAGCAACACCAAGCGTGCGTGGGGCGGCAAGGCGTCCAGCAGGTTGGCCATCATTTCCAGGTCGATCATCGAGGCTTCGTCCACCACCAGCACATCCAGGGGCAATGGGTTGCCGATGTGATGGCGGAAGTGCCGCGTGCCCGGGCGGCTGCCCAGCAAGCGGTGAACGGTGGTGACCTCTGTGGGGATTTTTTCCCGCACGTTGTCGGGCACGGTCAACGACTGCACTTGCTGGCTAATGGATTCGGTAAGGCGTGCGGCGGCTTTACCGGTGGGCGCCGCCAGGCGGATACGCAACGGGCTGCCGGCCTCCACGGCGGGCGCCTGCAACAGCGCGAGCAGGCGCACGACGGTGGTGGTCTTGCCGGTGCCGGGGCCGCCGGTGACGATGCTGAAGGCACCGCGCGTGGCCAGGGCGCAGGCGAGTTTTTGCCAGTCGATCACGCCGTCGGGCGGTGGTTGGGTGAACAGACTATTCAGACGTTGCGGCAGGTCGGCGCCGACAGTCTCCTGAGTCGCCAGACGTAAGCGCAGAGCAGTGTCGATGCGTCGTTCATAGGTCCAGTAGCGGCGCAAGTACAGGCGTTTGCCGGACAGAACCAATGGGCGGCTTTGGGCGGCGTCGCTGCCATCGACGGCCAGCGCGACCAAGTCACTGGCGGCCAGCGCATGGCACCAATGGGTGCCGTCGAGGCCGTCGAGCAATTGCGACGGCAGCAGCATCGCGCCGGTTTGCAGGTCGCCTTCGGGTGGCAATGACAGGGCGAAATCCGGCGCCTTGAGGGTTTCGAACAGGTCGAGGCAGACGTGGCCATGGCCCAGTTGGTGGCTGGTTAACGCCGCGGCGAGCAACACCAGCGGGTCGGCCTGCGGGTCGAGCTCGTGGAGGAAGCCGACAAAGGCCTTGTCCAACGCGCGCAGCCAGCCACGGTCAACCCAGCGTTCGAGCAGTTGCACCAGGTCGGCGGCGCGGCTGAGCGGCTCTAACGCCTCAAGCGGTAACGGCGACAGGCTCATAGCAGCACTCCTTGTTCCCAGGCGGGCTCAACCTTGGGCGGTATGGGTTTGCCCTGGAACAACAGGTCCAAGCCTTCGATCAGCTCCCGTGGTGGCCGGGTGAAATACGCGCCTTTGCTCACCGATTGAGTGCCGCGCAGGAAAACGTAGAGCGCGCCGCCGACGTGGCGGTCGTAGTCGTAATCCGGCAGGCGTGCCTTCAACTGGCGGTGCAGGGCCAGCAGGTAAAGTACGTATTGCAGGTCGTACCGATGCTCGAGGATCGACTGTTCCATGGCATCCGAGGTGTAGGCCGAATCGTCGGGTCCGAGCCAATTGGATTTGTAGTCGGCCACGTAGTAGCGGCCGTCGTGTTCGAAGGTCAGGTCGATAAAGCCTTTGAACATGCCATTGAGCAACACCGGTTCGGCGGCGACACGGGACACACCGTTGTGGGTGTACTGGCACACCAGCTTGTCGAGGGCGAGCACGTCGACTTTGTGGCTGGCGAACCAGAACTCCATTTCGATCTGGTACTGCTGCAGGCTGCTCAGGGTGACCTGATCGTTATCCACTGGCAGCGGCGTTTGCAGCAGGTGGCCGAGCCAACCGCTCAGGGTAACGATCCAGCCTTCCCAGTTGCGCCGGTTACAGCGCGCGCCCACGGCTTTTTCGATGGCCTCGGGGCTGACGTTGAAGCCCTCCTCGCCCGCCCATTCCAGCAGGCCATGGAGGAAGGTGCCGGGGTTAGGGCCACGTGGGAAACGGTGAATGTCACCGCCGGACGCCGCCACTTCGCGCGGTGCGTCAGGGTCGAGACGTTCGTCGTCGAACAGCTTCTGGGCCTGCGGGCTTTCCGGCGCTTCAAGACTTGCGGCGCTCATGCTCTCGCCGATGCGCAATGCGCTGTAGGAGGCGATCCACCAGTTTTCGGCGGCCTTGCGCTTGGGCAGCAACGGCGCGAGCAAGGTGGCTTCGTTGCGGGGCGGGTGGAACTGGATATCTTGCGCGTCGGGCACCTGGCCGTAATGGATGGCGGCGCAGCCTTCTTGCAAATCCAGCAGCCAGCGCGCCAGGCCGGCAGATTCGCCCAGCGATGCACCCGCGCCAAGCAAATAGCCCAGGGCTGACAGGTGCAACACGGAGCTGCTGTTGTTGCCGCGCTTGAGGTCGGCAACGCCGAGCCAGCAGGCGTGTTTGGCGCGCGTGAGGGCGACGTAGAACAAGCGCAGGTCTTCGGCCAGGCGTTCATCGTCAGCTTGGGCAATCAACTCGGCGGTGGGCCGCAGGCTGACTTGGGATTTGCCCTGTTCGTCGTGGTAATGCAGCGGCAAACGGCTGCCGTCCACCGGTTTGGCTGAGCAGATGAAAGGCAGGAAGACCAGGTCGTATTCGAGGCCTTTGGATTTGTGGATGGTCACGACTTTGACCAATTGCTCATCGCTTTCCAGACGCAGGATCTGTTCTTCACCGGCCTGCCCCGACAGCGCGAGGTGTTCAGCCAGATGACGAATCAGCGCTTGCTCGCCGTCCAGCTCCGACGCGGCCTGTTGCAACAATTCGCTGAGGTGCAGCAGGTTGGTCAGCACACGTTCGCCATCGCTGCGCGCGATCAGGGTTTGCGGCAGTTTGAAGTCATGCAGCAAGCGCCGCAGCATTGGCAGCACGCCTTGGGTACGCCAGATCGCGCGGTAGCCACGGAACTGCATCACGCGGGTTTCCCACGCCAGTTCGTCCTGATTCAGACGCTCCAGTTCCGCCAACGACAGGTTCAAGGTGACGCAGGCCAGGGCGGCGCGCAGTGGGCGCTCGACGTCCGGCTCGGCGCAGGCCTTGAGCCAGGCCAACAGGTCGTGGGCTTCCTGGGCGGCGAAGACCGAGTCTTTGTCCGACAGGTACACGCTGCGCACACCACGGGCGGCCAACTCGGCGCGCACGGCTTGGGCTTCCTTGCCGTCGCGCACCAGGATGGCGATGTCTGAGGGCAGCACACCTTTTAAGTTGTGATCTTTTACGAAGCCGGCCGTACCTTGCTGTCCGCCATTGAGCAACTCGACGATTTGCGTGGCGCAGGCGGCGGCGAGTTGCTGGCGATACACCGCATTGGAAATCGGCTGGTCGGTGGGTAAGTGCCAGAGGTTCATTGCCGGCAGTGTTTGACCGTCGACCTGCAATTGCTCTTTGCGACCTTGAGACAGCACCGAGTGGAACGGCACCGGGTTGTCGCCATTCGGCTCGCGGAACAGGAAGGCGCCACGGCCGGTTTCTGCGCGTTGGAACACGTGGTTGACCGCCTCGACCATCGCGTGGCTGGAGCGGAAGTTGGTGCCCAAGGTGTGGTGGCGGCCGGTGGTGGACTGACGGGCGCGCAGGTAGGTGTAGATGTCGGCGCCGCGAAAGGCGTAGATCGCCTGCTTGGGGTCGCCGATCAGGAACAGGCCGCTGTCGAGGTGGTTTTCTTCGATGCGGTAGATGCTGTCGAAGATGCTGTATTGCACCGGGTCGGTGTCCTGGAATTCGTCGATCAACGCCACCGGGAACTGCTCGCGAATCACACTGGCAAGGCGCTCGCCGCCTTCGGCTTGGAGGGCGGCATTGAGGCGGATCAGCATGTCGTCGAAGCCCATTTCGGCGCGACGACGTTTTTCTTCTTCGAAGCGTTTACCCACCCAACCGGCGGCGTGTTGCAACACGGCGGCGTCGGGAGTGGGCAAGGCGTCGAGGCAGGCTTTGAGGCTGGCCATGGCGTCGATGCCAGGGTGGCGCGGCGGCTCGCCCTTCCAGGCTTCGGCCATGCCGTCGGGCGTCAGGCGCGTGAAGCCGGTGCCGATGTCGAGTTGTTCGAGGGTTTCGTCAGCGGCCCAGGCGCTGATCTTTTCGAACCAGGGTTCGAAGTACCGCGCTTGCATCTTGCGGCCGTCGACGGCTTTGGCAGCCACGGCTTGCAGGCAGATATCGCGCAGTTCGGCGGCCCATTGTTGCCAGGGCGCCTTGAGGGTGACCAAGGCTTCGCGGCGCTCTTGCAGGCAGGCATTGATCAGCTCGGCCGGCTCGCGCGTTTCGCCGGTCGGCCGTTCGCTGCCGAACAACGCACGCACACGCGGCATCAGCGCGGCGGGGCCGCTCCAGTTTTTGCGCACCCAGTTGAGCGCATCATCGTGCATCGGGTAGCAAAACAGCCGCCAGTAGTCGCGCAGCACTTCGCCGAGCAGGTCGCTGTGATCGGTTTCCAGGGTTTGGGTGAACAGGCTGCCGCTGTCGAATGCGTGTTCGCGCAGCATGCGCTGGCACCAACTGTGGATGGTCGAAACGGCAGCTTCGTCCATCCATTGGGCGGCGATATCCAGGCGATTGGCGCAGGCGGGCCACTGCTCGGGGAGGTATTCGTCGCGCAGGTGGGCGATCAGGGCATCCGGTTGTTCGATTTCATCGCGGAAAAAGCGCGCGGCTTCGGCCAGACGGATGCGGATGCGTTCGCGCAGCTCTTTAGTGGCGGCGTCGGTGAAGGTCACCACCAGGATTTGCGGCGGCAGCAATTCGCGCGCGAAGCCGGATTCATCACCGCCGTGGCCGAGCACCAGGCGCAGGTACAGGGCGGAAATGGTGAAGGTTTTACCCGTACCGGCGCTGGCTTCGATCAGTTGGCTGCCTTTGAGCGGGAAGGCCAGGGCTAAAGGTTTACTGATCATGCGCTGGCCTCCTCACTGCTGAGCGATCGCCACGGCGCGTTGAGCAATGGGCGGTACAGGGTTTCGGCCCAGCCTTCGAATTCTTCGCTGGCGATGAGCGTGGCGTAGTCGGGAAATTGCCGAGTGAGCGCCGGGGTTTCGCGACGTTCGCCATCGGTGGTCAGGCCGTCGCCTTCATAGGCTTTGCTGGCGGCGGCCTGGGCCTTGGCGGGGTCGGTTTGGCCGAGCCAGGCGAAGGCGGTTTTGACCGCCACCGGGAGTGGTTTTCGCATGCCGGTGTGCCAGGCCAGCAGCAGGTTGCCGAGGATTTCCTGGGCCGCGGATTTTTCCAGGGGAGCCAGGAGCAAGGTGTCGTCACTGGCGACCAACCCGGTGCTCAGTGGCAGGCCGCAGGCGCAGGCCACCACGTGATTGACCCAAGGGCGAATCAGGCGGTGCCACTTGCGGGTCTTGATCGAGCCGATGCTGTTGGGGATGGTGGTCACGCTGAGCAACCCGCCATCACTGCGCCGATGCAGGCCACTGATCCAGCCTTCCAGCTGAATGCCTTGATGCTCAAAACTGATCGGTTCGGCGGCTGTGTGTGGCGTGGGCCAGAGCGCCAGTAATTGGTGGTAGCGCTGCAACAGATCCGGTAATGGCTCGATCAGTTCGTTACGCAGGCACTCGCCGAAACCGACCATGGGCAGCAAGCCACTGCCTTGCAGGCGCAGGGCTTGGGCGTTGAGGGTCTGATCCACTTGGTCGGGCTGTGTCAATGCGGCGTTCAGCAGGCTGTCGCTGAGGCTGTAGCGTTGCAGCGCGTCGAGGACGAAGGGCTCTTCATCGGCCAGCGGGACTTCGGCGGCCTCGAAGAACACTTTCAGACGTTGACTGAAGAAGTGTCTGACCGGGTTGCGCAGGAAGTCCTGCAACTGGCCAAGACTCAGGGGTTCTTCCTGGTGGTGCTCCGTCAGTTCGACCTCTTGTACTTCGGTATCGCGTGGTTCGTGGAGCAGCTGCCATTCGCGGGCGTAGCTGAACAGCGGGTCGCCCTCATGGAAATAGCGCGCGCCGAAGGGCTGGAGCGGGTGTTCCTGGGTCATCGCTTCCAGCAGTTCATGTGTGTCTGCGTTATGCCAGCCGCTGGCGATATGGTCGCGCAGTTGGCCTATCAGCACAGAGGCTGGGCGGTCGCTGTTGTCGCGGATGCTGCGGCCGACCCAACTGATGTAGAGCTGGTCGCGGGCGGACAGCAGGGCTTCGAGCAGCAGGTAGCGGTCGTCTTCGCGGCGTGAACGGTCGCCGGGGCGGTAGTCGCTGCCCATCAGGTCGAAGTCCAGCGGTGGTTGCGCGCGCGGGTAGTCGCCGTCGTTCATGCCGAGCAGGCAAACCAGTTTGAACGGGATGGCGCGCATGGGCATCAGGGTGCAGAAATTGACAGCTCCGGCGAGGAAGCGCTGGGACAGTCGCCCCTGGTCCAGGCCAGCCAGCCAGGCTTCGCGGACTACGGTGAGGGGTAACTCATCTTGTAGGCCGACGGACTCACAGGTTTCCAGCCAGTCCTCTCTGAGTTGTTCGAGTTGGCCTAGGAGATAGTCGTCATGTTCACTGCTGGGCAGGAAGAACAGTTGCATCAGGCGTTGCAGGCGTTCGCCCCACTCCTGGGGTGCTGCCGGTTGGGACAGGGCCTGGTGGGCATCGTTTAAGGCATCAAGCAAGGAAACCAGCGGGCCGATCAATGCCGCGTCGAGACCGCCGATCTCGTCGTAGGGTTCGATACCGTCGCAGGCGACACCGGTGCCGACGGCGTAACCCAGCAGCATGCGGCGCAGGCCAAATCGCCAGCTGTTTTGTTCCAGCTCGTTCGGCAGACCAAGCCCTGCACGCTGTTCGGCGTTGAGGCCCCAACGGATGCCGGCGCCTTCGATCCAGCGGTGCAGTGTAGGAAGGTCGCGTTCTTTGATGGCGAAGCGCTCGCGCAAGGCGGGAACGTCGAGCAGGTCGAGGATTTCGCTGACGGGGAAGCGGCTGTCCGGGAGTTTGAGCAGGTGTTCGACGGCGATCAGTAGTGGGTCACGGCCGCGTTGGCCCTGGTCGGTGAGGGTGAACGGGATGAAACGTGGATCACCTTTTTCCAGCTGGCCAAAGACGGCGCGGATGTGCGGCGCGTAGCTGTCGACGTCAGGGACCATGACGATGATGTCGCGCGGGCGCAACGAGGGATCGGCGCTGAAGCGTTGGAGCAATTGATCGTGGAGAATTTCTACTTCGCGCTGGGCGCTGTGGGCGATGTGAAAACGGATGGAGCGGTCGTTATTGAGGTCGACGCCCGGCCACAGCTCGCGTGTTTCGTTGAGTGGGCGAAGCTCGAGGATGTCGTCCTGGAGTTGGTTGAGCAGCGTGGTCGGTTCGCTTTCGCTGAACAGGTCGATGCGACCGTCGCGGAATGCGGCCCGGTAGCTGTTGGGGTCGTCGTAACTGTCCAGCAGGCTAATGTAGTCGCGGCCTTGTTTGCCCCAGGCGGCGAGCAGCGGGTGCGCATGCTGGTGCAGGGTTTGTGGGTCGATGGTGACCGGCATACCCGCTTTACGCGCTTGGCGTTTGTACTCGTTACGCAGCAGGTCTTTATCGGCGACGATGTCGGACCAGTGATGGCGGCAAGGGTTGTGCACGCATAGCAGGACTTGGCTGAAACGTGCCAGGCCGGCGAGTGCTTCCAACGCCTGTGCAGGCAAAGAGGAAATGCCGAAAACAATCACTCGTGATGGAAGGCCTTGGGGGGCTTTTTCAAGGGTGTTGATGCGCTCGATGAACCGCTGGTGAACGCCCGCGCGGCTTTCGGCCATGCCCTCTTCACCTACATCCAATAGCAGTGCGCGCCATAGTTCGGCCTGCCAGCAGTTCGCGGGGTTTAGTGGCTTGGACTCGCCTCGGCCGTTGCGCAGTTGGTGGCGGCCAGCAGCCCAGTCTTCCAGCCAGTCGGCGCGGTAGACCTGGTATTGGTCGAACAAGTCGGCAAGGCGTTCAGCCAGCTGATAGCGTTTGCGCAGGTCGGTGTCGTGGGTGAGGAAGCGCTGCAGGGGTTCGAAGTGTGGTTGGTCGATAAGCTCTGGGAGCAGGCGCATTAGACGCCAGGTCAGTGGGGCTTTATCGAGCAGGGACTTGGGCGGGATTTCGTCACGGCCCAGCACCATGCGATAGAGCTGCCACATGAAGCTGCCAGGGAGTTGCACATCAATTGCCGCCGCGATGCCGCAGCCACCCATGTCGTCTTCTTCCGGGTCTTCGGCCAAAGCCAGCTTGAGCCATTGGGCGATACCGTTGCTTTGTACCAGTGCGATCTCGTTTTCCAAGGGAGCGAGCGGATAGCGGCGCATCCAGCTGACTACCAGGCTGCGCAGTTCATCCAGGCGGTTGCCGTGAACCACCATGAATCCAGCGCTGAGGGACGTCGCATCCGGCATAACGGCTTCCTTGGGAAAAGCAAAATCGAGGGAGCGACTTTAGCATTGAAGGCGACTGCAAGCTGCAAGCGAGGCTGTCAGGAGTGTAAGAGGCGGTCACAGAATTTTTTTCGGTCGCCCAAAACAAAACCCCTGTTTGCGTTAGCAAACAGGGGTTCTGGAATTTAATCTTGACGATGACCTACTCTCACATGGGGAAACCCCACACTACCATCGGCGATGCATCGTTTCACTACTGAGTTCGGGATGGGATCAGGTGGTTCCAATGCTCTATGGTCGTCAAGAAATTCGGGTACTGAGTCGTGACCAAGTGGTCTCGCTTCAGCAAATTGGGTATGTGATAGCTTTCGGTGTTTTGTGAACGTCGAACTTTCGGTTCATTTCGTCTTCACACACCGCAATCTGGCCTTTCGACTCAAATTGCTTGGGTGTTATATGGTCAAGCCTCACGGGCAATTAGTATTGGTTAGCTCAACGCCTCACAGCGCTTACACACCCAACCTATCAACGTCGTAGTCTTCGACGGCCCTTCAGGGAACTCAAGGTCCCAGTGAGATCTCATCTTGAGGCTAGTTTCCCGCTTAGATGCTTTCAGCGGTTATCTATTCCGAACATAGCTACCCGGCAATGCCACTGGCGTGACAACCGGAACACCAGAGGTTCGTCCACTCCGGTCCTCTCGTACTAGGAGCAGCCCCTCTCAAATCTCAAACGTCCACGGCAGATAGGGACCGAACTGTCTCACGACGTTCTAAACCCAGCTCGCGTACCACTTTAAATGGCGAACAGCCATACCCTTGGGACCGGCTTCAGCCCCAGGATGTGATGAGCCGACATCGAGGTGCCAAACACCGCCGTCGATATGAACTCTTGGGCGGTATCAGCCTGTTATCCCCGGAGTACCTTTTATCCGTTGAGCGATGGCCCTTCCATACAGAACCACCGGATCACTAAGACCTACTTTCGTACCTGCTCGACGTGTCTGTCTCGCAGTCAAGCGCGCTTTTGCCTTTATACTCTACGACCGATTTCCGACCGGTCTGAGCGCACCTTCGTACTCCTCCGTTACTCTTTAGGAGGAGACCGCCCCAGTCAAACTACCCACCATACACTGTCCTCGATCCGGATAACGGACCTGAGTTAGAACCTCAAAGTTGCCAGGGTGGTATTTCAAGGTTGGCTCCACGCAGACTGGCGTCCACGCTTCAAAGCCTCCCACCTATCCTACACAAGCAAATTCAAAGTCCAGTGCAAAGCTATAGTAAAGGTTCACGGGGTCTTTCCGTCTAGCCGCGGATACACTGCATCTTCACAGCGATTTCAATTTCACTGAGTCTCGGGTGGAGACAGCGCCGCCATCGTTACGCCATTCGTGCAGGTCGGAACTTACCCGACAAGGAATTTCGCTACCTTAGGACCGTTATAGTTACGGCCGCCGTTTACCGGGGCTTCGATCAAGAGCTTCGCGTTAGCTAACCCCATCAATTAACCTTCCGGCACCGGGCAGGCGTCACACCCTATACGTCCACTTTCGTGTTTGCAGAGTGCTGTGTTTTTAATAAACAGTCGCAGCGGCCTGGTATCTTCGACCGGCATGAGCTTACGGAGCAAGTCCTTCACCCTCACCGGCGCACCTTCTCCCGAAGTTACGGTGCCATTTTGCCTAGTTCCTTCACCCGAGTTCTCTCAAGCGCCTTGGTATTCTCTACCCAACCACCTGTGTCGGTTTGGGGTACGGTTCCTGGTTACCTGAAGCTTAGAAGCTTTTCTTGGAAGCATGGCATCAACCACTTCGTTAACTAAAAGTTAACTCGTCATCAGCTCTCGGCCTTAGAATCCCGGATTTACCTAAGATTCCAGCCTACCACCTTAAACTTGGACAACCAACGCCAAGCTGGCCTAGCCTTCTCCGTCCCTCCATCGCAATAACCAGAAGTACAGGAATATTAACCTGTTTTCCATCGACTACGCTTTTCAGCCTCGCCTTAGGGACCGACTAACCCTGCGTCGATTAACGTTGCGCAGGAAACCTTGGTCTTTCGGCGTGGGTGTTTTTCACACCCATTGTCGTTACTCATGTCAGCATTCGCACTTCTGATACCTCCAGCAAGCTTCTCAACTCACCTTCACAGGCTTACAGAACGCTCCTCTACCGCATCACTTACGTGATACCCGTAGCTTCGGTGTATGGTTTGAGCCCCGTTACATCTTCCGCGCAGGCCGACTCGACTAGTGAGCTATTACGCTTTCTTTAAAGGGTGGCTGCTTCTAAGCCAACCTCCTAGCTGTCTAAGCCTTCCCACATCGTTTCCCACTTAACCATAACTTTGGGACCTTAGCTGACGGTCTGGGTTGTTTCCCTTTTCACGACGGACGTTAGCACCCGCCGTGTGTCTCCCATGCTCGGCACTTGTAGGTATTCGGAGTTTGCATCGGTTTGGTAAGTCGGGATGACCCCCTAGCCGAAACAGTGCTCTACCCCCTACAGTGATACATGAGGCGCTACCTAAATAGCTTTCGAGGAGAACCAGCTATCTCCGAGCTTGATTAGCCTTTCACTCCGATCCACAGGTCATCCGCTAACTTTTCAACGGTAGTCGGTTCGGTCCTCCAGTTAGTGTTACCCAACCTTCAACCTGCCCATGGATAGATCGCCCGGTTTCGGGTCTATTCCCAGCGACTAGACGCCCTATTAAGACTCGCTTTCGCTACGCCTCCCCTATTCGGTTAAGCTCGCCACTGAAAATAAGTCGCTGACCCATTATACAAAAGGTACGCAGTCACAGAACAAAGTCTGCTCCCACTGCTTGTACGCATACGGTTTCAGGATCTATTTCACTCCCCTCTCCGGGGTTCTTTTCGCCTTTCCCTCACGGTACTAGTTCACTATCGGTCAGTCAGTAGTATTTAGCCTTGGAGGATGGTCCCCCCATATTCAGACAAAGTTTCTCGTGCTCCGTCCTACTCGATTTCATGACTAAGAGATTTTCGCGTACAGGGCTATCACCCACTATGGCCGCACTTTCCAGAGCGTTCCGCTAATCTCAAAGCCACTTAAGGGCTAGTCCCCGTTCGCTCGCCACTACTAAGGGAATCTCGGTTGATTTCTTTTCCTCAGGGTACTTAGATGTTTCAGTTCCCCTGGTTCGCCCCTTACACCTATGTATTCAGTGTAAGGTAACCATCTTATGATGGCTGGGTTCCCCCATTCAGACATCTCCGGATCAAAGTCTGTTTGCCGACTCCCCGAAGCTTTTCGCAGGCTACCACGTCTTTCATCGCCTCTGACTGCCAAGGCATCCACCGTATGCGCTTCTTCACTTGACCATATAACCCCAAGCAATCTGGTTATACTGTGAAGACAACATTCGCCGAAAATTCGAATTTCTCAATTAAGAGAACTCACAAATTTTACCTTAGCCTGATCCGTTACCAGTGAAAGTAACGTTCAGTCTATCTTTCTATCACATACCCAAATTTTTAAAGAACGATCTAATCAAAGACTAGAAATCAACATTCACCATCAACCTGATGGAATGCTCATTTCTAAGCTTTCAAAACTTTCAGAAGCAGTAGTGGTGGAGCCAAACGGGATCGAACCGTTGACCTCCTGCGTGCAAGGCAGGCGCTCTCCCAGCTGAGCTATGGCCCCGTATTTCTACAGGCGTTTCCCACACAAAATTGGTGGGTCTGGGCAGATTCGAACTGCCGACCTCACCCTTATCAGGGGTGCGCTCTAACCAACTGAGCTACAGACCCAATTGCGGGCTGCTTCTTATCGTCTTCTTCAATGAATCAAGCAATTCGTGTGGGAACTTATGGAGCAGCTGATGTCGTCGATTAAGGAGGTGATCCAGCCGCAGGTTCCCCTACGGCTACCTTGTTACGACTTCACCCCAGTCATGAATCACACCGTGGTAACCGTCCTCCCGAAGGTTAGACTAGCTACTTCTGGTGCAACCCACTCCCATGGTGTGACGGGCGGTGTGTACAAGGCCCGGGAACGTATTCACCGCGACATTCTGATTCGCGATTACTAGCGATTCCGACTTCACGCAGTCGAGTTGCAGACTGCGATCCGGACTACGATCGGTTTTATGGGATTAGCTCCACCTCGCGGCTTGGCAACCCTCTGTACCGACCATTGTAGCACGTGTGTAGCCCAGGCCGTAAGGGCCATGATGACTTGACGTCATCCCCACCTTCCTCCGGTTTGTCACCGGCAGTCTCCTTAGAGTGCCCACCATTACGTGCTGGTAACTAAGGACAAGGGTTGCGCTCGTTACGGGACTTAACCCAACATCTCACGACACGAGCTGACGACAGCCATGCAGCACCTGTCTCAATGTTCCCGAAGGCACCAATCTATCTCTAGAAAGTTCATTGGATGTCAAGGCCTGGTAAGGTTCTTCGCGTTGCTTCGAATTAAACCACATGCTCCACCGCTTGTGCGGGCCCCCGTCAATTCATTTGAGTTTTAACCTTGCGGCCGTACTCCCCAGGCGGTCAACTTAATGCGTTAGCTGCGCCACTAAAAGCTCAAGGCTTCCAACGGCTAGTTGACATCGTTTACGGCGTGGACTACCAGGGTATCTAATCCTGTTTGCTCCCCACGCTTTCGCACCTCAGTGTCAGTATTAGTCCAGGTGGTCGCCTTCGCCACTGGTGTTCCTTCCTATATCTACGCATTTCACCGCTACACAGGAAATTCCACCACCCTCTACCATACTCTAGTCAGTCAGTTTTGAATGCAGTTCCCAGGTTGAGCCCGGGGATTTCACATCCAACTTAACAAACCACCTACGCGCGCTTTACGCCCAGTAATTCCGATTAACGCTTGCACCCTCTGTATTACCGCGGCTGCTGGCACAGAGTTAGCCGGTGCTTATTCTGTCGGTAACGTCAAAACAATTACGTATTAGGTAACTGCCCTTCCTCCCAACTTAAAGTGCTTTACAATCCGAAGACCTTCTTCACACACGCGGCATGGCTGGATCAGGCTTTCGCCCATTGTCCAATATTCCCCACTGCTGCCTCCCGTAGGAGTCTGGACCGTGTCTCAGTTCCAGTGTGACTGATCATCCTCTCAGACCAGTTACGGATCGTCGCCTTGGTGAGCCATTACCTCACCAACTAGCTAATCCGACCTAGGCTCATCTGATAGCGCAAGGCCCGAAGGTCCCCTGCTTTCTCCCGTAGGACGTATGCGGTATTAGCGTCCGTTTCCGAACGTTATCCCCCACTACCAGGCAGATTCCTAGGCATTACTCACCCGTCCGCCGCTCTCAAGAGAAGCAAGCTTCTCTCTACCGCTCGACTTGCATGTGTTAGGCCTGCCGCCAGCGTTCAATCTGAGCCATGATCAAACTCTTCAGTTCAAACATCTTTGGGTTTTTAAGAAACCCTAAACTTGGCTCAGCAATCGTTGGTTACATCTTTGATTTCTCGCGGAGTAACTTGTGATGCTGATAATCTTGTTGACTATCAGTCTGACTCCACAAGCACCCACACGAATTGCTTGATTCAGTTGTTAAAGAGCGGTTGGTTAAGATCTTTCGTCTCAACCGAGGCGCGCATTCTACAGCAGCCTCATTTGCTGTCAAGTGATTATTTTCAGAAGTTTTCGAAGATTTCTTCAACAACTTCAACCACTTGCGCTTCCGATCTCTCGTTAGCGGGAGGCGAATTCTACAGCGTTACACGCTGCTGTCAACACCTCTTTTTCTCCGCTTTCGACCGAGAAGATCGAAACGTTAATAGAGCCAAACAACACCGCTCTACCAACTCCTTCTGGGCTTCGATGAACTGAAGCAACTCACTGTCGAATTCTGCGTAACTCTTTGTTTACCAAGGAGTTTTCCGTTTCGACTGCGCCGGAAGTGGGGCGAATTATAGACTTCCAGATTCTGCCGTCAAGCACTAATTACGCTTTTGTTGCAGAAACTGGTTTTTTCGCGATAAGGCGTGGAATCCGGCGCATTATGGGTGGAATCCGCAATACCAAAAGCAGCGCGCCTATAGATGCATAAATAGCCCACTCCTTGAGGTCGGCCCGCACAATCCACAGCATATGCAGCAAACCCAGCCCAAGAATCACATACACCAGACGATGCAGTTTCTTCCATCGGCTACCCAACCGACGCTGACTATAGCGATTGGAAGTCACCGCCAGCACCAATAAACAGAGGAAGCCCAGCGCACCCACAATAATGTAAGGCCGCTTACGCAACTCCACCCCGAATTGCGACCAATCAAGACCAAGAATAAAGACGCAGTAAGCCGCCAGGTGCAGAACCACGTATGCAAAACACCAAAGCCCCAGCTGTCGGCGGACCGCTATCCACCCCGCCCACCCGCTCAGCTTCTGCAATGGCGTCATGCCCAGCGTGATCAGCAACAGAATTAACGTCCCAAGACCCAATCGGTCCATCAACACTTTGCCAGGGTCAGGCCCAAGCACAGAACTCCACGCCTCATACAGCCAGAAAAAAGGCCATATAGCCGCCGCTATAAAAACGCCTACGCGCCAGATGGGGTAACGCATCAGTAGTTCTTCCGCAGATCGAGACCGGTATAAAGCGAGGCGACCTCATCCGAGTAGCCATTGAACATCTGCGTCTCGCGCACATTCGGGCTGAACAAACCACTCGGCAAGCGACGCTCCCGCGCCTGAGTCCAGCGTGGATGATCGACCGTAGGGTTCACGTTTGCGTAGAACCCATATTCATCCGCAGCGATACTCTGCCAGGTCGTTTTCGGTTGCTCGCTCACCAGGCTGATCCGCACAATGGATTTCACGCTCTTGAAGCCATACTTCCACGGCACCACCAGACGCAATGGCGCACCGTTCTGGTTAGGCAACTCACGGCCATACATACCTACAGCAAGGATCGCCAGCGGGTTCATCGCCTCGTCCAGACGCAGCCCTTCTATATAAGGCCAATCGATCAGACCAAAACTCGACCGCTGGCCTGGCATGCTTTTGGGGTCCTGCAGGGTTTCAAAGCGGATGTACTTGGCCTTGGAGGTCGGCTCAACTTGCTTGAGCAAGGCCGAGATAGGGAAGCCGATCCACGGAATGACCATCGACCACGCCTCGACACAGCGTAAACGGTAGATACGCTCTTCTAACTGATATGGCTTCATGAAGTCTTCGAGGGCATAACGCCCCGGTTTCCCGACTTCCCCATCAATCACCACACTCCAAGGTTCAGTCTTGAGTGAACCCGCATTCGTCGCCGGGTCGCCCTTGCCTGTACCGAACTCATAGAAGTTGTTGTAGTGGGTCGCGTCCTTGAATGGGGTGATGGCCTCGTCCTTGACGGTAACCGCCTGCCATTTCGTACTCGGCAGTTTTTCGGCAAACCAGTTCGGTGCTTTGCCCGGCTCCACGTCTGCGTAACGCGCAGCCTCCTCAGCGTTGGCCCAGCGCGGCAATGCACTGGCGGCCACGCCGGCAAGCGCACCACCGAGCAAACTACGGCGAGAAAGATAGATGGATTCAGGCGTGACATCCGATTCGTGACATTCGGACGCTTTGGGGATTTTGATTAACATAGCAACTCCGCAGCATTGGAGGACTGATGCACCAATAGACTGCGGAGTATGGCGGACATTACATTAAGGCAATGTTTTGTCGCGTCGCAGATGCAGAAGGTACTGAATCGGCCCCGAAGCGGCGTAAATCAGGAACGCCAGCAGCAGGATACGCGGCGGATCACTGAACACGACCGCGAACACCAGCACCACCACGAGGATCGCGACGAAAGGCACACGCCCCTTGAGGTCGAACTCCTTGAAACTGTTGTACTTGATATTGCTGACCATCAGCATGCCAGCAGCCGCAACCATCAAGGCCACCAGGAATGACATCTTCGAACCCTGGATGCCGTAGTCACTGAAGGCCCAGACGATACCCGCCACTACACCCGCAGCAGCCGGGCTGGCTAGACCAATGAAGTAACGCTTGTCGGCAGTGCCCACTTGGGTATTGAAGCGCGCCAGGCGCAACGCGGCACCGGCGACATAAATAAAGGCGACCATCCAGCCAACCTTGCCCATATCCCCCAGCGCCCAGGCAAAGGCCAGCAGTGCAGGCGCAACGCCGAAAGCAACCATGTCCGACAGCGAGTCGTACTCGGCACCGAAGGCACTTTGCGTGTTGGTCATGCGCGCAACACGGCCATCCAGGCCATCAAGCACCATGGCCACGAAGATTGCGATGGCAGCAAAACCGAAATACTTGCTGGCGCTCACCGCATCACCCGCCGCCAATGCACTTTGAGCGCTCATGGAGTTGATGATGGAATAGAACCCGGCGAACAGGTTCGCCGTGGTGAACAGATTGGGCAGAAGATAGATGCCACGATGCCGGACCTTGCGACCTTCCGCGTCATGCCCTTCTTCGACATGCTCATCGATCGGTAGCAGGCTTTCGGCGTCAGAGGCCTGGTGTGGCTCTTCGGGACGTTCGCTCATGGATTTTACCTTGCAACGGTGTGAAAAAATTCGACAAATACTTGCGGCGCGTGTTCGCCCGCAAACGATGCAGCTTTATACCAGAAACAGCCCCTCAAACGAAAAAACGCGGCCTAAGCCGCGTTTTCTCTTGATGCGTACGACTTAGTTTTTGGCTTTGTCGACGATCTTGTTGGCACCGATCCACGGCATCATGGAGCGCAGTTGCTCGCCGATGACTTCGATACCGTGAGCGGCGTTGTTACGACGCTTGGCGGTCATCGAAGGGTAGCCGGTTGCGCCTTCGCTGATGAACATTTTGGCGTATTCGCCGTCCTGAATACGTTTCAGGGCGTTGCGCATGGCCTGACGGGACTCGGCGTTGATCACTTCCGGGCCAGTCACGTACTCGCCGTATTCGGCGTTGTTGGAGATCGAGTAGTTCATGTTGGCGATACCGCCTTCGTACATGAGGTCAACGATCAGCTTAAGTTCGTGCAGGCATTCGAAGTAGGCCATTTCCGGCGCGTAGCCAGCTTCAACCAGGGTTTCGAAACCGGCTTTAACCAGCTCAACGGTACCGCCGCACAGAACGGCTTGTTCGCCGAACAGGTCGGTTTCAGTCTCGTCCTTGAAGGTGGTTTCGATGATGCCGGTACGACCGCCACCCACGCCGGCAGCGTAGGACAGTGCAACGTTTTTGGCGTTGCCCGAGGCGTCCTGGTAGATCGCGATCAGGTCAGGGATACCGCCGCCTTTGACGAACTCGGAACGCACGGTGTGGCCCGGTGCTTTCGGCGCGATCATGATCACGTCGAGGTCAGCACGCGGCACAACCTGGTTGTAGTGAATCGCGAAACCGTGGGAGAAGGCCAGGGTGGCGCCTTTCTTGATGTTCGGCTCGATTTCGTTCTTGTACAGCGCGGACTGGAACTCGTCCGGGGTCAGGATCATGACCAGGTCGGCAGCAGCAACGGCGGAAGCAACGTCAGTCACTTTCAGGCCATGAGCTTCAGCCTTGGCAACAGTGGCCGAGCTTTTGCGCAGGCCAACAGTCACGTCAACGCCGGAATCTTTCAGGTTGCACGCTTGAGCGTGGCCCTGGGAACCGTAGCCGATGATGGCGACTTTCTTGCCCTGGATGATCGACAGGTCACAATCTTTATCGTAATAAACTTTCATGAGGTTCCTCTATATATCCAGGCCGTAAGGCCATTCGCTAATTTGGGTTAGATGCTGAGTACTTTGTCGCCACGGGCAATCCCGGTGACACCACTGCGTACCGTTTCCAGAATCGAGGCCGTCCCGATCGACTGGATGAAGCTGTCCAGCTTGTCGCTTGTACCGGTCAGTTGAACGGTATAAACGCTGGCACTCACATCGACGATCTGCCCGCGATAAATGTCGGTAGTGCGTTTGATCTCGGCACGCTGGGCACCCGTGGCCTTGACCTTGACCAGCATCAGCTCGCGCTCGATGTGGGCACTTTCCGACAGGTCGACCAGCTTGACCACTTCGATCAGCTTGTTGAGGTTCTTGGTGATCTGCTCGATCACCTCATCGTGGCCCACGGTGGTCAACGTCAGACGCGACAGGGTCGGGTCTTCGGTTGGAGCCACGGTCAGGCTTTCGATGTTGTAGTTACGTTGCGAAAACAGGCCGACAACACGAGACAGAGCGCCGGGTTCGTTCTCCAGAAGCAGGGAGATAATGTGCCGCATGATTAAGTACGCTCCGTCTTGTTCAACCACATATCGCGCATGGAGCCGTCTTTGATCTGCATCGGGTAGACGTGCTCGCTGGTGTCCACTTGAATATCGAGGAACACCAGGCGGTCCTTCATGGCGAACGCCTCTTCCATCTTCGGCTTCAGATCTTTCAAATCGGTGATGCGAATGCCGACGTGGCCATAGGCTTCAACCAACTTGACGAAATCCGGCAACGACTCCATGTAGGAATGGGAGTGACGGCTGTTGTAGCTCATGTCCTGCCACTGACGAACCATGCCCAGCACGCCGTTGTTCAGGCAGACAATCTTCACCGGAAGGCCGTACTGCAGGCACGTCGACAGTTCCTGGATGTTCATCTGGATGCTGCCTTCACCGGTGACGCACGCGACGTCGGTGTCGGGGAAGCTCAGCTTCACACCCATCGCCGCAGGGAAACCAAAGCCCATCGTGCCCAGGCCACCGGAGTTGATCCAGCGGTTAGGCTTGTCGAACTTGTAGTACTGCGCGGCGAACATTTGGTGCTGGCCCACGTCGGAGGTCACAAAGGCGTCGCCCTTGGTCACTTCGCACAGGGTTTCGATCACGGTTTGTGGCTTGATGATGCTGCCGTCGCCCTTGTCGTAAGGGAACAGGCCGCGGTCACCGCGCCATTCGTCGATCTGCTTCCACCAGCTGGCAACGGATTCCTTGTTCGGCGTTTCGCCGATGTCCTTCAGCGCGGCAACCATTTCGGTCAATACGCTTTCTACAGGACCCACGATCGGCACATCGGCCTTGATGGTCTTGGAGATGGATGCCGGGTCGATGTCAATGTGGATGATCTTGGCATTCGGGCAGAATTTGCTCGCGCCGTTGATCACTCGGTCATCGAACCGCGCGCCCACCGCCAGGATTACATCGGCGTGGTGCATGGCGAGGTTGGCGGTGTAGCTGCCGTGCATGCCGAGCATGCCGACGAACTGACGGTCCGAACCCGGGAATGCGCCGAGGCCCATCAAGGTGTTGGTAACCGGCAGGTTGAGCAGCTTGGCCAGTTCGGTCAACGGTGCGGAACCGCCGCCCAGAATCACGCCGCCACCCGAGTACAGCACTGGGCGCTTGGCCGCCAGGAGCATTTCTGCCGCCTTGCGGATTTGCCCCGAGTGCCCACGAACGGCCGGGCTGTAGGAGCGCAGCTTGGCTTTCTTCGGGAAGACGTATTCGAATTTTTCAGCCGGGTTGGTCATGTCTTTCGGGATATCTACAACAACAGGCCCCGGACGACCGGACTGTGCGAGGTAGAAGGCCTTTTTCATGACTTCCGGGATTTCCGACGCATGCTTGATCATGAAGCTGTGTTTCACGATCGGCCGGGAGATACCGATCATGTCGGTTTCCTGGAATGCATCGGTACCGACCATGGTGCTTGCGACCTGGCCAGAAATGATCACCATCGGGATGGAGTCCATATAAGCAGTCGCAATGCCGGTAATGGCATTGGTTGCGCCTGGGCCGGACGTTACCAGTACCACGCCGGCTTTACCGGTGGCACGGGCATAACCGTCAGCCATATGGGTCGCGGCCTGTTCGTGGCGAACCAGGATGTGGGTAACAGCCGGTTCCTTGAACAGTGCGTCGTAAACATGCAGCAGAGCACCACCTGGGTACCCGTAGATATAGTCGACGCCTTCGTCACGCAAAAAGCGGACGAGCATCTCACCGCCAGATAAAAGCTCCACGTTGTTCACCTCTAAAACGCCAGAATACCGTCCGTTAAAAACCGACGGGTCTTAATAGGTTTACTTCTCAACAGAGCATGAGCGACGGTGGTCGCCGACTACGTCAGCACTGACTGAGCAAGTATTGGGATCGTCCCAAGTGTTGCGGGCTTTTCCCACCCAGCGCGAGGTAACGCGTTGCGGGTGTTACAGGTCGGCGCGGATATGCGCCTCATGATCTGCTGAGCGGGCCTGCTTCTGGCAGTCCCGATACAGCGGACTTTGGATTCTTCTGTTTCAGCCCCTTCAAGTCAAGCAATAATTGCGCTTTTTTCCAACTAAGCGCATGAGAACGCATAAGAAAGGGGTTTGAGGAGGGATAAAACTCGCCTGAATGTCGTCAAGCGGTAGAAATGTGCGCAAGACTGCCGGAAAACCCGGCAGTCAGGCAATTAACGAGCGTCGACGATCAATTGGTCGAACTTTTTCAGCGCAGTACGCAAGCCAAGGCTTTCCAGCGGCCGATCGGCGTAAACCATCTCGGCCATTTCCAGGATCCCTGATGCATTGGGCAATGGCAGGTCCTGCTCGAGGATCTGCTTCATGCGCACCAGGAAAATCCATTGCAGCCATTGGTGGAAATCCAGAGTGTCGACCGAAAAAGGCTCGACACTGCTGAGCGCCTCGGCGCTGGGGGACACCTCGTCCCACCAGCCCTGCACGCGCAATTCGCGCTCAATCAGCAATAACTGTTCGGCAATCGCTGGAAAACGCGCATCCATCAGAGGCTGACCTTGGCTTTTTGACGTGCCTGGGCGGCACCGGCGGCGTCGCCTTGTGCGGCGCGTGCATCACCAATCAAGGCCCACAGGTTGGCTTGCAAGTCTGGGCGACCATTGGCCAGGGTCAGGCCGCGACGGGCGAACTGCTCGGCTTGCGGCGCATCGCCCTGGGCCATGCGCACTTGGGCCAGGCGATAGAGCACTTGCGGCTCACGTGGAGCAACGCGTTGGGCGCGCTCGAGGCTCGACGATGCACCATTCAAGTCGCCACCCGCCTGTTGCTGCTGGGCGGTGGTCAATAACGCCAGAACCGGCCCGTCCAATTGCTCGTCCGCTGAAAGGCCGCCAGCGCTGGACGCCGATGGAATGCCACTCGGCGTGGAAGGCATGTTGTAGGTGCCCTGGTTGACCGGCGCCGTTTGGATCGGCGTGGAGTCAACCGGCCCCGATGTGCTTGGCCCTGGTGTCCACGGCTCGGCACTGATCGGTGCGGAGGTCGCAGCACCACCGCCCGGCACCATCACCACTACACCCGAATCCTGGGGAATGGATTGAGGGGTGGCTTGGGCAGGACGCTTGACCACGGTCTGACGGAAACCGCCGTTGGCCGAGATGCGATCGTTATTCGAAACCGTCGTGCTCGAGTCCACAACGGGAATCGAGCCGCGCTGCACGCTTGAGCAACCGCTGAGCACCGCGAGAGCTGTAATAGCTGGAATCAACCACTTGTTCACTTGAAACCCTCTTTGCTTAATTCATCCAGCCCTTGACCCAATCCATCACCGATTCCGCGTCAGCGGGGGCACTGCCACCGCATGCGGCGCCGGGTGGTGGCTCGCTGCCGCGAATATACGGCATCTGCACTGCGCCCGGACAGTTGGCATCGGAGCCCTGCCCTGTGTGCGGATCAATCCAGGCCTGCACGATGTTGTCCGGTTGCGGCATATTCAGTGGCAGCGGGTCGGCCTTGCGCATGAAACTGGTCCAGACCTGCAGCGCACCGGTGGCACCGGTGAACGGCGTCTTGCCATTGTCGTCACGCCCCAGCCACACCACGGCCAGTACATCCTGGCCAAAGCCGGCGAACCAGCTGTCACGCGAATCGTTACTGGTGCCGGTCTTGCCCGCCAGCGTCAGGTTTGACGGCAGCACGCTGTAGACCGAGCGCCCTGTACCTTCACGCATGACGCGCTGCATGGCGTTCTGGATCAGGTAAATGGAGCCCGCATCGAAACGCTGCTGAATCTGGAACGGATACCGCTTGAGCGGCTCACCCTCGGCAGTCAGCACGCTGCGAATGCCGCGCATCGGTGTATTGAAACCACCGTTGGCCAGTGTCTGGTACATCGTGGCCACTTCCATCGGCGTCATCGCGCCAGCGCCCAGCAGCATCGATGGGAACGCCGGGAACTCACGGTTGATGCCCAGGCGACCCAAGGTTTTCAACACATTCGGCACACCCACTTCCAGCCCAAGGCGCGAGGTGGAGATGTTGTAGGAATGGGCCAGGCCTTGATACAGGAACACGGTGCCGTGGGATCGACGATCGAAGTTCTGCGGCGTCCACACTTGGCCATCGGCACCTTTGACCGACAACGGGTCATCCGAGAGCCAACTGGTCAGCGTGTATTTGCTCGGTTTTTCCAGGGCCGTCAGATAGACCGCCGGCTTGACCAGCGAGCCGATCGGCCGCACAGCATCCAATGCGCGGTTAAAACCGGCAAAGCTGGCCTGGCGACTGCCGATCATGGCCTGCACTTCACCGGTTTCCGGGTTGGTCACGACCATGGCCGCTTCGACCTCATCGGAGCCTTTACGGCCGGTCAAGCGCTTGAAGGTGTCGTTGACCGAAGCTTCGGCTTTCATCTGCAGAATCGGGTCGAAACTGGTGAAGATCCGCAGCCCCTCTTCGGTCAAGTCTTCGTCGCGATAGTCTTCACGCAACTGGCGTTTGACCAGGTCGATAAAGCCTGGGAACGAGCTGTCGGCCAGCTTGCCGCGGGTTGTAACGCCCAGTGGCATTTTCTTCGCCGCCGCGACTTGCTCGGCCGTAGCCACACCCTGCTGCTCAAGCACGTCCAGCACCAGGTTCCGACGCTCAAGCGCGCGCTCCGGGTTGCGACGCGGGTTGTAATAGGACGGGCCCTTGACCATGCCCACCAGCAACGCAACTTGATGCAATTTCAGTTCGGACAACGGCTGGCCAAAGAAGAACTGGCTGGCCAAGCCAAACCCGTGAACGGCGCGCTGGCCATCCTGACCGACGAAAACCTCATTGAGGTAAGCCTCAAGGATTTCCTGCTTGCTGTAATGCAGCTCCAGCAGCATTGCCATCATGGCTTCGGTCAGTTTACGGGTCAGGCTGCGCTCGTTGGTCAGGTAGAAGTTCTTGACCAATTGTTGCGTCAGCGTACTGCCGCCCTGAGTCATCTTGCCGCCAGAGGTGTTGACCCAAATGGCGCGGGCAATCGACTTCGGCGACACGCCCCAGTGGCTGTAGAAATCGCGGTCTTCCACGGCAACCAGGGTTTCGAGCAGATACGGCGGCACCTGATCAAGTTTGATCAGGATGCGATCTTCAAGATTTTTCGGGTAAATGCCGCCGATCATCAGCGGTTCAAGGCGTACCACCGGCAGCTTCGAACCGTTGAGAGACGACAGTTCGGCGACGTAATCGCCAGAGAAACGCACGCGCACCGGCTGGGCTTTTTCCAGGCCTTCATAGAACTGGAAACCGCGGGTGTTCAAGTCAACGGTATTGCCGCTGACGGCGGCTGCGCCCGGGCCATTGCTCACTGGCTCGCGGCGGTAGCCCAGTGCATCGAGTTCGGTAAGGAAGTCATCCTTGCTCAGCTTCTGGCCGGTGAACAGTTCCAGCGGGCGTGCGTACACCTTGGCCGGAATGGTCCAGCGCTTGCCGGAGAATTTCTCCTGGACCACAGCGTCGAGGTACACCGCGAAGCCGGCGAGCACCACCAGGCCTACCAGGCTTAGCTTGAGTGCCCAGCCCAGCCACGGGCGCAGGCCGCGGGAAGGAGGTTTTTTACGGGAACGGGGAGATCGGGTTCGAGTCATGGCGGCGGATTATACGCACTTTATTGATGATCAACATGAGCCGGACAGCGGTTTGCACGACCGGCTGTAACCGCCATAATGCCCGCCATGATTTCCCCCCTACTTTGAAGGATCGCCTGTGAGCCAGACCCTGATCGCTGCCCTGCAAAACCCGGCTTTGTATCCCCATCCGGTTGAAGCGTTTCAAGTTATCGAGACCCATATTTCCTGGGTCATTCTGACCGGCCCCTTCGCCTATAAACTGAAGAAGCCGATGAACTTCGGCTTCCTGGATTTCACCCAACTGGATGACCGTGGGCACTTCTGCAATGAAGAACTGCGCCTCAACCAGCGCCTGACTGAAGATTTGTATCTTGAAGTGTTGCCAATCACCGGCAGCGCCGAAGCCCCACAACTGGGCGGCGACGGCCCGGTGATCGAGTACGCGCTGAAAATGCGCCAGTTCCCGCAAAGCCAACTGCTCAGCACTCTGCAAGCCAACGGCGAACTGACCAGCGCGCACATTGATGAAATGGCCAGGCAGATTGCGCATTTCCACCTCAGCGCACCGAAGGTTCCACAGGAGCACCCGGCCGGCACGCCGGACGAGGTGATGGCACCGGTACGCCAGAACTTCGAGCAGATCCGCCCCTTCCTCAGCGAAAAAGCCGACCTGGCTCAACTGGAAGCCCTGCAAGCCTGGGCTGAAAGCAGCTTCGAGCGCCTCAAGCCACTGTTGGTACAGCGCAAGCTCGATGGCTTCACCCGCGAATGCCACGGCGATATCCACTTGGGGAACGCCACGCTGATCGACGGCCAAGTGGTGATCTTTGACTGCATCGAGTTCAACGAGCCGTTCCGCTTCACCGATGTGTACGCCGACACCGGCTTCCTGGCGATGGACCTGGAAGACCGTGGCCTCAAATCCCTGGCGCGCCGCTTTATCAGCCAATACCTGGAATTGACCGGCGACTACCAAGGCCTCGAAGTGCTGAACTTCTATAAAGCCTATCGCGCGCTGGTACGCGCCAAGATTGCGCTGTTCAGCATGCCCAGCGAGGCAAGCCCGGTACAACGCGCCACCACCCTGCGCCAGTACCGCAACTACGCCAACCTGGCAGAAAGTTACAGCACGATTCCTTCGCGCTTCCTGGCGATTACCCACGGTGTATCGGCCGTCGGCAAAAGCCACGTGGCCATGCGCCTTGTGGAAGCATTGGGCGCCGTACGCCTGCGTTCGGATGTGGAGCGCAAGCGTCTGTTTGGTGAGCAGCAGGTAGAGAACACGCCACAGGCCGGTATCTATGCCGCCGACGCCAGCGCAGCCACCTATGCTCGTCTGAACGAAATCGCCGATACCGTGTTGCGTGCCGGCTACCCGGTGGTGCTGGATGCCACCTTCCTTAAAAGCGCACAACGCGACGCAGCCGCCAAAATTGCTGAGGCCACCGGCGCGCCCTTCCTGATCCTGGATTGCAACGCGCCGCAAGCTGTTATCGCCAGCTGGTTGGCACAACGTCAGGCGGATAAAAACGATCCTTCCGACGCGACACTGGCCGTAATCGAAGAACAGCAGGCCAATCGCGACCCACTGACAGCCCAAGAGCTGCTGCTCAGCAAACGCGTCGAGACCAATGAGAGCGGAACCCTGGATGCCTTGGTGGCGCACATCCGCCAAGCCCTGCCAGGGTTGTAAGAAATATTTCTTGGTCGTGTCACCGATCTACCGTGCACGACCGAGAAATAGTGGCACTATAATGGCGTCATAATTCCAACAGGAGTCGCCGTCATGAGTCAGCCCAAGCTTCTTGATACCCCGCTCTACGCGCTCCTGCACAAGGACGACATTCGAGGCTTCAACCAGGAACGCCCCAAAGACGGGACCATCGACATGCGCGGTGGCGACTTCCGCGGGCTGGACCTGCGCGACCTGGACGCCACCGGTGTCGACTTCACGGACGCCTACTTCCGCTCCGCCGACCTGCGCGGCCTGGACTTGCGCGACTGCTCATTGGAAGGCGCCAGCCTGGCCCATGCGCAGATCTCCGGCACCTACTTCCCGCCTGAACTGACTGCGGACGAGATTCTGATGTCGGTCAATTTCGGCACGCGCCTGCGCTACCGCACCAAGTGACGCCCCCTGTCGAACCCCGGCTACGCATCCAGCGCGCCGGGTGATTCGCACCTGCCCACATACAAACACTCAGCGCCATTCTTATAAGCGTTTCAGCCGTTCCTGACCAAAGAACTACGCTTTTCCTACTGAGCGCTACACTCCTTTTCAGGCTTGCCTGGTCACGAATACCCACCGCACCATTCGGCCGTCGCAAGGAGGCTTGATGAACGATGAGCTGCAACACCTGAAAAACCTTGGCAAGACGTCGGCGCAGTGGCTGCACGCGGTGGGTATCCACAGCGCGTCCGACTTGCGCCGCCTGGGAGCGGTCGATGCCTACCGAGCCGTACGAACTCGCGGCTTCCGGGCATCGAAAGTGTTGCTGTATGCAATTGAGGGCGCATTGATGGATGTGCACTGGAACGACATTCCCGCGGAGCGCAAGGAAGCACTGAACCGCCAGTTGGATGCTATTTCAGCGCGTCAGAAGATTTAGTTCGGCGATCAGGCCCCGTGTTTACGGGCATTGCGAACACGTATTGAAGAAATCAGCAGAACGCACGAAAACAAATGTTGACTCTCAAATGAGAATCGTTATGATTATCACAACTGGTCGCGAGATCAGCCGATAACTGAAAGACCATTGGTTCGGACTCTCAGATTATCTCCTCATCAGGCTAATCACGGTTATTTGACCCGGCTCTTGCCGGGTCTTTTTTTACCTGTAGAAAGCTGCCTGTAAAAAAGCCAGCCTCAGCGTGCAATGATCAGCGGATGACCACGCTCCGGATGCGGCTGCACCAGCACATCCAAACCAAACACAGCCTTGAGCGGTTCCGGTCGCAAGACTTCGGCGGGTGTGTCCAGGGCGTGCGGGCGCCCGTCCTGCAGCAGCAAGATACGGTCACAGTAGCGCGCCGCCAGGTTCAGGTCATGGAGGATCACCAGCACCGCCGCGCCTCGATCAGCGAAACTGCGAATAGCCTGCAACGTCGTGTGCTGGTGCAAAGGGTCAAGCATTGATGTGGGTTCATCCAACAGCAGCGTCTGCCCCGCTTCACCCGGCCATAACTGCGCCAATACCCGCGCCAAGTGCACACGTTGGCGCTCGCCACCGGACAACGCCAGGTAACTGCGACCGCTCAAGTGCCCGACGTCCGCTGCGTGCAACGCCGCGATGATGATTTCGTCATCACGCACTCGCCCGGTCTGATACGGCAAACGCCCCATGCCGACGACTTCTTCGACCCTGAACGCAAAGTCCAGGGTCGAGGTTTGCGGCAACACCGCCAGCCGTTGCGCACGCTGCGAGCCGCTCCAACTGCTTAGCGCTTGCTGGTCCAGCCACACATTGCCCTGATCAGGGTGCAACTCACCGCACAGCGCGCCCAGCAGGGTACTTTTGCCGGCACCATTGGGCCCCAGCACGCCCAGCACCTGGCCCGGCAACAGGTCCAGGCTGACATCGGCCAAGACAGTCTTGCGACCGCGCCGAATCTGCAGCGCTTCGACTCGCAGCATCAGGCACGCCCCCGCAACAACAGGTAAAGAAAAAACGGCGCGCCAATAAACGCCGTCACGATGCCGATCGGTAACTCCGCCGGGGCCAAGGCCAGGCGCGCCACCAAGTCCGCAAACAGCAGCAAACTCGCGCCCGCCAGCACCGAGGCCGGCAATAGCACCCGATGATCCGGCACCGCCAGCAGCCGCACCAAATGCGGCACCACCAGCCCAACAAACCCAATCATCCCTGCCGCCGCTACCGCCGCGCCCACGCCCAGAGCGGTGCAAAACACCAGTTCACGCTTGAGCCCTTCAACATCAATGCCAAGGTGGCTGGCCTCGGACTCACCCAACAACAGTGCATTCAGCGCCTTGGCCCGGCGCGGCAGCCACAGCGCCACACCGGCGCTCACCAGCAACAAAGGCCACAACCGCGAATAGCTCGCGCCATTGAGGCTTCCCAGGTTCCAGAAGGTCAGGGTGCGCAAGGTGGCGTCGTCGGCCAAATAGGTAAACAACCCCACCGCCGAGCTGGCGAGGGCTGTGAGCGCAATACCGGCGAGCAGCATCGTCGCCACATTGGTCTGGCCGTTGCGGCGCCCGAGGCGATAGACCAGGGCCGTGACGCCCAACCCACCGAGAAACGCACACAACGACAATAAATAAGGCCCGAACGCATCCGGCAGCCCGCCAAAAAACGCACCCCCGACAATCGCCACCGCCGCGCCCAGCGCCGCACCACTGGACACACCCACCAAGCCAGGATCGGCCAGCGGGTTTCGAAACAACCCCTGCATCGCCACACCCGACAACGCCAGCACACCGCCGACCGCCAAACCAAGCAATGTGCGCGGCAGGCGAATCTGCCCCAGGATCAATTCGGCCTGCTCCAGGCCTTGGGCATCTATCGGCACACCCATCAGGCGCAAGGCGGCCCTGAGCGTGTCCAGCAACGGCAGGCTCACCGGCCCCAAGGCCAGCGAGAGCCAGATCGCCAATACACACAACAGCGTCAGCCCGATAAACAGCGTTTTCGGTTTAACCAGAGTGGTCATGGGGCAGGTTTAGCCTGGGACGGATAAAACCCGGCAGACAGCTTCACCAGGTTTTGCGGCAAACGCGGCCCCAGCCCGCCGACCAGCAGCGTCGGGTCGAGCTCAAATACGCGGCCACGCTTGGCCGCCGGCGTTGAAGCCAAAATCGGGTTTTCCTTGAACAACGCCGCGCGGGCCGCATCACCGGTAAGGGCACGATCCGCAAACACCAGCACATCCGGACTCAACCCCGCCAGCGACTCCACCGAAAACGGCTTATAGCCTGTGTGAGTCGCCAGGTTCCGCCCGCCCGCCTGTTGCAGCAGCCAATCTGCGGCGGTGTCTTTGCCCGCAATCAGCGGCTTGCCGCCCGCGTGGCCAAGCAACAACAGCACGCCTGGTGCCTTTTGTGTGGCCTGCGCTTTGGTGACCCAGGTTTTCTGCCGCTCAAGCGCCTGTTCATATCCGGTAAACAATTCGTTGGCTTTGGCCTCGCTGCCGAGCAACTTGCCCAAGTGCTGCAGGTTGCCCTTCAGGGTGGGAAGATCCGGTTCGGCCGAGAACATCTCCACCTGCACGCCCGCGCCACGAATTTGCGCGAGCACTGGCGGCGGGCCCATTTCTTCTGTGCCTACCAGCACCTGCGGGCGCAGGCTGAGAATGCCTTCGGCCGACAACTGCCGCTGATAACCGATGCTGGGCAACGCTTTCAGCGATTCCGGGTGCTGGCTGGTAGTATCAACGCCCACCAGTTTCGATTCCCCGCCCAAGGCCGTCACCCATTCCGATAGCGCCCCACCGGCACTGACCCAGCGTTGTGGCAGTTCAGAGGCTTGCGCCCCTTGGTGGACCAGCAGTGAGGCAACGAGCGCGATAGCGCTGGTACTCAGGCGCATAACAGGGTTTCCTTCCAAGGGCAGGGCGAAGCCGGCATTTGATAATTGTTTGCATTTGCACGTCAAGGCACTTAAGGATTGAAATGAAGTTTCTCTGCCCCTCCGACACCCTCGCGCCCAACAGCAGCCTCGGCTTTGAGATCGACGGCTGCAAGCTGTTGGCCGTGCGCCGGGATGGCGTTGCCTACTTCTATATCAACCGTTGCCCCCATCGCGGCATCCCGCTGGAATGGCAGCCCAATCAGTTCCTCGACACCAGCGCCAGCCTGATCCAGTGCGCCACCCACGGCGCGCTGTTCCTGATCGAGAGCGGCGAATGCATCGCCGGCCCGTGCGCTGGCCAAAGCCTCACCGCCCTGCCCGGCCGCGAAGACGCACAGGGCCTGTGGGTGGAACTCTAGTCGCCGATCAGCACTTCCAAGCGCCGGTCGACGTAAATTTCCTCAGGCGTGACGTGCACTCCGTAAGCCAGCACCTCCACACCCGCAGCCTTGGCCTCACGCAACGCCGCAGCGTAACCGGCGTCGATCTCCACGGCTGGCCGTACCGCCTCGATTCCCGACAGGTTGACGCAATACAACTGCACCGCCCGCACGCCGTCGCGCGCCAGGTACGCCAGTTCACGCAAATGCTTGGCGCCGCGCTGGGTCACGGCATCGGGAAAGGCGGCCACCGCAGAGCCGTCAAAGCCCAGGGTGACACTTTTGACTTCGACAAACGCCGCGCCCTGTGGGTAATCCAGGCGAAAATCGATACGGCTTTTCTCCTGGCCGTAAGGCACTTCGCGCTTTAGCGCGGTAAAGCCGTTGAGCTCGGTGATGACGCCGGCGCGCAACGCCTCCTCAACCAACTGATTGGCGCGCGCCGTGTTCACGCACGCCAGCCGGCCTTGCGGCGTTTCGGCAATCTCCCAGGTGCCCGGCAGCTTGCGCTTGGGATCGGTGGAGCGACTGAACCAGACCTGGCCGCCTTCCACCATGCAATTAAGCATCGACCCGGTGTTCGGGCAGTGAATGGTCAGCAACTCGCCGGTAACGGTTTCGATATCGGTGAGAAAGCGCTTGTAGCGGCGAATCAGCCGCCCTTCTTCGAGGGGAGGATGAAAACGCATCAGCCTTGCCAGCTCCGTAAGCCACGGGCGATTCGTTCGACCGCCTCTTGTAGCCGTTCGAGGTTTTGCGTGTAGGCAAAACGCACATGATGACCGGCCTGATAACGGCCGAAATCCAGACCGGGCGTAAAGGCCACGTGTTCGGTCTCGAGAAAATGACGGCAGAACGCGAAGGCATCGCCGCCGAACGCGCTGATATCGGCGTACAAGTAGAAGGCGCCTTCCGGCTCGACGGCGATGCCGAATCCAAGCTCACGCAGGGCGGGTAGAAGGAAATCACGACGGCGACCGAACTCGGCACGGCGCTCTTCCAGAATGCTCAATGTTTGCGGGGTAAAACAGGCCAGCGCCGCGTACTGGGCCATGCTCGGCGCGCTGATGTAGAGGTTTTGCGCCAGCTTCTCCAACTCGCCCACCGCAGCGGGCGGCGCTACCAGCCAGCCGAGGCGCCAGCCGGTCATGCCGAAATACTTCGAAAAACTATTTAGGACGAACGCATCGTCATCGACTTCCAGCACGCTGGCGGCGTCGGTGCCATAAGTGAGGCCGTGATAGATCTCATCCACCACCAAGTGGCCGTCACGCGCCTTGATCGCATTCGACAATTGCGCCAATTCATCCCGCGTGAGGATGGTGCCGGTGGGGTTGGCAGGCGACGCAACCAGTGCGCCCACGCTGTCCTGGTTCCAATGCTTGGCCACCAGGTCGGCGGTCAATTGGTAACGCACGTCCGGGCCGACCGGCACCAGTTGTGCCGCACCTTCCACCAAGCGCAGGAAATGCCGGTTACACGGGTAGCCGGGGTCGGCCAACAACCAATGTTTACCGGGGTCGACCAACAGACTGCTGGCCAACAACAAGGCGCCGGAGCCACCGGGGGTGATCAGAATGCGCTCAGGGTCGACATTCAGCCCGTAACGCTGCTGGTAAAAACCACTGATAGCCTCGCGCAGTTCAGGCAGCCCACGGGCTGCGGTGTAACGAGTCTTGCCATTCGCCAGCGCCGCCTGGCCGGCCTGGATGATGGGCTCGGCCGTGGTGAAATCCGGCTCGCCGATCTCCAGGTGGATCACATCGTGGCCGGCCGCCTGCAGCTCGTTCGCTCGCGCCAGCAACGCCATGACATGAAAAGGTTCGATGGCGCGACTGCGCGCACTGTAGGGCTGAGCCATTAGCCTTCCTTAACGGTGAGGACAAAATCAGGATTCTACCGAACCCTCACGGTAAAACATGCTCTATTGCCTGCTCGGCCATCCACGATGAACCGAGCAAGCGCTTGCAAAACGACTAAAATCAACAATCGAGACACGCTATACCCAGCCATGGCGGGCTGTTGCTGTTTGCACCCCCGCCAAGTTGGGCCTCGACAACCGGGAGTGGCGCACCCCGAATCTATCTGGTAAGTTCGCCCGCTTGCAGCCGCAGGGCCGGCAGGTGTCGGTGACGTTGCAATCCTGCGCAATGGATTAGAAGAGTGAGAGGCGGTCTATTCATGTCCACCCAAGCAAAGCAACAGCAGCAGAGCCTCAGTGGCTTCACACCTTACGTTGAAACGAAGGGTGAGGAGTACATGGGCAAGCCCATGCGCCAGCACTTCACCAAGATCCTGCAAAAGTGGAAGCAGGACTTGATGCAAGAGGTCGACCGTACCGTTGACCACATGAAGGACGAAGCCGCCAACTTCCCGGACCCGGCAGACCGTGCCAGCCAGGAAGAGGAATTCGCCCTCGAACTGCGCGCCCGTGATCGTGAACGCAAGCTGATCAAGAAAATCGACAAAACGCTGCAACTGATCGAAGACGAGGAATATGGCTGGTGCGAATCCTGCGGCGTCGAGATTGGTATTCGCCGCCTGGAAGCCCGCCCAACCGCGGACCTGTGCGTAGACTGCAAGACCTTGGCTGAAATCAAGGAAAAACAGGTCGGCAAGTAATCCTGTCGAGCTGAACGAATGGGGCGTGCAAACGCCCCATTTTTGTTTCTGGCGTTTACCGATTTTCCAGTAGTATCCGGCCCATGACAGCCTCTACCTATATTGGGCGTTTCGCCCCCACGCCCAGCGGCCATTTGCATTTCGGCTCGCTGGTTGCCGCCCTCGCCTCCTACCTTGATGCCCGCGCCAATCACGGCCGCTGGCTGATGCGCATGGAAGACCTCGACCCACCCCGAGAAGAACCCGGCGCCCAGGCGGCGATCCTGCACGCCCTGGAAAGCTACGGCTTCGAATGGGACGGTGAACTGGTCCGACAAAGCGAGCGGCATGACGCCTACGCCAAAGTCCTCAACGACATGTTCAACCATGGCCTGGCCTACGCCTGCACTTGCTCGCGCAAGCAACTGGAGCCGTATCACGGGATTTACCCGGGTTTGTGTCGCAACGCCGGGCATGCTCAGCACGATGCGGCCATCCGCCTGCGCGTGCCTGAGCTGGAATACCACTTTACCGACCGCGTGCAGGGCGAATTCCGACAGCACTTGGGCCGCGATGTAGGCGATTTCGTCATCCGTCGCCGCGACGGCCTGTATGCCTATCAACTGGCCGTGGTGCTCGATGATGCCTGGCAAGGTGTGACCGATATCGTACGCGGCGCCGACCTGCTCGATTCCACGCCGCGCCAGCTCTATCTGCAGGAATTGCTGGGCTTGCGCCAGCCGCGCTACCTGCACGTGCCGCTGATCGTCCAGCCGGACGGTAACAAGTTGGGCAAATCCTACCGCTCGCCGCCGTTGACACCCGACCAGGCCACGCCTTTGCTGTTAAGGGCATTGCGCGCCCTCGGCCAGCCGGCCGGCGCTGAACTGCTGCACGCCAGCCCGCGCGAACTGCTGGATTGGGGCATTGCGCACTGGGATGCCAGCCGGATCCCGCGCACACTCACGCTGGCCGAAGCGCAATTGAGCTGAAGGCGCTTGCAGCTTGCCAGCCATCCGTTACCATCGCCGCAGTTTTTTAATCAGAGGCCAACATGTACATCTATCGATTGGTCCTGCTGCTGGTCGTCGGGATCTACCTGTTTTCCCCCGCCATCATGGATTGGTGGATCGACGCCACGGGCGCCTGGTATCGCCCTTATCTGCTGTGGCTGATCCTGATTGTCGTGACCTTCATCCTGCAGAGCCAAAAAGATGCCGATGAGCTTTAGCCTCACCCAGATGCTGCTGATCAGCGCCGCCTACCTGGCCGCGCTGTTCGCCGTGGCCTGGATCAGTGAGCGCGGAATGATTCCGCGGGCGATCATTCGCCATCCGTTGACCTACACCTTGTCCTTGGGCGTTTACGCCAGCGCCTGGGCGTTTTATGGCACCGTAGGCCTGGCCTATCAGTACGGCTACGGCTTCCTGTCCAGTTACCTCGGGGTGTCCGGCGCGTTCCTGCTGGCGCCGGTGTTGCTGTATCCGATCCTGAAGATCACGCGCACCTACCAGCTGTCATCCCTGGCGGACCTGTTTGCCTTCCGCTTTCGCAGCACCTGGGCCGGCGCACTCACCACGATTTTCATGCTGCTCGGCGTGCTGCCGCTGCTGGCCTTGCAAATCCAGGCCGTGGCGGACTCCATCAGCATCCTCACCCGCGAGCCGGTGCAGCATCGCGTCGCGCTGGCGTTTTGCGCGTTGATCACGCTGTTCACGATTTTCTTCGGCTCACGCCATATCGCCACCCGCGAAAAACACGAAGGCCTGGTGTTTGCGATTGCCTTCGAATCGGTGATCAAGCTGATCGCCATTGGCGGCGTCGGCCTGTATGCGCTGTACGGCGTGTTCGACGGCCCGCAACAGCTGGAGTTGTGGCTGCTGCAAAATCAGACCGCCCTCGCCGCCTTGCACACGCCGCTGCAAGAAGGCCCATGGCGCACGCTGCTGCTGGTGTTCTTCGCTTCGGCGATTGTGATGCCGCACATGTACCACATGACGTTCACCGAGAACCTCAACCCGCGCTCATTAGTGAGTGCAAGCTGGGGCTTGCCGCTGTTCCTGCTGCTGATGAGCCTGGCAGTGCCGCTGATTCTGTGGGCCGGCCTCAAGCTGGGAGCGACCACCAACCCCGAATACTTCACCCTCGGCGTCGGTATTGCGGCCAACAGTAAATCCCTGGCGTTGCTGGCCTACGTCGGCGGTTTGTCGGCGGCCAGTGGCTTGATCATTGTCACTACGCTGGCGCTGTCGGGCATGGCGCTCAATCACCTGGTGCTGCCGCTGTATCAGCCGCCAGCCGAAGGCAATATCTACCGCTGGCTGAAGTGGACGCGTCGCGCGCTGATCGTTGCGATCATCATGGCCGGTTATGGCTTCTACCTGTTGCTGGGCGCCGGGCAGGACCTGGCCAACCTCGGCATCGTCGCGTTTGTCGCCACCTTGCAGTTCCTGCCCGGCGTGTTGTCGGTGCTGTACTGGCCGACCGCCAACCGTCGGGGCTTCATCGCCGGGCTGCTGGCGGGGATTCTGGTATGGATCGTCACCATGCTGCTGCCGCTGGTCGGCAATTTGCAGGGCTTCTACATCCCACTGCTGAACATGATTTACGTGCTCGACGACACCAGCTGGCACATGGCGGCGATTGCTTCGCTGGCGGCCAACGTGCTGATGTTCACCTTGATCTCGCTGTTCACCAACGCCAGCCCCGAAGAAACCAGTGCCGCCGAAGCCTGCGCGGTGGACAACGTGCGCCGCCCGCAACGCCGCGAACTGCATGCCGCCTCGCCCCAGGAATTTGCCACGCAACTGGCCAAGCCGCTGGGCGCCAAAGCCGCACAGAAGGAAGTCGAACAGGCGCTGCGCGATCTGTACCTGCCCTTCGACGAACGCCGCCCGTATGCGCTGCGGCGCTTGCGCGACCGGATCGAGGCCAACCTGTCCGGGCTGATGGGGCCGAGCGTGTCCCAGGACATGGTTGAAACCTTCCTGCCTTACAAGGCCGGCGGCGAAAACTACGTCACCGAAGACATCCACTTCATCGAGAGCCGGCTGGAGGATTACCACTCACGCCTCACCGGTCTCGCTGCCGAACTCGATGCATTGCGCCGCTACCACCGCCAGACCCTGCAGGAGCTGCCGATGGGTGTGTGCTCCCTGGCCAAGGATCAAGAGATCCTGATGTGGAACAAGGCCATGGAAGAACTGACCGGTATCGCCGCCCAGCGGGTAGTGGGTTCGCGCCTGAACACCCTGGGCGACCCGTGGAAAGAACTGCTGCAAGGCTTTATCAACCTGCCCGACGAGCATTTGCACAAGCAGCACCTGGCGCTGGACGGCCAGACCCGCTGGCTCAACCTGCACAAAGCCGCGATCGACGAGCCGCTGGCGCCCGGCAACAGCGGCCTGGTGTTGTTGGTCGAAGATTTGACCGACACGCAAATGCTCGAAGACAAGCTGGTGCACTCCGAGCGCCTGGCCAGCATTGGTCGTTTGGCCGCAGGCGTGGCCCACGAGATTGGCAACCCGATCACCGGTATCGCGTGCCTGGCGCAGAACCTGCGCGAAGAGCGCGAAGAGGACGGTGAGATCACCGAAATCAGCGGGCAGATCCTTGAGCAGACCAAGCGCGTTTCACGCATCGTGCAGTCGTTGATGAGCTTCGCCCATGCCGGCGCGCATCAGAATCAGGATGAGGCCGTGTGCCTGGCCGAAGTCGCGCAGGATGCCATTGGGCTGCTGGCCTTGAACCGGCGCAATTTCGAAGTACAGTTCTTTAATCTGTGCGACCCGGACCACTGGGTCGACGGCGACTCCCAACGCTTGGCGCAGGTGTTGATCAACCTGCTGTCCAACGCCCGTGACGCGTCCCCGCCGCACAGCGCGGTACGCGTCAAGAGCGAGGCTTTCGAGCACACGGTCGATCTGATCGTGGAAGACGAAGGCAGCGGTATTCCACAGAACATCATGGATCGATTGTTCGAACCTTTCTTCACCACCAAGGACCCAGGTGAAGGCACCGGTCTGGGCCTTGCACTGGTCTATTCCATCGTTGAAGAGCATTATGGACAAATCACCATCGACAGCCCGGCTGACACCGAAAGCCAACGCGGCACCCGTATTCGGGTGACCTTGCCGCGTCATGTCGAAGCGACGTCCGCTGTGAACTGAGACCGTCGAGAGAATTGAATCAATGCCGCACATTTTGATCGTCGAAGACGAAACAATTATCCGCTCTGCCTTGCGTCGCCTGCTTGAACGTAATCAGTACCAGGTCAGCGAAGCCGGCTCGGTGCAGGAAGCCCAAGAGCGGTTCAGCATTCCCACGTTCGACCTGATTGTCAGCGACCTGCGTCTGCCGGGCGCGCCCGGTACGGAGCTGATCAAGCTTGGCCAGGGCACCCCGGTGCTGATCATGACCAGCTACGCCAGCCTGCGTTCGGCCGTGGACTCGATGAAGATGGGCGCGGTGGACTACATCGCCAAGCCTTTCGACCACGACGAAATGCTCCAGGCCGTGGCCCGCATCCTGCGCGACCGCCAATCGGCTGGCAGTGCGCCCGCCGAACAGCGCCCCGCCGGCAAGGCCGCCGAGAAACCGGGTGTCGACAACAGCAACGGCGAGATCGGCATTATCGGCTCCTGCCCACCGATGCAGGATCTGTACAGCAAGATCCGCAAAGTCGCGCCAACCGATTCCAATGTATTGATTCAGGGCGAATCGGGCACCGGTAAAGAGCTGGTGGCCCGCGCCCTGCACAACCTGTCCAAACGCGCCAAGGCGCCGATGATTTCGGTGAACTGCGCGGCGATTCCTGAATCCCTGATTGAGTCCGAACTGTTCGGCCACGAGAAAGGCGCGTTTACCGGCGCCAGCGCCGGGCGTGCGGGCCTGGTGGAAGCGGCGGACGGCGGCACCTTGTTCCTTGACGAAATCGGCGAACTGCCCCTGGAAGCCCAGGCGCGCCTGCTGCGTGTGTTGCAGGAAGGCGAAATTCGCCGCGTAGGTTCGGTGCAGTCGCAGAAGGTCGATGTACGCCTGATCGCCGCGACCCACCGTGACCTGAAGAGCCTGGCCAAGATCGGCCAGTTCCGTGAAGACTTGTATTACCGCCTGCACGTGATTGCTCTCAAGCTGCCGGCCCTGCGTGAGCGTGGCGCCGACGTCAACGAGATCGCCAGCGCTTTCCTGCTGCGCCAGAGTGCGCGCATCAACCGTACCGACCTCAAGTTTGCTCCGGACGCCGAGCAAGCCATTCGGCATTACTCGTGGCCGGGTAACGTGCGCGAGCTGGAGAACGCAGTTGAGCGCGCGGTCATCCTGTCGGAGAGCCCGGAGATTTCTGCCGAGCTGCTGGGCATCGACATCGAGCTGAGCGACTTGGAGGACGACGATTTCATCGGCCTGGCCCCACAACAGGGCGGCGGTAGCAATACCAGCCATGAGCCAACGGAAGATTTGTCACTGGAAGATTACTTCCAGCATTTCGTCCTTGAGCACCAGGACCACATGACCGAGACCGAGCTGGCGCGCAAGCTGGGCGTGAGCCGCAAGTGCCTGTGGGAACGGCGCCAGCGCCTGGGCATTCCACGGCGCAAGACCGGGGTGGCCAGCGAGAGTTGAGGGCGCGCCCCCACAGGTAACACCCTCAGATGTGAAAAAACTGTTACCGCAGCTTTTTCACGTAACAGAAGCCGGGGCTTACGGTAACGAAGCCTCGGTTTTTTTTGGCCCTCAAAAAACCCGAAACCACCTAAAACCCCCGGTTTTGCTGGACGGCACAAAAGTTGGCACGCACCCTGCTATATGCTTAGTACAAAAACAATAACAAGCTCAGTACCAGACAATAAAAATAAGACGAATCGACTCACGCACAATAAAAACAACACGGCGGAGGCGCAGCTAACTGATTCTTTTGGAGAGGCGTTGCATTTGGGGCTTGCCCCGCAACCAGGCCGAGAACAACAAAAACTGCCCTAAGGCAGAGCCTGAACTGGTTGGATCGTAGATCAGCAACACAGCGACCAAAGCAATCCGTTTGCTCTTGACTCCCGATTGGGAGTGTCATGAAGGTGAAATGTCATGGCGAGGGCGATCAACAAAAACAAGAAGCCCGCAATCAATAATAAAAATAGAGCACGCAACTACTTCTGGGGGAGCTTCGGCTCCCCTTGTAGTTTCCGGCGTTTGACCGGCCCAGCCCTTCTTTTAAGCATATGGCGCAACGCCTGCAGCTTGTTCCTACACCATCCCTCGACTAAATGCTAGAATCCCGGCCCATCATGCGGTCATTCTTCGTTATGGCCGAACATTCCTTCAAACAGTGCATCCCATGCTGAAGAAGTTGTTCCAGTCATTCCGTTCTCCCTTGCGTCGTACGCAACACATTCGCAGCACGCCTGAAGTGCTTAACAGCAATCAGCATTCATTGCAGCGCGCTCAGTTCAGCCGTTATGCGGTGAACATCGTCGAACGTTTGCAGAACGCCGGCTACCAGGCCTATCTGGTGGGCGGCTGTGTACGTGACATGATGCTCAATATCACGCCCAAGGATTTCGACGTCGCCACCAGCGCCACGCCCGAGCAGGTACGCGCCGAGTTTCGCAATGCGCGCATCATCGGCCGTCGCTTCAAATTGGTGCACATCCACTTTGGTCGCGAAATCATCGAGGTCGCGACCTTCCGCGCCGGCCATCCGCAAAACGATGACGAGGAAGACACTAACCAGTCCTCCCGCAACGAGAGCGGCCGTATCCTGCGTGACAACGTTTACGGCACCCTGGAAGAAGATGCGCAACGCCGCGACTTCACCATCAATGCCCTGTATTACGACCCGGTCAGCGAACGCATCCTCGATTACGCCAATGGCGTACACGATATTCGCAACAACCTGATCCGCCTGATCGGCGACCCGACCCAGCGCTATCAGGAAGACCCGGTGCGCATGCTGCGAGCGGTGCGTTTTGCCGCCA
This sequence comes from Pseudomonas sp. R76, assembly GCF_009834565.1. Taxonomy (GTDB): domain Bacteria; phylum Pseudomonadota; class Gammaproteobacteria; order Pseudomonadales; family Pseudomonadaceae; genus Aquipseudomonas. Next base: position 5,772,105 of record NZ_CP019428.1, read on the forward strand.
AGCTGAACTTCGGTATCGAAAAACATACTGCCGCGCCAATTCGCGAGCTGGCACCGATGCTGCGGGAAATTCCCTCGGCACGCCTGTTCGAAGAAGTGCTCAAGCTGTTCCTCTCGGGGTATGCCGCCGACACCTTCGAAATGCTCGTCGACCTGCAGTTGTTCGATCCATTGTTCCCGGCCAGCGCCGAGGCCCTGGAATACAACCCGACGTACACCCACACGCTGATCAGCGAAGCCTTGATCAACACCGACCTGCGCATCAAACAGAACAAACCGGTGACCCCGGCGTTCCTGTTTGCCGCCCTGTTGTGGCCAGCCCTGCCCAAGCGTGTACTGCGCTTGCAAGACCGTGGCATGCCGCCGATCCCAGCCATGCAAGAGGCTGCGCACGAGCTGATCGCCGAGCAGTGTCAGCGCATTGCTATCCCGAAACGTTTCACCCTGCCGATCCGCGAGATCTGGGACATGCAGGAGCGTCTGCCGCGCCGCAGTGGCAAACGTGCCGACCTGCTGCTGGACAATCCGCGCTTCCGCGCCGGCTACGACTTCCTGCTGCTGCGTGAAAGCGCCGGCGAGCAGACCGACGGCCTGGGCGAATGGTGGACCGATTACCAGGACGCCAATGACAGCCAGCGCCGCGACATGATTCGTGACCTTGGCAGCAAAGGCGATGGTGCGGGCGAAGGCCCGAAAAAGCGTCGCCGCAGCTCCGGCAGCAAGCGTAAGCGCAGCGCTGATGCCTCGGGCGCTGCAGGCGAATAAACGTGGAACGCATCTACATCGGCATGGGCAGCAACCTGGCTGCCCCGGAGCAGCAATTGCGCATCGCCACCCAGGCGCTGGCGCAGTTGCCAGGCACTACGCTGGCTGGCGTGTCGGCCTTCTATCAAAGTGATTCCCTGCTCCCAGGCCAACCGCGCTACACCAATGCGGTCGCGGCCCTGGACAGCACCCTCGCACCACTGGCGCTGCTTGATGCGCTGCAAGCCATCGAAAACGACCAGGGCCGCGAACGCCTTGAGCGTTGGGGCCCACGCACCCTTGATCTGGATATCCTGTTGTTTGGCGAGCGTCTTATCGACGAGCCGCGCCTGAAGGTGCCTCATTACCAGATGCACCTGCGCGCGTTTGTGTTGTACCCGCTGGCTGAGCTCGCACCCGCCGACCTGCAATTGCCAAATGGCCAAACGCTTGAAGAGCTGCTGACGGCCTGCCCGTTTGTCGGCCTGGAACGCCTCCCCACTGCTTGACTCGATCCCTGTAACAGCGGTAACACCGCCCTCGTAACAATGCGGTAACACATCCAATTGACTTCCCGAGTCCTCATCACGACTATAGGCGTCCCGCTGCCGCCAACCCGGCGCTGAAGGGCGCAATCCAGGCCTTATAAGCACTGCTCTCAAGACGGTGCGCCTGTATAGAACGAAGACTCACGCGCGTTACTCGCTGTTTCCAAGCGCCTGAACGAGGACCCTTTTCATGCCAGACATTACCCTGACCACCTTGCAGAGCCTCAAGCTCAAAGGTGAAAAAATCACCATGCTGACCTGCTATGACGCCACCTTCGCCCAGGCCAGCTGCCAGGCCGGGGTCGAGGTGCTGCTGGTGGGTGACTCCCTGGGCATGGTTCTTCAAGGGCATGACAGCACCCTGCCCGTCACCACCGATGAACTCGCCTACCACACCGCCAGCGTCAAGCGCGGTAACGACGGCGCCTTTATCATCGCCGACCTGCCGTTCATGGGTTACGCCACGGTGGAACAGACATTCCAGAACGCCGGCAAACTCATGCAGGCCGGTGCGCACATGGTCAAAGTGGAAGGCGCCGTATGGCTCGCCGAGTCGATTCGACTGCTGGCTGAGCGTGGCGTCCCCGTGTGTGTGCACATGGGCCTGACGCCACAGTCGGTGAACATCCTCGGCGGCTATAAAGTACAAGGCCGTAATGAAGCCCAGGCGCGCCAGATGCGTGCGGACGCCATCGCCCTGGAGCAAGCAGGTGCCGCGATGATTCTGCTGGAGTGCGTACCGAGCGAACTGGCGGCGGAGATCACCCAGGCTGTCAAAGTGCCGGTGATTGGCATCGGCGCAGGTTCCGCCACCGACGGCCAGGTCCTGGTTGTGCACGACATGCTCGGTCTGTCGCTGACCGGCCGAGCGCCGAAGTTCGTGAAAAATTTCATGGCGGGAAAAGACAGCATTCAGGCTGCACTGAGCGCCTACGTCGATGAAGTCAAAGCCGTGACATTCCCTGGCGACGAACACGGATTCTCTGCATGAACACCGTTAAAACCGTAAGAGAACTGCGCTCCGCCGTCGCCCACGCGCGCAGTGCCGGCAAACGCATCGGCTTTGTGCCCACCATGGGCAACCTGCACAGCGGCCACGCCACGCTGGTGACCAAAGCCGCGCAGCAATCGGACTTCGTGGTGGCGAGCATCTTCGTCAACCCGTTGCAATTCGGTGCCGGCGAAGATCTGGACAAATACCCGCGCACGCTGGCTGCCGACCAGGAAAAGCTGCTGCAAGCCGGCTGCAACCTGTTGTTCGCGCCCACCGTCGAGGAAATGTACCCCGGCGGCATGACCGGCCAGACCCGCGTCAGTGTTCCGCAACTGTCCGAAGGCCTGTGCGGCGCCAGCCGTCCGGGGCACTTCGAAGGTGTGGCCACGGTGGTCAGCAAGCTGTTCAATATGGTCCAGCCGGACATGGCTGTGTTTGGCCAGAAGGATTACCAGCAACTGGCGGTGATCCGCGCCATGGTGCATGACCTGAACATGCCTATCCAGATCATCGGCGAGCCGACCGTGCGGGCTGCCGACGGCCTCGCGCTGTCGTCGCGCAACGGCTACCTCACCGACGAGCAGCGCGCCATTGCACCGGTGCTGTACCGCAGCCTCAGCCAGATTGCCGACGCGATAAAAGCGGGTGACCACGATTTTGCCAAGCTGCGTGCCGAGCAGATCCAGCACATCGAAGCCGCCGGGCTGCGCATGGATTACCTCGAAGTGCGCCAAGGCGTGCACTTGCGCCCGGCCACGGCTGAGGATCGCGATGTGGTGATCCTGGTGGCCGCGTACCTGGGTGCGACGCGCCTGATCGACAATTTGCACCTGAACCTGGCCTGACCACTCCCGCCTTTTCTGCTTCAAAAACAGCGCACCTGTTGCCCTCCCCGCTGTGCCGGTATAAAAAAGTACCGGCTACAGCGCAGACAAAGCCAAGACATATCGACACGCTAGGTTTAATGTAATCGCCCTGCGCTCTTGGTTAGCGCTGTCCGGAACCCAGCGCTTGAGAAAAGACTGGACGTTCCGAACCCTGAAGTGTCCTAAAGGCAGTCCCCGTAATAAAAAGGAAACCCGCAGCGATGGCGTACTACCGCACTCCTCATGACGTTACCGCTCTGCCCGCCTGGCAAGCGCTCAATCAACATCGCCAAGCCATGCAGGATTTCAGCATGCGCGAAGCCTTCAATGCCGATCCCCAGCGCTTTTCGCAGTTCACCCTGAGCAGCTGCGGGCTTTTCCTCGATTATTCGAAAAACCTGATCACCACCGAAACCCGCGACCTGTTGGTGGGGCTGGCCAAGGAAGTCGACCTTAAAGCCGCCATCGACGCGCTGTACGCGGGCGAACCGGTCAACTCCTCCGAAGGCCGCCCGGCCCTGCACACCGCTCTACGCCGCCCGGTGGGTGACAAGTTGTCGGTCAATGGCGTGAACATCATGCCCGACGTGCACAAGGTGCTGAACCAGATTACCGACCTCGTGGGCCGCATCCACGATGGCCTGTGGCGTGGCTACACCGAGAAGCCGATCACTGACGTGGTGAACATCGGCATCGGTGGCTCGTTCCTCGGCCCGGAGCTGGTCTCCGAAGCGCTGTTGTCCTACGCGCATAAAGGCGTGCGCTGCCACTACCTGGCGAACATCGACGGCAGCGAGTTCCACGAGCTGACCATGAAGCTGCGCGCCGAGACCACGTTGTTCATCGTTTCGTCGAAATCCTTCAATACGCTGGAAACCCTGAAAAACGCCCAGGCCGCGCGCGCCTGGTACTTGGCCCAGGGTGGCTCGGAAGCCGAGCTGTACCGCCACTTCATCGCCGTATCGAGCAACAACGCGGCAGCCGTGGCGTTCGGTATTCGCGAAGAAAACATTTTCCCGATGTGGGACTGGGTCGGCGGCCGTTACTCGCTGTGGTCGGCCATTGGTTTGCCAATCGCCCTGGCCATCGGCATGTCCAACTTCAAGGAACTGCTGTCCGGTGCCTACACCATGGACCAGCACTTCCAGAACGCCCCGTTCGAACAGAACATGCCGGTGCTGCTGGGCCTGCTGGGCGTGTGGTACGGCAACTTCTGGGGTGCGCAGAGCCATGCGATCCTGCCGTACGACCACTACCTGCGTAACATCACCAAACATTTGCAGCAGCTGGACATGGAATCCAACGGCAAAAGCGTGCGCCAGGACGGCACGCCGGTGTCCACCGATACCGGCCCGGTTATCTGGGGCGGCGTAGGCTGCAACGGTCAGCACGCGTACCACCAGTTGCTGCACCAAGGGACCCAACTTATTCCGGCTGACTTCATCGTGCCGATCGTCAGCTTCAACCCGGTTTCCGATCACCATCAGTGGCTGTACGCCAACTGCCTGTCCCAAAGCCAGGCACTGATGCTCGGCAAGACCCGCAGCGAAGCCGAAGCCGAGCTGCGCGAGAAGGGCCTGCCGGAAGCCGAAGTACAGAAGCTGGCCCCACACAAGGTGATCCCGGGCAACCGTCCGAGCAACACCCTGGTGGTGGAGCGCATCAGCCCGCGGCGCCTGGGTGCACTGGTGGCCATGTATGAACACAAAGTGTTCGTGCAGAGCGTGATCTGGGGCATCAACGCCTTTGACCAATGGGGCGTGGAGCTGGGCAAGGAGCTGGGCAAGGGCGTTTACAACCGCCTGACCGGCGCCGAAGAAACTGTGGCTGACGATGCGTCGACCCAGGGTTTGATCAACTACTTCCGCGGCCGTCACCGCGGCTGAGGCCGGTAGCCCGAGGCCAACGTCCGTTTGGACGTTGGCCTTGAACCCTCTTCCCACAGCGTGCATCTTTATGCCTTGTCCCGAAAACAAGAATAAGGACCGCTCATGTTCGATATCAGCACATTTCCCGCCGCCGATGCCGTCCGCCGGGCTGCGCAACTCAGTCAAGCCGAGTACCAGCGCCTCTACCGCCAATCCATCGAACAACCGGACACCTTCTGGGCCGAACAGGCCAAGGGCTTTCTCGACTGGATAACACCCTGGCACACCGTTCAACAGTCAAACATCAAGACCGGCGCCGCCCAATGGTTTGCCGGTGGCCAGCTGAACGTCAGCTACAACTGCATCGACCGTCACCTCGCCCAACGCGCCGATCAACCGGCCTTCATCTGGGAAGGCGATGATCCTGCAACATCTTCCAAAATTACCTACCGCCAACTGCATCAAAACGTCAGCCGCCTGGCCAATGTGCTGAAAAGCCGTGGCGTGAAGAAAGGCGACCGGGTGTGCATCTACATGCCCATGATCCCGGAAGCCGCCTACGCGATGCTGGCCTCTACGCGGATTGGCGCGGTGCATTCCGTGGTCTTCGGTGGTTTCTCACCGGACGCGCTGCGCGACCGCATTCTCGACGCCGACTGCCGCACCGTGATCACCGCCGATGAAGGCGTGCGCGGCGGCAAGCCGGTGGCGTTGAAAAAGAATGTCGACAAGGCCCTGGCCAGTTGCCCGAACGTCAGCACCGTATTGGTCGTCGAGCGCACGGGCGCGGACCTTATCTGGGTCAAAGACCGCGACCTCAAGTACCAGCAAGCCCTGGATGCCGCCAGCGACGACTGCCCGCCCGAGCCGATGGACGCCGAAGACCCGCTGTTTATCCTCTACACCTCCGGCAGCACCGGCAAACCCAAGGGCGTGTTGCACACCACCGGCGGCTACCTGCTGCAAGCGGCAATGACCTTCAAATATGTGCTCGATTACCGTGACGGCGAAGTGTTCTGGTGCACCGCCGACGTCGGTTGGGTGACCGGCCACAGCTACATCGTGTATGGCCCGCTGGCCAACGGCGCCACCTCGCTGATGTTTGAAGGCGTGCCGAGCTACCCGGACAGCTCCCGCTTCTGGCAGGTGATCGACAAACACGAGGTGAATATCTTCTACACCGCGCCCACCGCGCTGCGCGCTTTGATGCGCGAGGGCCACGGGCCACTGGAAAACACTTCCCGCGCCAGCCTGCGCCTGTTGGGCAGCGTCGGCGAGCCGATCAACCCGGAAGCCTGGGACTGGTACTTCAATGCCGTTGGCGAGCAGCGCTGCCCGATTGTCGACACCTGGTGGCAGACTGAAACCGGCGGCATCATGCTCAGCCCGCTGGTCAGCGCCCAACGCATCAAACCTGGCTGCGCGACCCAGCCGATGTTTGGCGTGCAGCCCGTGCTGCTGGATGAGCAAGGCAAAGAAATCAGCGGCGCCGGCAGTGGCGTACTGGCGATCAAAGCCAGCTGGCCGGGGCAGATTCGCAGCGTCTATGGCGACCCGCAACGCATGATCGACACCTATTTCAAACCCTACCCCGGTTACTACTTCACCGGCGACGGCGCGCGCCGCGATGAAGACGGCGACTACTGGATCACCGGGCGTATCGATGACGTGATCAACGTGTCCGGCCACCGTATCGGCACCGCCGAAGTGGAAAGTGCGCTGGTGCTGCATGACCAGGTGGCCGAAGCCGCCGTGGTCGGCTATCCCCACGACGTCAAAGGCCAGGGGATTTACGCCTTCGTCACGCCAATGAACGGCGTCGAGCCCAGCGATGCGTTGAAAAAGCACCTGCTCGACCTGGTCAGCAAGGAAATCGGCAGCTTTGCCAAGCCGGAACTGATCCAATGGGCACCGGCCTTGCCGAAAACCCGCTCCGGCAAGATCATGCGACGAATTTTGCGCAAGATCGCCTGCAACGAACTGGACAGCCTGGGTGATACCTCGACCCTGGCCGACCCCAGTGTCGTCGACGGCCTGATCGACAAACGCCTGAACCGCTAGGAACCTCTGAGTCGCCATGGAATTTATCCGCAGCCGCATCGAATCCCAGTTGATGAGCCTTACCGGCCTGTCGCTGGGCCAGCTGGACCTGGAAAACCCCAAAGGCGACCCAGGCCTGTTCGGGCCGGACTCGGTCTGTTGACAAGTGCATGGCGACTTCAGCAGCATGCTTATTGGCGGCATCAGCGCCTTGATGCTGCAAGCGCTGCATCCGCTGGCGCTGGCAGGCGTGTGGGACCACTCGAACTTTCGCCAGGACATGCTCGGGCGCCTGCGGCGCACGTCGCAATTTATTTCCGGCACCACCTTCGGTTCGCGCAAAGACGCCGAATGGCTGATTGAGAAAGTGCGCACCATCCACTTGCAGGTAACAGGGCATGCCCCGGACGGGCGGCCTTACGCGGCCAGCGACCCGGAATTGCTGACGTGGGTGCATGTGGCGGAAGTCAGCAACTTCCTCGCGGCCCACTTGCGTTATCGCAACCCACATCTGTCGGGCCGCGACCAGGACCGCTACTACAGTGAAATCGCGCTGGTGGCCGAACGCTTGGGCGCGCGGCATGTTCCGCGTTCACGGCAGGAAATTTCGGATTACCTGGCGCGTATTCGTCCGCAACTGCTGTGCGACGAGCGCAGCCGCGAGGTGCTGCGCCTGCTGGTCAATGCGCCCGCGCCCAGCGCGCTGGCCAAACCTTTTGGCAGCTTGATGATGCAGGCCGGCATCGACCTGCTGCCAGACTGGGCGAGCAGCCTGCTCGAACAGCACCAGAGCCCGCTGCAGCGCCAGATGATCCGCCTCGGGGTCAAGCGCAGCGCGCCGATGCTGCGCTGGGCAATGCGCAATGGTTCGGTGCAGCGCGCCCATCGGCGGATGGGGTTGATGTAGGCGGCGCCCCATAACTGTTAAACTCCGCGCCCATATTTACGCAAGCAAGGCGCGCTCCATGACTCCCTTGAATCAGGCGCTGCGCGCCGCCCTCGATCACCGCGAAGATCTGATCAACCAGCTGCACGCCCAGGGCACCGACTGCTACCGGTTGTTCCACGGCAGCCAGGAAGGCGCCGGCGGCCTGACCATCGACCGTTACGGCCCGCAATTGCTGGTGCAGAGCTTTCACCAGTCGCTGGAAACCGCCGACCTTTTGGACCTGCACCAGCAGATCAACCAGTTCATGGGCCTGGAATTGCTGCTGGTGTACAACGACCGCTCCCGTGGCAACTCGCGGATCGACCGTGAAGACACGGTGTACCGCGCCGAACCTGCGGCGCTGGAAGACTTGGTCGGCCACGAATGGGGCCTCAATTACCGCGTGCGTGGGCGCCACGCCGGGCAAGACCCGCTGCTGTTTCTCGACCTGCGCAACACCCGCGGTTGGGTCAAGGACCACAGCGCCGGCAAAAGCGTGCTCAACCTGTTCGCCTACACCTGCGGCGTCGGCCTGAGCGCAGCAGCCGGTGGCGCCCGCGAGGTGTGCAACCTGGACTTCGCCGAAGGCAACCTGGCAGTCGGTCGCGAAAACGGCCTGCTCAACCCGCAGTTGCCGGCCATGGAATTCGTGCAGTCCGACTACTTCCCGGCGATTCGCCAACTGGCGGGCTTGCCGATCACCCAGCGGCGCGGGCAAAAACTGCCGAGCTATCCGCGCCTTGAGCAGCGCCAGTTTGACCTGGTACTGCTCGACCCGCCGGCCTGGGCCAAAAGTGCCTTCGGCACCGTCGACCTGTTGCGCGACTACCAAAGCCTGCTCAAGCCTGCGCTGTTGGCTACTGCCGACGATGGCGTGCTGATCTGCTGCAACAACCTGGCAAAAGTCAGCATGGAGGATTGGCGTGAACAGGTGCTGCGTTGCGCCGAAAAAGCCGGTCGGCCGGTACGCGACTGGCAAATCATGACGCCGGGAGCGGACTTCCCCTCGCAGGACCAACAGCCGCCGTTGAAAACCCTGATCCTGCAGTTGTAGTACTTTTCCCAAGAGCTCCGGTGCTTCGGAACCGAAAACCCGTGCCATACTCCAAGGCACTCCTGTTCGACATAGATGGCGTCACTCATGCCCAAAGGATTGATCCGCGCCGCTGGCGCCTTGTTGACCGCCCTGGCTCTGTACAGCTTGCTGGGCTTTCTGATTCTGCCGGGCATCGCCCTTCGCATTGCCAACCAACAGTTGGCCAACTACGCCACGGTGCCGGCCCGCCTCGAGCGCATCGAGCTCAACCCGTTCAGCCTGGAAGTCACGGCATGGGGCTTGAAGATCGGCGAACCGGGCAAGGAGCAAGTGGGTTTCGAGCGCCTTTACGCCAACCTGCAGATCGACAGCCTCTGGACCCGCGCCCTGCACCTGGCCGATGTGCAACTCGACCAGCCCAAGACCGAGCTGCTGTTCGACAAGTCCGGCAAGTTGAACCTGGCGCAATTGTTCAAGCTCCCACCGAGTGAACCCACCCCGACCGACCCTAACGCCAAGCCGTTTCCGCTGCGCATCGACAGCATCAAGCTGGCCGGTGGCTACGTGCACTTTCAGGATTTGCGCCCCAGCGAACCGATCGAATTCCTCTACAACAAACTCGACTTTGAGCTGAAAAACCTCAGCACCTTACCGGAAGACAATGCCAACATGACCTTGGTCGCGGCCGGCCCTGAGGGCGGGCAAATCGACTGGAAAGGCAATTTCAGCCTGGTGCCGATCACGTCCGAAGGCACGCTGAAAGTCACCGACGGCAAGATGAAAGCCTGGTGGCCGTATGTGCGGGACTCGGTTCCGCTGGTGCTTGAAGACGGCGTGCTGAATTTCAGCACCGACTACAAATTCAGCCTGGCTAAAGAAACCGAACTGAACCTGACCAACACCGCCGCCAGCATCGCGCCATTTGCGATCAAGGCACCGGATGGTCGGCCACTGGTGCGCCTGGAACGCCTGGACGTCAGCGAAACCACAGTCGACCTGGCCAAGCAGCAGGTCGTAGTCGGCAAGATACGCAGTAACAAGCTGGAAACCTGGGCGGCCCGTGAGGCCGATGGCCAGCTGGACTGGCAGAAACTTTTTGCCAGCCAGCCGAGCAAACCAGCCAAGGCGCCGGAGCCTGCTACAGCGCCGGCGACTGCCGACTCGCCGAAAGCTGAACCTGCGGCCCCAAGCAAACCTTGGCAAGTACTGCTCAAGGATGTGCAACTGCGTAACTATCAAGTGCACCTGGCTGACCGTGCGGCCAAGCCTGCCGTGGCGCTGGAACTGGGCCCATTGAATGTCGACGTGCAGAACTTCGACAGCCTCAACAAAAGCCCTTTTACCTTGAAGGTCGACACCGGCCTGGGTAAACAAGGCAAGATCCAGGCAACCGGCGAGGTCAACCTCAACCCGGTCAGCGCCAAACTCAAAGTGAATACACAGGACATCGACCTGCGCGTCGCCCAGTCCTACATCAGCCCGTTCATTCGCCTGGAATTGCGCAGCGGCATGCTGGGTAGCAACCTGGATGTGAACCTGAAAAGCACTGAGCCATTGGCGCTTCAGGTCACCGGCCGCGCTCAGGTCGACCAATTGCATACCCTGGACACACTCAAGACCCGCGACTTCCTCAAGTGGCAGCGGCTGGTGCTCGAAGGTGTGAACTACCAGCACGGCGATAGCTTGTCGATCGACAAGGTGAACCTGCTGCAGCCGTATGCGCGTTTCATGATCAACGATGACCGCACCACCAACATCGACGACTTGCTGATTCCGCAGCCGGCCGACAGTGGCGCTAAATCAGCAGGCAAACCTGCGGCCAGTAAAGACAAGCCGTTGGGCATTCATATCGGCCAGATCACGATCAACGACGGCTCGGCCAACTTCGCCGACTTCAGCCTCACCCCGAACTTCGCCACGGCCATTCAACAGCTCAACGGCCAGATCGGCACCATTGACAGTCGCCAGGCCAAACCGGCCAGCGTCGACATCAAGGGTAAGGTTGATCGCTATGCGCCGGTGACTATCAAAGGCAGCGTGAACCCGTTTGATCCGATGGCGGCGCTGGACATCGCCACCAGCTTCAAACGCGTCGAACTGACCACGTTGACGCCGTATTCCGGCAAGTTCGCCGGTTTCCGCATTCGCAAGGGCCGCCTCAACCTTGACCTGCATTATGTGATTACCAAAGGCCAGTTGAAGGCTGAAAACAAAGTGGTGGTTGAACAGCTGCAACTCGGTGAGAAAGTCGACAGCGCCGATGCCGTGGACTTGCCGATTCGCCTGGCTATCGCCCTGCTCAAGGACTCTGACGGCAAGATCTCCATCGAACTGCCAGTGACCGGCGACCTGAACAACCCGCAATTCAGCGTGATGCCGATCGTGTGGCAGACCCTGCGTAACCTGGTGGTGCGCGCAGCGACGGCGCCGTTCAAGTTTATCGGCGGGCTGGTGACTGGCGGGGGCTCGGAAGACCTGGGCAATGTGTCGTTCGCCCCAGGCTCCAGCGAATTAAACAAAGACGCCGAAGGTGCGCTGAACACCCTGGCCAAAGCGCTGAAAGAGCGCCCTACCCTGCGCCTGGAAATCGAAGGCAGGGCGGCGGCCAGCAGCGACGGGCCGTTCCTGGCCGCTGAGCGTCTGGAACGTGAATATCAGTACAACTACTACAAAATCCTCCAGCGCCGTGGCGACAAAGTCCCGGCCCAGGCTTCGTTGCTGGTGGTGCCAGAGAAGGAAAAGGCGCCGTTGCTGGAAGGCATCTACCGCACGCGATTGAAACAACAGCCGCCAGCCGAATGGAAAGACTTGAGCAGCGATGAGCGCACCGCGAAGCTGCGTGATGGCTTGATCAAGTTCTGGGGCGCCAGCGACGTACTGCTGCGCCAGCTGGGCCAAGACCGGGCCAGCACCATCAAGGACTACTTGGTGGACAAGGGCCAGTTGGAAGATGACCGGGTGTACTTCATTGACGCCAACCTTGGGCAGGCGGAGAAGGATGGTCGAGTGGTAACGCCGATGCATCTGGATGCTGAGTAACCGGCAACCAGCACTGATCTAAATGTGGGAGCGGGCTTGCTCGCGAATGCGGTGGGCCAGTCGGTACATCTGGTGACTGACACTCCGTCTTCGCGAGCAAGCCCGCTCCCACATTTGCTCCCACATTTGTCTGATCTTTGTGGGCCTGGCAATTTTGTGTTCTGACCACAATAGAACAGGCCCCGACACAAGTGCCGGGGCCTGTAATGACCACATCCGTGTGGCCGGTCGCATGAACTCCAGAGGTGCTGGGTGGATAACTAACTCACCTTAAGCCGCCGCCGTCTCGTTCAGACGAATAGTTAAGCGTTACTCTGCTTTCAGGCCATCGGCCGATACAGCTTTAACGCCTTTGATTTTCTTGGTGATGTTCACCGCAGTAGTTTTCTGAGCTTCAGTCACAGCGACGGAAGAGGACAGGGAAACTACGCCTTTGTTGGTTTCGACTTTGATGTCGGTGCCAGGAATGCCTTTCTCGGTTACCAGGTCAGCTTTCACTTTGGTGGTGATCCAGGTGTCAGAGGTAGCACCCTTGGCGTCAGCGGCTGCGCCTTTGGTTTTGTCGATGTTGTCTGCTTTAGTAGCGCCGCCAGCCATCAGGCCGTCAGCGGAAACAGCGGTAACACCTTTGATTTTCTTGGTGATCGCTACGGCAGTTGCTTTCTGCGAGTCAGAGATCGCAACTGTCGAGGACAGGGAAACCACACCTTTGTTGGTCTCAACCTTGATGTCCGAGCCAGGAATGCCTTTTTCAGTCAGCAGGTCGGATTTAACTTTGGTGGTGATCCAAGTATCCGAAACGCTTTCTTTAGCCTTGGTAGCTTCACCAGCCGCCATGGTCATTGGGGCTTGGGAAGTCTGAGCAAAGGCTACGTTAGCACCCATGGCCAGAGTCAGAGCGGTAGCAGTAGCGAGAGCGAACTTCTTCATACGAGTAACTCCTGTTTTATTAAAAGTCTGCAGTGTGTATACCTTGATGCTGCAGCGTTAACAGGGTTATTGCAGGCAGCGTGCCAAGTACTAATTGAAAATATTATCCATACAAATCAATGACTTATGAAAACAGCCGATTTTCGGAATCGTGCAACTTGCATGAAGTCGATCGTGACTGCGTGCAAGTTGCGGCTTTTGGGATTTACTAAGCGACTGATTTCCCGGCATTTTCCTATGGGCATAAAAAAAGGACTCCGAAGAGTCCTTTTTTCAGCGTGAGCTGGCGGGTGATTAAACGCCCGAAGCCTTGGCTGCTGCTACGTCCTTGATGGACAGCTTGATACGGCCGCGGTTGTCCACGTCCAGTACCAGTACTTCCACTTCCTGGCCTTCTTTCAGAATGTCGGTCACTTTCTCAACACGAGCGTCGCTCAGCATGGAGATGTGAACCAGACCGTCTTTGCCCGGCAGGATGTTGACGAATGCGCCGAAGTCGACGATGCGCTCAACTTTACCGACGTAGATCTTGCCGATCTCGGCTTCAGCGGTGATGCACAGAACGCGCTGACGTGCAGCTTCAGCAGCTTCCTTGGTTTCGCCGAAGATCTTGATCGAGCCGTCGTCTTCGATGTCGATCGAAGCCTTGGTCTCTTCACAGATCGCACGAATGGTCGCGCCGCCTTTACCGATAACATCACGGATTTTGTCGGTGTCGATTTTCATCGCGATCATGGTCGGAGCATTTTCCGACAGTTCGGTACGGGACTGACCGATGATCTGGTTCATCTGACCGAGGATGTTCAGGCGCGCTTCCAGGGCTTGGCCCAGAGCGATTTCCATGATTTCTTCGGTGATGCCTTTGATCTTGATGTCCATCTGCAGCGCGGTAACACCTTTAGCGGTACCGGCTACTTTGAAGTCCATGTCGCCCAGGTGGTCTTCGTCACCCAGGATGTCGGTCAGGATGGCGAACTTCTCGCCTTCTTTAACCAGGCCCATGGCGATGCCGGCAACCGGTGCCTTCATCGGTACACCAGCGTCCATCAATGCCAGGGAAGCACCGCAAACGGAGGCCATGGAGCTGGAACCGTTGGACTCGGTGATTTCCGACACAACACGAATGGTGTACGGGAACACGTCGGCGGCAGGCAGCATGGCGGCAATCGAACGACGGGCCAGACGGCCGTGACCGATTTCGCGACGACCAGCACCCCCCATGCGACCACACTCACCTACCGAGAACGGAGGGAAGTTGTAGTGCAGCATGAACGGGTCTTTTTTCTCGCCTTCCAGGGTGTCCAGCAGCTGTGCGTCACGGGCGGTGCCCAGGGTCGCGACTACCAGGGCCTGAGTTTCACCACGGGTGAACAGGGCCGAACCGTGAGTTTTCGGCAGAACGCCGACTTCGATGTTCAGCGGACGTACGGTGCGGGTGTCGCGACCGTCGATACGTGGCTTGCCGTTAACGATGTTTTCGCGAACGGTGCGGTATTCGATTTCGCCGAATGCAGCTTTGACGTCGCTGGCGGAAGGCTGGCCTTCTTCACCGGACAGCTTGGCCACAACCTGGTCCTTCAACTCGCCCAGGCGAGCGTAACGGTCAGCCTTGACGGTGATGGTGTAGGCGTCGGAGATGGCTGCGCCGAACTCGGAGCGGATCGCGCCCAGCAGTTCAGTCGCTTCAGCTTGTGGAGCCCAGGACCAAGTAGGCTTGGCAGCTTCAGCGGCCAGCTCTTTAACGGCATTGATCACAACCTGGAACTCGTCGTGAGCAAACAGTACCGCGCCCAGCATCTGGTCTTCGGTCAGCTCTTTGGCTTCCGATTCAACCATCAACACGGCTTCCGAAGTACCGGCAACGACCATGTCCAGGCTCGAAGCTTTCTGTTGTTCGTAAGTCGGGTTCAGCAGGTAGCCAGTGCTTTCGTGGAACGCAACGCGGGCAGCGCCGATCGGGCCATCGAAAGGAATACCGGAGATGGCCAGGGCAGCCGAGGTACCGATCATCGCAGCGATGTCCGGATCGGTCTTTTTGCTGGTGGAAACGACGGTGCAGACAACCTGCACTTCGTTCATGAAGCCTTCTGGGAACAGCGGACGGATTGGACGGTCGATCAGTCGGGAAGTCAGGGTTTCTTTTTCGGAAGGACGGCCTTCGCGCTTGAAGAAACCGCCAGGGATCTTACCGGCAGCGTAAGTCTTTTCCTGGTAGTGAACGGAAAGAGGGAAGAAGCCTTTGCTTGGGTCAGCGGTCTTGGCGCCAACAACGGTCACCAATACGGTGACGTCGTCGTCAACGGTAACCAGCACTGCGCCGGAGGCTTGACGGGCGATACGGCCTGTCTCGAGGGTAACGGTCGACTGACCGAACTGGAATGTTTTGATAACCGGGTTCACGGTGTCCTACCTTCTTTGTGGCTCTTGGGGGAACTTGTTTTCTTGCGAAATTCTTGGGCAATGTCGGGAATCGGCCCGACCCTCGTCCAGGGTAAAACGTGTATCCAGATAAAACTTGAGGCTGGGAGCCTGCCATGGGCCAGCGGGAATCCCACTGACACACGGCAAACAACCAACCTCTAGCGCAATCGCTTATTAGCGACGCAGACCCAGGCGACCGATCAGAGCCTGATAACGACCCAGATCCTTGCCTTTCAGGTAGTCCAGCAGCTTACGGCGCTGGTTTACCATGCGGATCAGACCACGACGGGAGTGGTGGTCTTTACCGTTGGCCTTGAAGTGACCTTGCAGCTTGTTGATGTTGTGGGTCAGCAGTGCAACTTGCACTTCTGGCGAACCAGTGTCACCAACAGCTTGCTGATAGTCAGCAACGATTTGTGCTTTTTCTTGAACGTCGAGAGCCATGAGGCAATCCTTTTTTCAGGAAACCACCCAAAGGGCAGTTTCAACAGGCCAGGGACAAATCCCTGTATCTAAAAATGAGTGTTGACCGTGCCTGTTAACAGCCACACTCGTTCGGTCATTCTGACCGAATCAGTCGACGCGGCGCGATGCGCCCGTCTTCGCTCACTTCACCGATACCGATGAAGCGACCGTTATGATCCTGTACCCGCACCATGCCGAACTTCGGAGCGTCCGGGGCACGTACCGGCTGGCCGTTGAGCCAGTAGAACGCGCTGTGCTCAGAGAAGTGCAGCAATGGCCAATCGAGCAAACCGCTGTCCGATGGCATCAGGAAGCGATCAACTGCTTCATTGCCGCCTTCGGCGTGTACGGCTTCCAACTCTTCCAGCGTAACCGTCTGGGCCAGGCTGAAAGGCCCGGCCTGGGTGCGTCGCAGTTCTGCAACGTACGCGCCGCAACCGAGCTTTTCACCAATATCTTCCACCAGGGTACGGATATAGGTGCCTTTGCTGCAGTCCACGGCCAGTCGGGCAGTGTCGCCTTCATGGGCGAGCAATTCCAAGCGCGCAATAGTAACAGAACGCGGTTCGCGCTCCACTACTTCGCCCGCACGTGCCAGCTTGTAAAGAGGCTGGCCATCACGCTTGAGTGCCGAGTACATCGGCGGTATCTGACTGATTTCCCCACGAAAACCGGGTAAAGCAGCTTCAATATCAGCACGACCAACGGTCACATCGCGAACCTGCAAAACATCACCCTCGGCGTCGGCCGTGGTGGTGGTCTTGCCCAGCTGCATCAGGGTTTCGTAACCCTTGTCGGAATCGAGCAGGTATTGCGAGAACTTGGTCGCCTCACCAAAGCACAACGGCAGCACGCCGGTGGCCAGTGGGTCGAGGCTGCCGGTGTGCCCGGCCTTCTCCGCATTGAGCAGCCAGCGAACCTTCTGCAAGGCAGCATTGGAGGTAAAGCCAATGGGCTTGTCGAGCAGAATGATGCCGCTGACGTTGCGACGGATACGTTTGACCTGAGCCACCGCTTACTCCTTGGCGTCTTCAGGTGTGGACGGGTGCTGGCTGTCTTCAGCCACGGCGCGCTCGATCAGGGCCGACAGGTGCGCGCCACGCACGACGCTTTCGTCGTAGTGGAAGTGCAACTGAGGCACGCTGCGCAGCTTCATTTCACGGGCCAACTGCATACGCAGGAAACCTGCGGCCGAATTGAGCACCTTGATGCTTTGCGCGATTTCTTCGCTGCTGTCCTGCCCCATCACGGTGATGAAGATTTTGGCGTGACCCACGTCACGGCTCACTTCAACGGCGGTGATGGTGACCAGGCCAACACGGGGATCTTTGACTTCGCGACGGATCAGTTGGGCCAGCTCGCGCTGCATCTGATCGCCGATACGCTGGGTACGGCTGTATTCTTTTGCCATGTCTTGTTACCTGTTACTGCCACACGGTGAAACCCGTGGGGTCTGAAAGCGGCAAACGCCCGGCCTGACAAAAGCCAGACCGGGCGTTGCGTTTAGAGTCCGTACGCTGCGCGGGGCATTTGCATGCCCACACGCGGCGTGGCTCCGGAAGTGCGCGAGTTAGAGGCTGCGAGCAACCTGAACCTTCTCGTAGACTTCGATCTTGTCGCCAGCCTTGACGTCGTTGTAGCTCTTGACGCCGATACCGCACTCCATGCCGGCACGTACTTCAGACGCGTCATCCTTGAAGCGGCGCAGGGATTCCAGCTCGCCTTCGAAGATAACGATGTCTTCACGCAGTACACGGATTGGACGGTTACGGTACACGGTGCCTTCGACAACCATGCAGCCGGCAATCGCGCCGAACTTCGGCGAACGGAACACGTCACGCACCTCTGCGATACCCAGGATGTTCTCCCGAACGTCGCTGCCAAGCATGCCGGTAAGGGCTTTCTTGACGTCTTCGATGATGTCGTAGATGACGTTGTAGTAACGCATGTCCAGGCCTTCCTGCTCGACGATCTTGCGAGCGCCAGCATCGGCACGCACGTTGAAGCCGAACAGTACAGCGTTGGAAGCCAGTGCCAGGTTGGCGTCGGATTCGGTGATACCACCGACACCGCCACCGACAACGCGCACTTGCACTTCGTCGTTACCCAGGCCGTTCAAGGCGCCGTTCAACGCTTCGAGGGAACCACGAACGTCAGATTTGAGGACGATGTTAAGCGTCTTCTTCTCTTCCTGGCCCATGTTCTCGAAGATGTTTTCCAGCTTGCCGGCGTGAGCACGGGCCAGTTTGACTTCGCGGAACTTGCCTTGACGGAACAGAGCCACTTCACGGGCTTTCTTCTCGTCGGCAACTACGCTCATCTCGTCGCCAGCGTCCGGGGTGCCGTCCAGGCCGAGGATCTCGACCGGGATAGCCGGGCCGGCTTCCTTGATTGGCTTGCCGTTCTCGTCGAGCATGGCACGTACACGGCCGTAGTTCGAACCGACCAGCACCATGTCGCCTTGGCGCAGAGTACCGTCTTGAACCAGAACGGTCGCAACCGGGCCACGGCCCTTGTCCAGGCGGGATTCAACAACAACACCACGGCCAGGAGCCGATGGAGTCGCGGTCAATTCCAGAACTTCGGCTTGCAGCAATACGGCTTCGAGCAGTTCGTCAACGCCGGTACCCATTTTCGCGGAAACCGATACGAATGGCGTCTCGCCGCCCCACTCTTCAGACGTCACGCCGTGAACCGACAGTTCGCTACGGATGCGATCGAGATCAGCGCCCGGCTTGTCGATTTTGTTCACAGCCACAACCAGAGGAACACCGGCAGCCTTGGCGTGCTGGACAGCTTCAATGGTCTGCGGCATCACGCCGTCGTCCGCTGCAACTACCAGAATCACGATGTCGGTCGCCTTGGCACCACGGGCACGCATCGCGGTAAACGCGGCGTGACCAGGGGTGTCGAGGAAGGTGACCATGCCGCGCTCGGTTTCAACGTGGTACGCACCGATGTGCTGGGTGATACCGCCGGCTTCGCCTGCAGCAACCTTGGCACGACGGATGTAGTCGAGCAGGGAAGTTTTACCGTGGTCAACGTGGCCCATTACGGTCACAACCGGTGCACGGGAAACTGCCTCACCTTCAAACTTCAGGGACTCAGCCAGGGAATCTTCCAGGGCGGTGTCGCTGACCAGGGTCACTTTGTGGCCGAGCTCTTCAGCAACCAGTTGGGCAGTTTCCTGATCCAGTACCTGGTTGATGGTGGCCGGAGTACCCAGCTTGAACATGAACTTGATGATTTCAGCTGCCTTGACCGACATCTGCTGGGCGAGATCGCCAACAGTGATGGTCTCGCCGATCTTCACTTCACGCACGACAGGGCCGGTTGGGCTCTGGAAACCGTGGGCGTTGCGTTTTTTCAGCTTGGCCTTGCCGCGACCACCACGACGGAAGCCATCGCTTTCTTCGTCGGTAGTACGTGGAGCAACGCGTGGAGCAGGCGCTTTCTCTTTGACCGAGGCACGATGTGGAGCGTTTTTACGCTCGCCATCGCCACCACCACCGCGACGATTGTTATCGTCGGCACGTGGCTTGTCCGGACGACGAGGCTCGTCGCGCTTGCGAGCGTCTGCTGCAGGAGCAGGTGCAGCGGCAACCGGAGCGGCCTCACGCACAGCTTCAACAGGCGCTACAGGCGCGGCGGCCGCTTCAGTACCAGCAGGTTGCGCAGCAGCAGGCTGGCGACGCGCTTCTTCTTCGGCGCGACGCTTGGCTTCTTCTTCAGCCTTCTGACGAGCAGCATTTTCTACTGCGCGACGTTCTTCCAGTTCGCGTTTGCGCTCGGCTTCGATTTCTTCCGGGCTGCGCTGTACGAAGACTTTCTTCTTGCGTACTTCAACGCTGATGCTCTTGCTGCCAGCAACACGCAGGGTGCTGGTGGTTTTGCGCTGCAATGTAATCTTGCGCGGTTCTTCCACTTTCGCCTTGTGGCTGCTCTTCAAGTGAGTCAGCAAAGACTGCTTCTCACTGTCGCTCACACCTTCGTCGGCGGCGGTGTGCGGCAGACCTGCCTCACGCATCTGCTGCAACAGGCGCTCCACCGGTGTTTTGACCTCATCGGCCAGTTGTTTCACCGTGACTTGCGTCATGCACTTCTCTCCTCAGGCCGCGCCTAGTTACTCGAACCAATGGGCTCGGGCGGCCATGATCAACTTGCCGGCACGATCATCGTCAATGCCGTCGATGTCGAGCAGATCGTCAATAGACTGCTCGGCCAGGTCTTCGCGGGTAATTACGCCGCGCACCGCCAGTTCCATCGCCAAATCCTTGTCCATACCCTCAAGCGAGAGCAGGTCTTCGGCCGGATGGGCGTCTGCCAGCTTTTCCTCAGTAGCGATGGCTTTAGTCAACAAACGATCCTTGGCCCGAGCGCGAAGCTCGTTGACGGTGTCTTCGTCAAAGCCGTCGATGTTGAGCATTTCTTCCAACGGTACGTAGGCAATCTCTTCCAGGCTGGTGAAGCCTTCATCTACCAGCACCTGTGCCAGGTCTTCGTCGACTTCCAGCTCGTCGATGAAGTTGCGCAGGATGTCACCGGTTTCAGCTTGCTGCTTAGCCTGGATGTCCGATTCGGTCATCACGTTCAGGGTCCAGCCGGTCAGTTGGCTGGCCAGACGCACGTTCTGACCACCACGACCAATGGCCTGAGCCAGATTGTCTGCGCCAACGGCGATGTCCATTGCATGGGCATCCTCGTCAACGATAATTGCCGCCACTTCAGCTGGCGACATGGCGTTGATCACGAACTGCGCCGGGTTATCGTCCCACAGGACGATGTCCACACGCTCACCGCCCAATTCGCCCGACACTGCCTGGACGCGCGAACCGCGCATACCAATGCAAGCGCCCTGCGGGTCGATGCGTTTATCCTTGGAGCGGACCGCGATCTTGGCGCGCGAACCCGGGTCGCGGGACGCAGCCATGACTTCGATCAGGCCTTCGGCGATTTCCGGCACTTCGATACGGAACAGCTCGATCAGCATTTCCGGCGCGGTACGCGACAGGATCAACTGAGGGCCGCGGTTCTCGGTGCGGATTTCCTTGAGCAGCGCACGCAGACGCACGCCGACACGGAAGGTTTCGCGAGAGATGATGTCTTCGCGAGCCAGCAACGCTTCAGCGTTGTTGCCCAGGTCGACGATCACGTTGTCGCGGGTTACTTTTTTCACGGTGCCGGAGATGATTTCACCCAGGCGTTCGCGATAAGCGTCAACGACTTGAGCGCGCTCGGCTTCGCGAACCTTCTGCACAATGACCTGCTTGGCGGTCTGTGCAGCAATACGGCCGAATTCGATCGACTCGATCTTTTCTTCGACGACATCACCGACCTTGGCGCCAGGGTGCGTTTCGGCAACCTTGCTCGGCCAGGTTTCGATGGCCGGATCATCAAGATCGGCTTCTTCGACGACCGTCCAGCGACGGAAAGTCTCATAGGCACCGGTGTGGCGGTTGATTTCCACACGCAGATCAACTTCGTCTTCAAAACGCTTTTTGGTAGCAGTGGCCAGGGCCAGCTCGAGCGCTTCAAAAATCACGTTTGCCGGTACGCCCTTTTCATTGGATACCGACTCAACAACCAGCAGTACTTCTTTGCTCATCGTACGCCTCGCCTTTCGCAAGCCATTGGATCCGCGGGATCCGCGTCTCAGTCAAAACTGGGAATAATGTTGGCCTTGTCGATCATATCGATCGGCAACAGGAACTCATGGTCTTCTACCTGCACCACGACATCCTGTTCTTCTACACCGCGCAGAAGGCCCTGAAAGTTGCGTCGCCCTTCAAAGGGAGAACGCAGCTTGATCTTCACTTGTTCACCGGCAAATTTTGCAAACTGATCAATAGTGAACAGTGGGCGTTCCATGCCAGGCGAGGAAACTTCGAGGGTGTATTCAACGGAGATCGGATCTTCTACATCCAGGACACCGCTGATCTGACGGCTGACAATGGCACAATCGTCCACCAGCACGCCGCCCTCTTTATCGATATAAACGCGCAACATTGAGTGGCGACCTTGAGCCGAAAACTCAATACCCCAGCATTCATAGCCTAGGGCCACGACCACCGGGGCCAGCAAGGCCTGCAACTCTTCTAGCTTGCTCGACACCTGAACCCCCTCGTGCATGTATGTGCATGCTGTGCAAAATAAAAAAATGGGCGAAACGCCCATCCTTGAAACGCCGTCGAACAGCGGCGTTGAAAGTGTCCAGCTAACAAAAAGCCCCTTAAAAGGGGCTCCGCTAAAACTGGTTGCGGGGGCCGGATTTGAACCGACGACCTTCGGGTTATGAGCCCGACGAGCTACCAGACTGCTCCACCCCGCGACAAAGCTGGGGCGGAAGTATACGACCGATCCCTTACAGGGTCAATGTAACCTTCCACCTACAAGAAAGCCCGCAACAGCGGGCTCTCCTGATAATTGGTACCGAGAAGGGGACTCGAACCCCTACACCCTATGGGCACAACCACCTCAAGGTTGCGTGTCTACCAATTCCACCACCTCGGCAATACAGCGTTTACAACCCTTCTTACTTCTGCTCTTGAGCTGGAGGCACGTCAGTCGCTGGAGTAGCCGACTTTTGCTCTTGAAGCACCGGGACATCATCAGAAGCCGGTTTTGCTTTTGGTACTTCCAACACTCCTGGGTTTGGGAGACCTACTTGAGTCAGCACATGAGCTTTCTCTTTAGCAAAGTAACCTAACCCTAAGCTGGTTATGAAGAAACCGGCGGCAAGTATAGCAGTAAACTTACTAAGAAAGGTAGAGGAACCTTGGCTTCCGAACACAGTATTTGAAGCACCTGCACCGAAAGACGCACCAGCATCCGCACCTTTACCCTGTTGCAACAAAACCAGGGCAACTACGCCCAGGGCAGCCAACAGATGAAAAACGACTACGACTGTTTCCAGCATTTTTTCAGTTTCCCGCGGCGCGACAGATCGCACCGAACTCATCTGCATTCAGGGAAGCTCCACCAATGAGCCCCCCATCGATATCCGGCATGCCGAACAGTTCGACCGCATTGGCCGCCTTCACGCTGCCGCCGTATAGAAGCCGCACACCTTGTGCGACTTCAGAATTCTCTGCCGCCAACTGAGCGCGGATGGCTGCGTGCACATCCTGCGCCTGTTGCGGTGTAGCAGTCAGCCCGGTACCAATGGCCCAGACCGGCTCGTAAGCAATTACTGCCTTTGCAAATGCACCGACACCCAGCTCCTCGATGATGCTGCCCAGCTGACGCGAGACAACTTCAAGAGTCTTGCCTGATTCACGCTGTTCAAGGGTCTCCCCTATGCACAACACCGGAATCAAGCCACAAGCCTGTGCCGCTGCGAACTTGCGGTTGAGTGTCCCATCACGCTCGCCCATCATCTGACGGCGCTCGGAGTGCCCGACAAGCACATAGGAACAACCCGCATCAACCAGCTGACTCGGTGAAATCTCACCGGTCAACGCACCTTGCATGGGCTCCACCGCAGAATTCTGCGCGCCGACCTGAATCGACTTGCCTTTCAAGCCATCAACCACTTGGTTGATATGCAAGCAAGGCGGGAAAACCGCAACATCAACACCGCTAGGCAAGGCCAAGTGACGAAGGCCATTGATCAGCTCAGCGACACTGGCGCGGGTACCGTGCATCTTCCAGTTACCAGCTACCATAGTGCGACGCATGCTGTACCTCGTCGGTCAAAGTGGGCGCAGATGTTACCCAACCACATCATCACTGGCAAGCCGAATTCAGGCGCAAATTTCAGTTACCAGTTTTGCCAGGTCTTCGGCATGGCCGCGAACCTGTACTTCGTCTTCACCTTCGACCATGACACGCACCAGTGGCTCTGTGCCGGACTTGCGCAACAACACCCGCCCGCGCCCCGCCATTGCCAGGGTTACACGCTCGCAGGCATCTTTGACAGCAGGGTGCTCGATAGGGTTTTCGCCGCCCGCAAAACGCACATTGAGCAAAACTTGCGGGCACTTGCGCAGCGCTTGACGCGCCTGAGCCAGACTCTCTTCACGGCGACGCAAAGACAGCAACACTTGCAGCGCGGCAATAATGGCATCGCCTGTGGTGGTGTGCTGGAAGCAGACAACATGCCCGGAGTTCTCACCGCCCACCTGCCAGTTACGCTCCAGCAACTCGGCGATCACATAACGGTCGCCGACATTGGCACGCACAAACGGGATCCCCAGCTCAGCCAGGGCCAGCTCAAGCCCAAGGTTGCTCATCAGCGTACCGACGACACCGCCTTGCAGCTTGTTACGCTCGTGCAGGTCGCGAGCAATAATGAATAACAGGTCATCACCGTCAACCACCGTACCGGTGTGATCCACCATCAGCACACGGTCACCGTCGCCGTCAAAGGCGATACCCAGGTCGGCATGCTCAGCCAGGACCGCAGCCTGCAGTTGCTCCATATGGGTGGAGCCGCAATTTTCGTTGATGTTCAAACCATTCGGCTGAGCCGACAGCACCGTTACGTCCGCGCCCAGCTCTTTGAAGACACTCGGCGCGACCTTGTAGGTTGCACCGTGGGCACAATCGACAACGATCTTCAGCCCGGCGAAATTGGTGCTGGTAGGCACGCTGCTCTTGCAGAATTCGATATACCGGCCAGACGCGTCGTTGATGCGTGACACCTTGCCCAGCTTGCTGGACTCGACCACCGTCATCGGTGCATCCAGCAGCTCTTCGATCATCAGCTCGATCTCGTCCGGCAATTTGGTGCCCTGGCCCGAGAAAAACTTGATGCCGTTATCATCATGAGGGTTATGCGAGGCGCTGATCACGATACCGGCTTCAGCGTGAAAGGTACGCGTCAGGTAGGCGATAGCAGGCGTCGGCATTGGCCCCAACAGCATCACATCAGCACCGGCGGCGGACAAACCCGCCTCAAGTGCGGACTCAAACATATACCCCGAAATTCGGGTGTCCTTGCCTACCAAAATGCGGCACGCGCCCATGCTGCGGAACGCCATACCTGCCGCCCAACCCAGCTTGAGCATGAAATCAGGAGTAATCGGAAACTCGCCGACCCGACCACGAATACCGTCGGTGCCAAAATATTTTTTAGTCATAAGTGCTCCATCATTCTTATTCGGCTGATTCTACAGCGGCAATCATGCGCACCACATCAACCGTCTCGGCGACGTCATGCACACGCAAAATACGCGCACCCTTGGTCACGGCAAGCGCCGCCAACGCCAGACCACCGTAAAGCCGCTCGCCGACGGGACGGTTCAGGGCCAGACCTATCATGCTCTTGCGCGAAACGCCGACCAACAGGGGCCGACCAAGGGCGTGCAAGGATTCCATATGCTTGAACAGACTCAAATTGTGCTGCAGGGTCTTGGCGAAGCCAAACCCGGGATCAAGGATGATCTTTTCGGCCGCAATGCCCACCGTTGCGCATTGAGCGATCCTTTCAGCCAGAAAGCCACTCACCTCGCCAACAAGGTCATCGTAGTGTGGGCTGTCCTGCATATTCCCGGGCTCTCCGAGCATATGCATCAGGCACACAGGAAGACCGGTTGCCGCCGCTGCATCCAGGGCACCATCGCGTCGAAGAGCTCGCACATCATTGATTAACCCCGCCCCCAGGCGCGCCGTCTCACGCATCACTGCCGGGGTCGACGTATCAACCGAGATGATCACATCCAACTCGCGAGCAATAAGCTCGACAATTGGCGCCACTCGCTCAAGCTCCTCCAGGGGAGAAACCACACGAGCACCGGGACGAGTCGACTCGCCACCCACATCAATCAACGTGGCGCCAGCCAGAACCATCGCTTCGGCATGACGCAGTGCGGCATCCAGCTGGTTGAAACGGCCACCATCGGAGAAGGAATCGGGGGTTACGTTAAGAATGCCCATGACATGCGTATGGGCCAAATCAAGAACCCGGTTGCCGCAAGGCAACCGGGTGGAGGACAACACAGAAGTCATTTCAAACCTTAGTGGTCAGCTGCCGGGCCGCCGATCGGGGTTTCAGGGCGTTCGCTCTGTACTACCGGCGGAGTTCCCGAAGTACCCGAACCACCTTCCCAATCGCGAGGCTCACGCGGTGTACGACCCGCCATGATGTCGTCGATCTGGTCGGCATCAATGGTTTCGTACTTCATCAGCGCATCAGCCATGGCGTCCAGTTTGTCGCGGTTGTCGGTCAGGATTTGCTTGGCCGTGCCGTAGCACTGGTCAATGATGCTGCGCACTTCGGAGTCGATCAGCTTGGCTGTCTCACCGGAGAAGCTCGCGCTTTGACCGCCACCGCCACGACCCAGGAACACTTCACCTTCTTCCTCGGCATACATCAAAGGACCGAGTTTTTCCGACAAGCCCCACTTGGTCACCATGTTCCGCGCAATCTGGCTGGCACGCATGATGTCGTTGGAAGCACCGGTGGTGACACCGTCAAAGCCCAGGGTCATTTCTTCGGCAATTCGACCACCGTACAGCGAGCAGATCTGGCTGATCAGCGCACGCTTGGAGAGGCTGTAGCGATCCTCCTCCGGCAGGAACATGGTGACACCCAGCGCCCGACCACGAGGAATGATCGACACTTTGTAGACCGGGTCGTGCTCAGGCACTACGCGACCGACAATGGCGTGACCGGCTTCGTGATAAGCGGTGTTCTGCTTCTCTTTCTCGGACATGACCATGGATTTGCGCTCAGCGCCCATCATGATCTTGTCTTTCGCCAGTTCAAACTCTTTCATTTCTACGATGCGCTTGCCGGTACGGGCTGCGAACAACGAAGCCTCGTTCACCAGGTTGGCAAGGTCCGCACCGGAGAAGCCCGGCGTACCACGGGCAATCACGGCCGGAGCCACGTCGTCACCCATCGGCACTTTGCGCATGTGTACTTTCAAAATCTGCTCACGACCACGGATGTCCGGCAGGCCAACCACAACCTGGCGGTCGAAACGGCCTGGACGCAGCAGCGCAGGGTCCAAAACGTCGGGACGGTTAGTTGCAGCGATGACGATGATGCCGTCATTCATTTCAAAGCCGTCCATCTCCACCAGCAACTGGTTGAGTGTCTGCTCACGCTCATCGTGACCACCGCCCATGCCAGCACCACGATGGCGACCAACGGCGTCGATTTCGTCGATGAAGATGATGCAAGGCGCGTGTTTCTTGGCCTGCTCAAACATATCGCGAACACGGCTGGCACCGACACCGACGAACATCTCGACGAAGTCAGAACCGGAGATAGTGAAGAAAGGTACTTTGGCTTCGCCGGCAATCGCCTTGGCCAGCAAGGTTTTACCCGTACCCGGAGGGCCGACCATCAGCACACCACGAGGAATACGGCCGCCCAAGCGCTGGAATTTGCCCGGATCGCGCAGGAACTCAACCAGCTCGCCAACTTCTTCCTTGGCTTCGTCGCAACCCGCGACGTCAGCCAGGGTGGTCTTCACCTGATCTTCGGAGAGCAGGCGTGCCTTGCTCTTGCCGAAACTCATCGGCCCGCCCTTGCCTCCCGCACCACCTTGCATCTGGCGCATGAAGAACATGAACACGGCGATAATCACCAGGATCGGGAAGCTCGCCACCAGGAGTTGAGTCCAGATGCTCTGCTGCTCAGGCTGCTTGCCCTCAACGACCACGTGGTTATCTACCAGGTCGCCGATCAGACCGTTGTCCTGGATTGCCGGACGGATGGTCTTGAAGCTATCGCCATCGTTACGCTTGCCGGTAATCACGTAGCCATCAACCGCTACGCGCTCGACCTTGCCATCCTTAACTTGCTGGATGAAGTCGGAATAGTTGAGGGTCTGCGGCTCGTTAGGGCTGGAGAAGTTGTTCATCACCGTCACCAGGACTGCCGCGATGATCAACCACAGGATCAGATTCTTTGCCATATCGTTCAATTAACTACCCTCTGAAGCAAGCTCCGCTAGTGGCGCGTGCTTCGCATGATATTCACCGGCCTAACTTACTACATTACCTACAACTCTGGCAGGCGCCGTCTGTAACCCTTTGTGAAACTTTGACTACACAATATTCGTAAAGCTTCGTGTCGAAAGCGATATAAAAAAACCTATCGCCCCCCTCAAATTCCTCAAAAACGCTCTTCGCTCGCTGCCCCTTCAACACCGCGGAAGCCACGGCACAGCAGGTATTGCTCGCGAGACCTGTCCCGGGAAGAGTCAGGCTTGCGTGTTTGCACCTTGTCGAACAACTTGCGGATGTTCTTGTGGTACTCGTCAAAACCTTCGCCCTGGAAGACTTTCACCAGAAAATCCCCCCCAGGACGCAACACCCGACCTGCCAAATCCAGCGCCAGTTCACACAGGAACATTGCGCGCGGCATATCGACAGCCGGTAATCCACTCATATTGGGGGCCATGTCGGAAATCACAAGGTCTACCTGCGAATTTCCCACAGCTTCAAGAATCTGTGCGAGCACGGCGTCCTGGGTAAAGTCGCCATGAACAAAGGTCACATCGGGGATGCTGTCCATTTCCAGGATGTCGGAAGCGATCAAGCGACCCTGCCCACCAATCAGACGACTGGTCACTTGGGACCAGCCACCGGGGGCCGCGCCAAGGTCAATAACGCTCATGCCCGGCCGGATCAATTTGTCCTTGTCCTGGATCTCCAGCAGCTTGTAGCTGGCCCGCGAACGGTAGCCGTCCTTCTGCGCCTTTTTGACGTAAGGATCGTTGAAATGCTCTTGCAGCCACTTAAGGCTAGTTTTGGAACGGGCCACGGGCCACCTCGAAAAATAAAACGGGTCGTGATTAACTGGGCGGTCCCGGACTCGCTCGGGTAAACTGGCCGCCGCTTTTTACAAGATCAGACGCAGGGGTCAGATTATGCCGCTCACTCAAGAGCAGAAGAAACAGTACAAATCCATTGGCCACCATCTGAAACCAGTTCTGATTGTGGCAGACAACGGTTTGACTGAAGGTGTGTTAGCCGAACTTGAACGCGCATTGGGCGATCACGAACTGATCAAGATCAAGGTCAACATCCTTGACCGCGAAGCGCGTTTGGCCGCCATTGCAGAACTGTGCAAGGTCGGCAAAGCGGACCTGGTTCAGGTCATCGGCAAGATGGCGCTGCTGTATCGCAAGAATTTCAGCGTCAACAAGCAACTGTCGAACGTACACCGCTTCAAGTAACAAAAAGGGTCACGGGCGTGCTTCGCGCGCCCCGCCACTCCATCCCGGCGCCGGCTGTATCACCAGCACCAGGCCGGAGAACCCTAGCACAAGATAGCTGAAAAGCTGCCAGCGCAACGCTTCCGGCAGCCACACATGCACCACGCAAAACATTGCACATGCATACAGCGCCATCAACAGCAGTTGGCCGCGAATATCCCGCCACAAACTCCCCAAGCCTTCGGCCTTGATCAGCACCAGCACCTGGAGCGTCACGCACGCCGCCGCAAAACCCACCAGCAGCGCACTCAGCAATCCGTCGATCTCATCGATCAGCAACGGCGCCAGGCCAATCAGGCCCAGCGTCGGCAATATACCAATGTGCAACAACCACACGCCGCCAACCCAAAGCATCTGGGCTAGCTGCCAAAGCATGGCGCCCGCACGAAGCGGGCGCCGTCTTTCAGATGTGACGAACTTCAACAATCTCGTACTCGATTACGCCACCAGGCGTTTTCACAGCCACCACGTCACCCTCTTCCTTGGCAATCAAGGCACGGGCGAGTGGCGAACCGACGGAGATTTTGCCGAGTTTGAAGTCGGCTTCGTCTTCACCCACGATGTGGTAAACAACGCGCTCATCGGTCTCGACGTTGGCGATTTCTACGGTAGTACCGAAAATAACCTTGCCGGTATGCGGGATGGTCGTGACGTCGATGATCACCGCATTCTGCATACGGCCTTCGATGTCACGGATACGCGCCTCAACCATACCCTGCTGCTCGCGAGCAGCGTGGTATTCAGCGTTTTCCTTCAAGTCGCCCAGCTCGCGGGCCGTCCCGATGTCCTGGCTCAGCTTCGGACGGACGACCTTGGTCAGATGGGCGTGTTCCTCTTCCAGGGCCTTGGCGCCCTGGACGGTCATTGGGTATTTGGTCATGCCTTCAATCCTGCGTGTAGATCCTGCAAGCGACGCACGGTCTTTTCCGGACCGAACTTGAGCGCTTCGCAGATGGCTTCGCCAGCAGCAATGGTAGTGGTGCAGTAGATCTTGTGCTGCAAGGCATTACGACGAATGGAGTAGGAGTCCGCGATCGACTGGCGACCTTCGGTGGTGTTGATGATCAAAGTGACTTCGTCATTCTTGATCATGTCGACCACGTGCGGACGGCCTTCCGTCACCTTGTTCACGCGACGCACTTTCAGGCCGGCAGCTTCGATCAGCTTGGCGGTCCCGGCGGTGGCCACGACTTCAAAGCCCAAGTTGATCAGATCACGGGCCACGCCTGCAACCAGTGGCTTGTCATCATCACGCACGCTGATAAACGCAGTACCACCGGTCGGCAACACTTCGCTGGCACCCATCTGAGCCTTGGCGAACGCCTCACCGAAGGTATCGCCCACGCCCATCACTTCACCGGTGGACTTCATCTCTGGGCCCAGGATCGGGTCCACACCAGGGAACTTGGCGAAGGGGAACACCGCCTCTTTCACGCTGTAGAAGTTCGGAATGATTTCCTTGGTGAAGCCGATTTCCTTCAAGGTCTTACCGGCCATCACGCGGGCAGCGATCATCGCCAGGGACACACCGATGCACTTGGATACAAATGGCACGGTACGCGAAGCTCGCGGGTTGACTTCAATGACGTAGATGTCTTCGCCTTGCAGCGCCAACTGAACGTTCATCAGGCCGACAACGCCCAGCTCCAGGGCCATTTTCTTGACCTGTTCGCGCATCTCGTCCTGGATGTGCGCCGGCAACGAGTACGGCGGCAGCGAGCACGCGGAGTCACCGGAGTGCACGCCGGCCTGCTCGATGTGCTGCATGATTGCGCCGATCACCACGTCGGTGCCGTCGCAGACAGCATCCACGTCCATTTCGATGGCGCAGTTGAGGAAGTGGTCCAGCAGCACCGGGCTGTCATTGGACACTTTCACCGCATCGCGCAGGTAACGCTTGAGCTCTTCTTCTTCGTAGACGATTTCCATCGCACGGCCGCCCAAAACGTAGGACGGACGCACCACCAGCGGGTAACCGATCTTGCTGGCTGCGCGGATGGCTTCGTCTTCGCTGCGCACGGTAGCGTTTGGCGGCTGACGCAGGTTCAGGCGCTCAACCATTTGCTGGAAACGCTCACGGTCTTCGGCGCGGTCGATGGCGTCAGGGCTGGTGCCGATGATCGGTACGCCGGCAGCTTCCAGAGCGCGAGCCAGTTTCAGCGGGGTTTGGCCGCCGTACTGGACGATCACGCCTTTTGGCTTCTCGACGCGACAGATCTCCAGCACGTCTTCCAGGGTTACCGGCTCGAAGTACAGGCGGTCGGAAGTGTCGTAGTCAGTGGAAACGGTTTCGGGGTTGCAGTTGACCATGATGGTCTCGTACCCGTCTTCGCGCAGGGCGAGAGCGGCGTGTACGCAGCAGTAGTCGAACTCGATGCCCTGGCCGATACGGTTTGGACCGCCACCCAGGATAATGATCTTGTCGCGGCCCGACGGCGCGGCTTCGCACTCTTCCTCGTAAGTGGAGTACAGGTAGGCGGTGTCGGTGGCGAACTCGGCCGCACAGGTGTCAACGCGCTTATAGACCGGGAAGATTTCCAGCTTGTGGCGATGCGTGCGCAGGTTTTTCTCGGTCACACCCAGCAGCTTGGCCAGACGCTGGTCGGAGAAACCTTTGCGCTTGAGGCGGAACATCAGGTCGCGGTCGATAGAGGACAGACCGAGGGTCTTGACCTTCTCTTCTTCCTTGATCAGATCTTCGATCTGTACCAGGAACCACGGGTCGATCATGTTCATGCCGAAGATGTCTTCGACGCTCAGGCCGGCACGGAAGGCGTCAGCCACGTACCAGATACGCTCAGCGCCCGGTACAGTCAGCTCGCGCTTGAGCACGCTCATGCTTTCCGGGTTGCTCAGGTCGAGCTTCTCGTCCAGGCCGCAAACACCCACTTCCAGGCCACGCAGGGCTTTCTGCAAGGACTCCTGGAAGGTCCGGCCGATGGCCATGACTTCACCCACGGATTTCATCTGGGTGGTCAGGCGCGCGTCAGCCTTGGCAAATTTCTCGAAGGCGAAACGTGGCAGCTTGGTCACGACGTAGTCGATCGACGGTTCGAAGGACGCTGGCGTAGCGCCGCCAGTGATTTCGTTTTGCAACTCATCCAGGGTGTAACCGATCGCCAGCTTGGCCGCGATGCGCGCAATCGGGAAGCCGGTAGCTTTCGATGCCAGCGCCGAAGAGCGCGATACACGCGGGTTCATCTCGATCACGACCATGCGGCCGGTGTCCGGGCAGATACCGAACTGAACGTTGGAACCGCCGGTTTCAACGCCGATCTCACGCAGTACCGCCAACGAGGCGTTACGCATGATCTGGTATTCCTTGTCCGTCAGGGTCTGCGCTGGAGCAACGGTGATCGAGTCACCGGTGTGCACGCCCATCGGGTCGAAGTTTTCGATCGAGCAGACGATGATGCAGTTGTCCTTTTTGTCGCGGACAACCTCCATCTCGTACTCTTTCCAGCCGATCAGGGATTCGTCGATCAGCAGTTCCTTGGTCGGCGAAAGGTCCAGACCGCGAGCGCAGATTTCTTCGAACTCTTCACGGTTGTAAGCGATACCGCCACCGGTGCCGCCCATGGTGAAGGACGGACGAATGATGCACGGGAAGCCCAGCTTCTCGAGGACCGCATTGGCCTCTTCCATGCTGTGGGCGATACCGGAACGCGGGCAGTCAAGGCCGATCGACTTCATGGCCTTGTCGAAACGCGAACGGTCTTCAGCCTTGTCGATGGTATCGGCGTTGGCACCGATCATCTCTACGCCGAACTTTTCCAGAACGCCTTCGCGCTCCAGGTCCAGGGCGCAGTTCAGTGCAGTCTGGCCACCCATGGTCGGCAGCAGTGCGTCCGGACGCTCCTTCTCGATGATCTTGGCAACGGTCTGCCACTTGATCGGTTCGATGTAGGTGGCGTCGGCCATGTCCGGGTCGGTCATGATGGTGGCCGGGTTGGAGTTCACCAGGATGACGCGGTAACCCTCCTCGCGCAGGGCTTTACAGGCCTGGGCGCCGGAGTAGTCGAATTCGCAGGCCTGGCCGATCACGATCGGGCCAGCGCCGAGAATCAGGATGCTTTTTATGTCTGTACGTTTTGGCATGGGTTTGTCACTCAAATCCGCAGGTCAGTCGGCAAGCCGTCTTGAACAATCTTTGAAGAGCCTGCGGGGGCCACCGACATTCGGGGCCGCCCGCACGCCACTCAGTCAGCGTCGCTTGGCCATCTCATTGATGAAACGGTCGAACAGCGGCGCTACGTCGTTCGGGCCCGGGCTTGCTTCAGGGTGGCCCTGGAAGCTGAACGCGCTCTTGTCGGTGCGTTCGATACCTTGCAGGGAACCGTCGAACAGCGACTTGTGAATCGCGCGCACGTTAGCCGGCAAGGTCGCTTCATCCACCGCAAAGCCGTGGTTCTGGCTGGTGATCATCACCACACCTGTGTCCAGGTCTTGCACTGGGTGGTTGGCACCGTGATGGCCATGACCCATTTTCAGGGTCTTGGCGCCGGAGGCCAGGGCCAGCAGTTGGTGACCGAGGCAAATACCGAACACCGGGATCTCGGTTTCCAGCACTTCCTTGATGGCCTGGATGGCGTAGTCGCACGGCTCCGGGTCACCCGGGCCGTTGGACAGGAACACGCCGTCCGGTTGCAGGGCCAGTACGTCGCTGGCCGGCGTTTGCGCCGGTACGACGGTCACGCGGCAGCCGCGCTCAACCAGCATGCGCAGGATGTTGTACTTAACGCCGTAGTCATAAGCGACCACGTGATAAGGCAACTCGCTGGCTTCGATGGTCGCATGGCTGTCGGTCTTCAAGTCCCAGACAGTGGAGCGCCACTCGTACTTCTCTTTGACGCTGACAACTTTCGCCAGGTCCATGCCCTTCAGGCCAGGGAAGCCTTGCGCTGCAGCAATCGCTGCTTCTTCGGAAATATTGTCACCGACCATGATGCAGCCGTTCTGCGAGCCTTTTTCACGCAGGATGCGCGTGAGGCGGCGCGTATCGATACCGGCGATCGCCACAACGTTGTTGGCTTTCAGGTAATCGGACAGCGACATCGTGTTACGCCAGTTGCTCGCAACCAGTGGCAGGTCACGAATCACCAGACCGGCCGACCAGACACGATCAGACTCGACGTCTTCCGGTGTAGTACCGGTGTTGCCGATGTGCGGATAGGTCAGGGTAACGATCTGTTGGGCGTAGGAAGGATCGGTAAGGATTTCCTGATAGCCGGTCATGGCAGTGTTAAACACTACCTCTCCAACGGTTTGACCGTCGGCTCCAATGGCTTCGCCGCGAAAAATGCTGCCATCAGCAAGGGCGAGTATGGCTGGCTTAGTCAAGAAGACCTCCCGTAAATAAAGCCTGAAAGGGCGATCGCAGGTTGTAAAAAAGCGGAGTGACGTATGGACACGTCACCCCGCTTCTTCACTGAATTATTCTGCGCGCTTTTAGTGGACACACTAAAGCTGTAGCTTACAGAAAAAGGCTTTTTTGGTCCACCGCTAATGAGCCTTAAAGGCAGGGGAATGCGACAGGACGTCGCTTAGCGGGTAAAAACGGGGCCTCAGGATAATCCTGAGGCCCCGTTTTAGCTACTGATTAGTGCAGATCCAGCACATCACGCATGTCATACAGCCCTGCCTCGCGACCTTCCAACCAGAGCGCGGCACGTACCGCCCCCTTGGCAAAGGTCATGCGACTTGACGCTTTATGCGTGATCTCCAGACGCTCACCTTCCGTGGCGAACAGCACGGTGTGATCGCCGACCACATCACCGCCGCGCACAGTGGCGAAGCCGATGGTGTCACGCGCACGCTCACCGGTATGCCCTTCACGGCCGTAAACAGCGACTTTCGACAGGTCACGCCCCAGCGCGTCGGCAATCGCCTCACCCATACGCAACGCAGTACCCGACGGCGCATCAATCTTGTGACGGTGATGGGTTTCGATAATCTCGATATCCGCCTCATCGCCCAGCACACGTGCCGCCAGGTCCAGCAACTTGAGCGACAGGTTCACGCCGACACTGAAGTTGGCCGCGAAGACGATCGGAATATCCTTGCCCGCCTCGACCAGCAACTGCTTCTGCTCAACGCTCAAGCCCGTGATACCGATCACCATGGCTTTGCCCGCCTTGCGGCAGAACGCCAGGTTTTTCAGCATCACTTCCGGCAGGGTGAAGTCGATCAGCACGTCGAACTCATCAGCCACCTGCTCGAGGTTACCCGACAACGAAACACCGATACGCCCCAGCGAGGCCAACTCACCGGCATCCGCACCGATCAACGTGCTGCCTGGGCGAACGATCGCCGCCGTCAACCCGGAGGCCGGCGAGCGCTGCTGCACCGCCTCGACCAGCGTCTTGCCCATGCGCCCGGCAGCGCCCATTACGGCTATACGTCGCATACTCACTTCCTTACAGGTCGCCGAAGAAGCGCTTCACACCATCGAAAAAACCGGTGGTTTTCGGCGAATGGGAGTCATCGCCTTCCAACGAGCTACGGAATTCCTCCAGCAGTTCGCGCTGACGACGGCCCAGGTTGACGGGTGTTTCCACCGCTACGCGGCACATCAGGTCGCCAGCACCGCCTCCGCGCACAGGCGCAACGCCTTTGCCTCGGATACGGAACTGCTTGCCGGTTTGCGTACCTTCGGGAATCTTGAGCTTGACCCGACCGTCCAGCGTCGGAATTTCCAACTCGCCACCCAAGGCCGCGTCGACAAAGCTGATCGGCACTTCGCAGAACAGGTGCTTGCCGTCGCGCTGGAAGATCGAGTGCTCGCGCACATTGATCACCACGTACAGATCGCCCGTAAGGCCACCCTGAGTCCCCGCCTCACCTTCGCCCGACAGGCGAATGCGGTCACCGGTATCCACGCCCGCCGGCACTTTGACCGAGAGGGTTTTGTACTCTTCGACGCGGCCTTCGCCGTGGCAGGAATCGCACGGATCGGAAATGATCTTGCCCTGGCCATGGCAACGCGGGCAGGTCTGCTGCACCGAGAAGAAGCCCTGCTGCATACGCACTTGGCCAATACCGCCGCACGTCGGGCAGGTAATCGGCGAGGAGCCTTTCTTGGCACCCGAGCCATCGCACGGCTTGCAATTGACCAGCGTCGGCACCCGAATATTGACGGTGGTGCCGCGTACGGCTTCCTCCAGATTCAATTCCAGGGTGTAACGCAAGTCGCTGCCACGCTGGGCGCCGCCACGCTGACCGCCACGGCCACCGCCGAAGAAGTCGCTGAATACGTCGCCGAAAATATCGGAGAAATTCTGACCGCCAAAACCGGCACCGCCGCCGCCCATGCTTGGGTCAACGCCGGCATGTCCGTACTGGTCGTAGGCCGCGCGCTTGTTGGGATCAGACAGGCACTCGTAGGCCTCATTGGCCTCTTTGAACAGCTCTTCGGATTCTTTGCTATCCGGATTACGGTCCGGGTGGTGCTTCATCGCCAGGCGACGGTAAGCCTTTTTCAGGTCCGCCTCGCTGGAGCCGCGCTCCACACCCAACACTTCGTAATAGTCACGCTTTGCCATAAGTCTTTGCACTCTTAAGGACGTTCGGCGAGACCCTCCTGAGCCTTGCCAAACTCGTTGAGCCCCAATACAGGCCCGGACCCAACTCACGTCAATTCAACGATCCTGGTCATTACTGCTTTTAGCCAGGGACCCGGCCAAAAACGCGGTGACTGTCGCCAGGAAGCAGGAGCATTCCCGATCACACCGCCAACATCCGAACCTTGTCGCATGTTGTAAAAATTCGCATACCCCAGACACGCCAACGCGGGAGCAAGCTCCCGCGCGGCGACATCCTACCAGTCACCGCTTGATAGCGGTCAACCGGGCGACCAACTTACTTCTGGTCTTTGACTTCTTCGAACTCGGCATCGACAACGTCGTCGTGCTTGGCTTCAGGCTCTGCGTGTGCAGCACCCTCTGCCGGCTGGCCTTGCTCGGCGTACATTTTCTGAGCAACCGGCGCGGAGACTTTCGACAGCTCCTCAACCTTGGCTTCGATGGCAGCCTTGTCGTCGCCTTTGATGGCGGCTTCCAGGGCAACCACAGCAGCTTCGATCGCGGTTTTCTCTTCAGCAGTCACTTTTTCGCCCGCGTCGGCGATCATTTTGCGCGTCGAGTGAACCAGGGCATCGCCTTGGTTACGGGCGGCGGCCAGCTCAGCAAACTTGGCATCCGCATCAGCGTTGGCTTCAGCATCACGAATCATCTGTTGAATTTCTTCATCAGACAGACCGGAGTTGGCCTTGATGGTGATCTTCTGCTCTTTGCCGGTGGCCTTGTCTTTAGCACCTACGTGCAGGATGCCGTTGGCGTCGATGTCGAAGGTCACTTCAATTTGTGGCACGCCACGTGGTGCTGGTGGAATCTCAGCCAGGTCGAACTTGCCCAGGGACTTGTTCTGAGCGGCTTGCTTACGCTCACCTTGCAGCACGTGAATGGTCACAGCGCCCTGGTTGTCGTCGGCAGTCGAGAACACTTGCGATTTCTTGGTAGGAATCGTGGTGTTTTTCTCGATCAGCGCGGTCATCACGCCACCCATGGTTTCGATACCCAGGGTCAGCGGGCTGACGTCCAGCAGCAACACGTCTTTCACGTCGCCGGCCAGTACCGCGCCTTGGATAGCAGCACCCATGGCAACAGCTTCGTCCGGGTTCACGTCTTTACGTGCTTCTTTGCCGAAGAACTCGGTAACCAGCTTCTGAACCAGTGGCATACGGGTTTGACCGCCGACCAGGATCACGTCGTTGATCGAACCCACGTCGATACCGGAGTCTTTCAGCGCGATGCGGCAAGGCTCGATGGTACGTTGAACCAGGTCTTCAACCAGTGCTTCCAGCTTGGAGCGCGAGATCTTCACGTTCAAGTGCTTAGGACCGGTAGCGTCTGCAGTGATGTACGGCAGGTTCACGTCGGTCGACTGAGCGGAAGACAGCTCGATCTTGGCTTTCTCAGCGGCTTCTTTCAGGCGCTGCATGGCCAGCGGGTCACCTTTGAGGTTCATGCCGCTTTCTTTCTTGAATTCGTCAACGAGGTAGTCGATCAGACGAATGTCAAAGTCTTCACCACCCAGGAAGGTGTCACCGTTGGTGGCCAACACTTCAAACTGGTGCTCGCCGTCAACTTCAGCGATCTCGATCACGGAGACGTCGAAAGTACCGCCACCCAGGTCGTAAACGATCACGGTGTGGTCGCCCTTGGCCTTGTCCATACCGTAAGCCAGAGCGGCTGCGGTTGGTTCGTTGATGATACGTTTTACGTCCAGACCCGCGATGCGGCCGGCGTCTTTGGTCGCCTGGCGCTGGCTGTCGTTGAAGTAGGCCGGAACGGTGATCACCGCCTCAGTCACGGCTTCACCGAGGTAGTCTTCGGCGGTTTTCTTCATCTTTTTCAAGATTTCAGCCGAGATTTGCGGCGGCGACATTTTCTGGCCGTTTACTTCAACCCAGGCGTCACCGTTGTCAGCCTTGGCGATTTTGTAAGGGACCATCTTGATGTCTTTCTGTACGACTTCTTCGTCGAACTTACGACCGATCAGACGCTTCACCGCGTACAGGGTGTTATGCGGGTTGGTCACAGCCTGACGCTTGGCCGACTGACCGACGAGGATTTCACCGTCGTTGGCGTAAGCAATGATCGACGGCGTGGTACGCGCGCCTTCGGCGTTTTCGATAACTTTAGCAACACCGTTTTCCAGCACGGAGACGCAGGAGTTGGTAGTCCCCAGGTCGATACCGATAATTTTGCCCATGATTTACTCTCCCGAAACTTTAATT